>NZ_JANIET010000001.1:3103790-3455685 GCF_024506435.1 Pantoea trifolii | reverse complement strand
AAAGCATAATGCGCGATTAAAGCGTATAGCGCATGACGCGCGTAATAAGCTGAGTGCAGCGCTGGATGGAACCGGTTTATGTTTGTGGCAATTGCATATTCCCAGCGGCAAACTGGTGATTTTTAACCGTCGCTGGGGCGCGATGCTGGGTTTCCAGCCGAAAGAGACCAAAGCCCAGTTCGATGTATGGCGCGATCGCTTGCATCCGGATGACGCAGACGAAGTGCTGAAAGCCTTTTACGATCACATCGAAGGGCGCGCGCCTTACTACGAAGCGCTGCACCGTATGCTGGGCAAGGACGACAGCATCAAATGGGTGTTGGATCGCGGACGCGTCACCGAATGGGACGAAGCGGGCAATCCGATCAAAGTCACTGGCACGCACATCGACATGACCAAAGAGAAGCAGTATGAAGCGCAGCTCTCATCGCTGGCGCATCACGATCCGCTTACCGGACTGACCAACCGCCATGCGCTGCACACGCAGTACAGCAAGATGAAAGCGCTGGGGCCGCTATGCGTGGCGTTTATCGATCTCGATAACTTCAAACACGTCAACGACACGCTGGGACATCGCAGCGGGGATGAGGTATTGATTCAGCTGAGTCAGCGCATCACCGATGTGCTGCCGCCAAACGTGGTGATTGGTCGTTTGGGCGGCGATGAGTTTGTACTGCTGATGCCGTTCCTGATCGACTACCCGAAAGTACGCATTCTGCTGCAGGCGGTGCTGGATGCCGCGCTAACACCGTTTGATATTGATAACGGTCACGCACAGATTGGCGCATCGATGGGCATTGCTCAGGTGCAGGAACGCGACAGCTTCGATGAAGCGCTGATGCGGGCGGATGAGGCGATGTATCAGATCAAGAAGAACGGTAAGCAGGGATTTGGGTTGGCGGGGTAGCTTTGCCCTCACCCTAACCCTCTCCCGCAGGCGGGAGAGGGAATAGATCGAGCTTACATGTGGCAGCGTTTCCCTCTCCCTGTGGGAGAGGGCCAGGGTGAGGGCATCAAACCGCACCATCCTTAATCCGCCAGCAAATGCCCATACATGGTCATCAATCTGCGCGTCACGCCGTTGGTCCAGCCGAAACCGTCCTGCAGCGGATATTCACCACCGCCACCCGGACGGGCGCGATCGCCGCTGATGTCATACTTCTCCACCAACTTATGATGCAGTGAGTAGAAATTGTTCACCGTATTCAGCCAGTTAACGGCAATTTCTGTCGCCAGCGTCTCTTCACCGTAGTGATTCAAACCGACAACCGCCATCCATTGTAGCGGCGCCCAGGCATTGGGTTTATCCCACTGTTCACCGCTTTCCACCATCGAGGTCAGCAAACCGCCTTGCGTCAACAGCAGATGACGTAGCGCAACGGCCTGCAAATGTGCCTGCTCGGGCGAGGCGAGGCCAAGGAACAGCGGCACCACCGCCGCAGCGGTAAAGGCGCCAAAGCGCTCGCGACGCCAGTCGTAATCGCGATACACCCCAGCGGTGTTATCCCACAGATAGCGGTGAATCGCCTGCTTACGCGCATCGGCTTTTTTCTGCCACGCCAGCGCCGTCAATTCTTCGCCTTTGGCATGGGACAACGTCGAAATCATCAGCTCCAGCTTGTAGAGGAACGCGTTGAGATCGATAGGAATAAATTGTGTGGTACGGATACTCGCCAGACGCTGCGGATCGCGCAGCCAGCGTGAAGAGTAATCCCAACCGGATGCGGCACCGGCACGCAGATCGCGGTAAACCTCATTCGCCGGACGACCGGATTTCTTCGCGGTTTCAATATCTTCCAGCCACGACTCATCGCGCGGCGTGTCGCGATCGTCCCAGTAACGGTTGAGCAGCGAACCATCAGGCATGCGCACCACGTGGCGATAGGCCTGATGCGGCATCAACTCGCCCGCGCCATCCATCCAGAACTGGTACTCTTTCATCAACTGATCGAGATAGCGTTTCGCACCGCGAATGCCATCCTCTTCAAACAGTTCGACCATCAGCGCAAATACCGGCGGCTGCGAGCGGCTGAGGTAGTAAGTCCGGTTGCCGTTCGGCACGTGACCGTAGTTATCAATCAGCCAGGCAAAGTTATCCGCCATGTGACGCAGCAAATCGTCGCGGCCTGCATCGGCGAGACCGAGCATGCTGAAGTAGGAGTCCCAGTAATAGGTTTCTCCGAATCGACCGCCAGGCACCACATACGGTTTCGGCAACGGCAGCAGCGATGAATGCGCTAAATGTTGCTGCGGCATTTTGGTTAACACCGGCCACAGATCGTCAATATGTTCGGTTAAGGTTTTATCTGGATTGGAAACATAAAAACTCTCATTCACTTGGGGTGAATAAAAATGTTCATGCACGAATGCTTCCAGATCAAAATCCACTGCGCGTTTACGACGACGAAAACGAATTAAAATATCCAGCGGATCGAATTTTGGTGCGCAGTCCGGGAACGTTTTGCTGTCGGCAAATATGTGCGATGTTTGCACCTGCTCAAACAGTTCCATGTAGCGATCGGCAGGCGTCAGCGCATCCGGCGCGGGCAGACCTTCAATCAGCTCGGGTTCCGGCTCCGAATCCTGCATACCTTCGCGAACGAACTCATGAGGATTATATTGATACTCCAGTTCAGCATCAGCGCGTCGATCCTCGAAAGCGTTATATTGCTGTTGGTTAGTATTAATAGCAGCCTCCTGGTAAATTCTTGAATGCGTAAAGAACAAATTATAGAGCTCTGAACGGGCGAAACAACAATGCGATTTATCTATGAACGTAATAAATCATGTCGATGGATCCGGTGTTTTTACGATTTTTCAGCGATTACAACGGACTATATTTCAGGAAATGAAAGCGGCGTTTAAGATTGATGTTTAAATAGGTACGCAGAATTATCTGTATTTAAGAAAATCGCTAAAATTTGCGCGAAAAAGCGCGGGATGGCTTGATCAATTGATGGCATACGCAGCGGGAACTGAGCTGTATTTCCCTCACCCTAACCCTCTCCCGCAGGCGGGAGAGGGAACCGATCGAGCTAACATGTGGCAGCGTCTCCCTCTCCCGTGGGAGAGGCCCGGGGTGAGGGCATCAGGCCGCACCTTACTTCTGCAACGCCGCCTTAATCACTTCCGCATACGGCGTGGTTGGGCGACCAATCAGTTTGCTCAGCGTATGGCTATCATCAAACAATCCACCTTTTTCAGCACCGGCATCTGAATCTGCCAGCATCTCGGACAAGCCATCCGGCAAACCGGCACCTTTCAGCGCTGCGGCAAATTCGGCCTGCGGCAGGTTGATGTAATCCACTTGCTCGCCCGACTGTTTGGCAATCTCGGCGCTGAACTGCGCCAGCGTGTAACTGTCGTCGCCAGCCAGTTCATACACTTTGCCAGCCTGATCGTCACGGCTGATCACTTCGGCTGCCGCCGCCGCATAATCAGCGCGCGCCGCCGAGGCGATGCGACCTTCACCGACCGCACCAATAAAGGCATGATGCGCCAGCGCTGGCGCAATACTCGCCGCGTAGTTTTCGGTGTACCAGCCGTTACGCAGCAGCGCGAACGGAATGCCGGAAGCTTTCAGCTGCGCTTCAGTCGCACGATGCTCAATGCCTAAACCCAATGGCGACGTGTCGGCGTGCAGCAGGCTGGTGTAGGCGATAAAGCCAACGCCGGCGGCTTTTGCCGCCTCGATCACCGCCTTGTGCTGCGCTTCACGCTGGCCGACTTCACTGGAGGAGATCAGCAGCAACTTATCGACGCCAGCAAAGGCGCTGTGCAGCGTTTCCGGTTTGCCGTAATCCGCCGCACGCAGCGTCACGCCCAATGCTTGCAGATCGGCTGCTTTCTCCGGCGAACGCACCGCTGCAATGATTTCGCTAGCCGGCACTTTTTTCAGTAACGCGTCAATCACCAAACGGCCCAGTTGGCCGGTGGCACCTGTAATCGCAATCATGTTGTTCTCCTTTTGAACTGGTATGAAAACAGCCTAAGCGATAAACTAACTTTTAGTAAGTACTTACAGATTTGTTAGTTTGAGGTAGATGAGTTAAATGTCTGAAAAGATGAGTGAAAAATTTACGCGCGGTGAGTTGCTTAACGTGAACTGCCCGTCGCGCGAAGTGCTAAAACGCATTACCAGCCGCTGGAGCGTACTGATTTTGCTGGCGCTGCGCGAAGAAACCCTGCGCTTTAGCGAGCTGCGTCGCAAGATTGGCGGTGTTAGCGAACGCATGCTGGCGCAGACGCTGCGCTATATGGAAGAGGATGGTTTTGTTGAGCGCATCGCCTATGAAGTGGTGCCGCCGCACGTCGAGTATCGTTTGACGTCGTTAGGCCGCGAGGTGGAAGGGCAGGTGACCGGGCTGGCAGATTGGCTGGAAAGCAATGTACATCGGATATTGAAGGCGGATTGAGAAGGTCGCCATCAATGGCGACCACAGCGGCATTACGCGTGCAAATACTTCTCAAACCAGCCCAGCGTGCGGCTCCAGGCTAATTCGGCGGCGGCTTTGTCGTAACGCGGCGTCGAATCATTATGGAAGCCATGATTCACGCCGGGATAAACGTAGCCTTCGTAGACTTTATGATTGGCCTTTAACGCCTCTTCATAGGCTGGCCAACCTTCGTTGATACCTTTATCCAGCGCGGCATAGTGCAACAACAGCGGCGCTTTGATGCGCGGCACATCTTCGGCTTTAGGCTGACGGCCATAAAACGGCACCGCACAGGCCAAATCGGGAAACGCGACCGCTGCCGCATTCGCTACGCCACCGCCGTAGCAGAAGCCGGTGATGCCCACTTTGCCGGTGCCTTCCTCGTGATGCATCAGGAAATCAATCGCGGCGAAAAAGTCATTCATCAACTTGGTTGGATCGACTTTGGCCTGCATCGTTTTGCCTTCATCATCATTGCCCGGATAACCGCCCAGCGAACTCAGACCATCCGGTGCCAGCGCGATATAACCGGCTTTCGCTACCCGTCGTGCCACGTCTTCGATGTAGGGATTGAGGCCACGATTCTCGTGCACCACCACCACCGCAGGCACTTTGCCGGAGGCATTGGCCGGTCGTACCAGATAGCCGCGCACCTCGCCGTGACCTTGCGGTGACGGATAGTGAATGTACTCCGGTTTGATCGCCGGATCGGTAAATTCCACCTGCTGCGCCAGCGCATAATTGGGGCTCATGGCGCTCAATAATGTTGCGCTCGCCATACCCGCAACGGTGAATTTCGCCGCCATCGAGATAAATTCGCGTTTGCTGATTTTGCCATGGGCGTAGTAATCGTAAAGCTCGAGCAGTTCCTGAGGGAAATCCTGTGCAGTAAGACGGGCCATAACCTCTCCTTCGCTGTTTAACTGGTTGATTACTGCTCTAAAAAAGCACAGCTTGTCGCCGCTGGCAAATGCCATGCCGCAGCAGGTTAACGTCACCACGTTTACATCACGGCATAATTAATCAGCAGGAATATATCTTTTTATTATAAAAATATTATCTTTTAATTAACAATTATGATCCCCTCGCGCTGTCCGGAAATATTTACATGTTTCATTCAAACGCCATAAATATCATCTTTTCGCTTTGCACTAAAAAATAAATAAATGAAGTGGTTACCAGCTGAGCACAGCGAGAATAAGCGGAAAACAATAACAATATTGTCACAATGAGTGAGGGTGTTTAACCTTAACGTGGTGATTTTAAAGTATTAGTTTCTGCTGAAAACAATGATCGAAATCAAAAAACACTGTTATAGTTTTACCGAACTCCCCTGTATCTTTTTGTTCGCACCACTTCCTTTTACATTGGCGCGACATTTCTTTAAGCACGGCGAATAACCGCTGCGCTCTGCTTGTTAATTATAAGTAAAAATTCGGTGTAATTTGTGGCAATGAGGTAAGCAATGTTTGGATTAGACGCCTTTCATCTGGCCAGGATTCAGTTCGCATTTACTGTTTCCTTCCATATTATCTTTCCAGCCATCACCATCGGTCTCGCCAGTTTCCTGGCGGTGCTTGAAGGGATGTGGCTGAAAACCCGTAACGAGACCTATCGCGATCTCTACCATTTCTGGTCGAAAGCTTTTGCCGTTAACTTCGGCATGGGTGTGGTATCCGGATTGGTGATGGCGTACCAGTTCGGTACTAACTGGAGTGGTTTCTCACAGTTTGCTGGCAGTATTACCGGCCCGCTGCTCACCTATGAAGTGTTAACTGCGTTCTTCCTTGAAGCGGGCTTCCTTGGCGTGATGCTGTTTGGCTGGAACCGCGTCGGTCCAGGCTTGCACTTCTTTGCAACCTGCATGGTCGCGCTCGGTACCATCTTCTCCACCTTCTGGATTCTGGCGTCGAACAGCTGGATGCATACGCCGCAGGGCTACATCATCCAGAACGGCATCGTGGTGCCGGAAGATTGGCTGAAAATCATCTTTAACCCTTCGTTCCCTTATCGCTTGTTCCACATGTCGGTGGGTGCCTTCCTCGCCAGCGCCTTCTTTGTCGGCGCGTCGGGCGCTTGGCATTTGCTGCGCGGTAACGACAATCCAGCGATTCGTAAGATGTTCTCGATGGCGCTGTGGATGGCGCTGATCGTCGCGCCGATTCAGGCAATGATCGGTGATGCGCATGGCCTGAACACCCTTGAGCATCAGCCAGCGAAAATCGCGGCGATTGAAGGACACTGGGAAAACAAGCCGGGTGAAGCCACGCCGCTGATTCTGTTCGGTGTGCCGGATATGGAGCAAGAGCGCACCAAGTACGCGCTGGAAATCCCGTACCTCGGCAGCCTGATTCTGACGCACAGCCTCGACAAGCAGATTCCTGCGTTGAAGAGCTTCCCGAAAGAGGACCGTCCGAATTCCACCATCATCTTCTGGTCATTCCGCGTGATGGTGGCGCTGGGCCTGCTGATGATTACGCTCGGCGTGGTGTCTCTGTGGCTGCGTTTCAAAGGCCGTTTGTACCACTCGCGTCCGTTCCTGTGGTTCACGCTGCTGATGGGGCCATCGGGTTTAATCGCCATTCTGGCCGGCTGGTTTACTACCGAAATTGGACGTCAGCCTTGGGTGGTGTATGGCGTGCAGCGCACCATTGATGCGGTCTCCGCGCATGGCGATATGCATATGAGCATCAGCCTGCTGGCGTTCATTCTGGTCTACTCGTCGGTGTTTGGTGTTGGTTACCTCTACATGATGCGTCTGATCAAAGAGGGTCCGGTGACCGGCGAAGGTAAAGAGGTTGATCACGGTGGTCCGGGTCAGCATCACACGCCAGCGCGTCCGTTGTCGGCGGCCAAAACCCATAGCGAAAAGAGTGGGGAGCACTAAGATGATCGACTTTTCAATTATCTGGTTTGCCATCATCGTGTTTGGCACCTTGATGTACATCGTGATGGATGGCTTCGATCTCGGCATTGGCTTGCTGCTGCCGTTTAACAAAGATCCCATCGAACGCGACATGATGGTGAACACCGTTGCCCCGGTTTGGGATGGCAACGAAACCTGGCTGGTACTGGGCGGCGCGGCGCTGTACGGCGCATTCCCGCTGGCGTATTCGGTGCTGCTGGATGCGCTGTCGATTCCTTTGACGGCGATGCTGATTGGCCTGATCTTCCGCGGCGTAGCCTTTGAGTTCCGCTTCAAGGCCACGGTAGAACACCGTCCGTTCTGGGATAAGTCGTTTATTGCCGGTTCACTGCTGGCCACCTTCAGCCAGGGCGTGGCCGTTGGCGCCATCCTGAATGGTTTCCCGGTGATTGGCCGTGAATATGCGGGTTCAGCGATGAGCTGGTTAGCGCCGTTCCCGCTGTTCTGCGGCGTTGGTCTGGTGATCGCTTATGCGCTACTGGGTTGTACCTGGCTGATCATGAAAACCGAACACGACCTGCACCGTAAGATGTCTGCGCTGGCGACACCGCTGACGCTGACGCTGCTGCTGGTGGTGGGCATTATCAGTATCTGGACGCCGCTGACGCATGCGGATATCGCGCAGCGCTGGTTCTCGCGTCCGAACCTGTTCTGGTTCCTGCCGGTTCCGGTGCTGGTGGTGCTCTGTTCGTGGGGGATTGTGCGCGCCATCAAGCGTGAAGCGCATTACTCGCCGTTCATCCTGACGCTGGCGCTGATTTTCCTGGGCTTCTCGGGCCTTGGCATCAGCATCTGGCCGAACATCATTCCACCGTCCATCACCATCTGGCAGGCGGCGTCTCCGGCGAGCAGCCAGGCGTTTATGCTGGTGGGCGGCTTGCTGATTATTCCGGTCATTCTGGGTTACACCTTCTGGAGTTACTACGTGTTCCGCGGAAAAATCAAAGCCGACGAAGGATACCATTGATATGAAAACCGAGGTCAGCAACATGAAAACTCACTCTGAAACTAAGATTCCGTGGTGGAAGCAGGTGATGTGGCTGGTAGTCATTTACGGCGCAAGCGTGCTGGCACTCGGTGTGGTGGCATCACTGTTTCGTATGATGATGACGGCAGCGGGCATGCGTTCGCATTGAGTCCCCGCATTAACAGAACCCATTGATATCACCGTAGGGTCGCCATTCATGAACTGCACCCCAAATGTTGGACCATAATCTGACATTGAAGGTGCAGCTCTATGACAACAAAATATCCCATCGAATTTAAACTCTCGGCCATTCACTATTTTCTTAGCGGCCATGCCGGTATTGATGGAACGGCTAAGCACTTCAGCATTGCCCCTACTAACCTCCGCCGCTGGGTTGCGCGCTATCAGCATCACGGTGAGCAGGCTTTGCTTCCCCGCGGGCACCGGCGTTATTCTTCTGACTTCAGGGTCCAGGTGGCGCATTATGCTCTGGCTCATACCGGTGAGTCATACGCTGCGGTTGCGGCGCGTTTTAATATCAGCTCACACAAAACGGTTGAATCCTGGGTCCGCCAGTACAGCCTTAAAGGTCACTATGCTTTCCCGCCCGAAAACAGCACGCGGAGAACACCAATGTCAGGCAAAGAAAAATCACCAAAACCAGTCGGGTCAATGACGCCGGAAGAGCTGCTTAAGGAGCTCGAATACCTGCGTGCCGAAAACGACTATCTGAAGGTCATGCAGGAGATTATCCTGGAAAAAAAGCGCCGGGAGCGGGAGAAAAAGCCGCAGCCGTGACGCTGCTGCGCACGCGGCATCGCCTGCCGGTGCTGCTGAGCGTATCGCGGCTGCCAAAAAGCACTTTTTTTTATCAGCTTGCCCGCCAGCAGGCAGCGGATAAGTACGCAGAGGTGAAGACGCTTATCGTCAGGCTGTCAGAGGAGCATCGCAGTGTTTATGGCTACCGGCGCATGGGCTGCCTGCTCAGGCAGCACGGCTGGGCGCTGAGCGGGAAAACCGTGCTGAAGCTGATGTCGGCGCTGGGTCTGCAGTCGCCGGTAAGAAAGAAGAGATACCGGTCCTGTCGCGGGCCCGAGGGGCGGACAGCCGGCAACGTGCTGCAGCGCAACTTCCGGGCACAGGCACCGAACGAGAAGTGGGTAACGGACGTAACGGAGTTCAGCGTTGCGGGTGAAAAATGCTACCTGTCCCCGGTTCTGGACCTGTATAACGGCGAAATCGTGGGCTGGGAAACGGCGCGTAAGCCGCTGATGCCGATGATAAACGGTATGCTGAGCAGAGCCTTACAGCATCTGACGGGCGAGCAGCGTCCGCTTCTTCACAGCGATCAGGGCTGGCAGTATCAGATGCCGGAGTATCAGCGGCGCCTGGCGGAAAACGGGATAAAACAGAGCATGTCGCGCAGAGGAAACTGCCTGGACAACGCGGTGATGGAAAACTTCTTCGGTCATCTGAAGTCGGAAATGTTTTACCTGAAGAAATACCGTGACGTAGAGGAGCTGGAGAAGGACATCGGAGACTATATCCACTTCTGGAATACTAAGCGGATAAAAATGGGGCTGGGTGGGCTGAGTCCGGTAGCGTACAGGACTCAGCATTACGCAGCGCTTTAACTAAACGGTCCAGGTTATGGGGTTCAGTTCATTCATGGCGACCTTTTTCTTTTCTGCGATCAAAAAAACGTTAGTAACCTAAGCAATTAATGCTTTTCCCGCTTCGGTACGTTTACTCTTCCTTACGTTAGTAATACGTTTTTGTTATATTTATGTGACGAATAACGCAAATTCATGACGTTAACCACCTCATTCGACCATCAAAATCATGCTCAGCCTGAATGTAAAAAAACAGTACATCAACGATCTGGTGGACTGGATAGAAGCGAACCTGACCGACGAACTCAACATCGATCTGATTACCCTGAAATCCGGTTACTCGAAATGGCACATGCAGCGCATGTTCAAAGAGATGACCGGGCAAACGCTGGCGTCCTACACGCGCAAACGTCGTCTGACCATGGCGGCGATGGCGCTGCGTTTGACCAACATGCCGCTGATCGACATTGCGGTGCGCTTTGGCTTTGATAATCAGCAGAATTTTACCCGCGTGTTTAAAAGTCACTTCTCGATGACGCCGGGTGCCTATCGCCGCATTCCAGAGATGCTGATGAAGGATTTCCACAGCCGCATCTCCACGCAGCGCGAGTGGGTCAATGCGCGTCTGGCGCAGAAGCCGGAAATTCAGCTGTGTGGTGAAGTGATTGAGTGGGAATGCCGCTTCGGCGAATACATCGATCACCATAACCATGTGGTGGCGCAGCACACGCGTGATTTCATCGCTTTTGCGGGTCAGCACGTAAATCGCGGCTGGCTGGGCTTCCAGTTCAGTCCGGGCCTACATTCCGCCGATCAGCAACACATCAGCCTGTTCCAGGCGCTGGAAAGTCAGTACGCCGATGTGCTGCCGCGTAATGTGCAGAACTGGACCGGAGAAAGTGGTTTGTATGCGGAGATTGACTGGCACGGCGCGCCGGAAGAGATCAACGCGTTCACCGCGGAGATTTACTACAACCACTTGCCAGCGCTGGGCGTAGCACGCCGTGCGGGCAAAGATTTGCTCAAGCTGGATCTGAAATACAGTACGCCCGATCTGTTGCAGGGCACCTTCTATATTCCGGTGGCGGATATGTAATGCATAATTCGTGCGGTAAACCGTGACAAACCGCACGATTTTATAAACTCAAGGCGGTAATCGGCGTAAAATTCTCCATCGAAACCTGATTGGCCGCGTAAATCACCAGCCGCCACACATCAGGCTGGATAATCACCTGCATTTCTGGTCCATTCCGGGCCGCTATAGTGAACAGACAAAAAAATTATGCGACTTCTACCGTTGTTCCTCATGACAGCGCTTGTAGCGTTTTCTTCGCTGGCAAGTGCACAAATGGCCGAGCCTTTTTCACCGCCAGGCGGTCTGCATCCGCATCAACCCCATTGCGCGCAGCATGAAATTCTGGGCGACAATGTGCTGCCGAAACACAGCCAGGATGATGGCAGTTTCGTAACCTGCGGCAATCACCAGGCGTAATCTCGTCCCGCCACAAAATTCCAATCTGCTACATCCTTTATGAAGGTCGTCATAAATGACGCCCCTACATTCGCACATGCCTTCCGTAGGGTCGCCATTCATGGCGACCTTTGCGATGGCGCGTACCATTCTGGCGACCAAACACACAGATAGCATTTTTCGGCATTGCATCGAAGATATATCATAACTATTCTCTCCCCATCAGATGAGAATGACTTTCACTATCTTTTAGGGAGACACCACGTGCAAACTACCCCTTCCGAACGCGTGCCACGCCGCGTGCGCAATGAACTGCGCTTCCGCCATATCACCGTGGTCAGCAAAACGCTGATTGCCGGTGAATTCTGGCGCATTGTTTTCAACGGCAGCGATCTGGCCGGCTTCAACTCGCCATCGTTTGACGATCACATCAAAGTGTTCTTCCCGGAACATGCCGGCGCTGAGCTGGCGCTGCCGCAGATCACCGATGAAGGCATCGTTTGGCCGAATGGCGTGCGACCTGCCGCGCGTGATTACACGCCGCTGGAATTTAACGGCGTCGATTCCCTGACCATCGATTTCTACGTCCACGATGGCGGCGTTGCCAGCAGCTGGGCAAACCAAGCCAAAGTGGGCGATCAAATCGCGATGGGCGGCCCGCGCGGTTCGTTGGTGATACCAACGGATTATGCCTGCCAGATTTACGTCTGCGATGAGACCGGTTTGCCTGCCTTTAAACGTCGTTACAGCGAAATGCAGGCGCAGGAAATTCACCTGCTGGCCTATGCCGATGAAGCCACCGGCCGCGATTATCTCGGTGATTTGCCAAATGTGCAGGTGAGCTGGTTGGGAAGCGGCAGCATGCAGGCCGATAACCTGGCACCGATAACGGCACAGCTGGATCAGATTGCGCTGCCCGCCACTGAATACTTCATCTGGCTGACCGGCGAGGGCGAAGCGGTGAAATTACTGAGCGATTACTTCACCCAGGGACGCGGTGCAAATACCGATTTCGTGCGCGCCGTAGCTTATTGGCATCAGAAATAACGGTAATGCTGCGCGCGCTGCCGCCTGTGTTGAATTTTGCCAGGTGGCAGACTACTATCAACCTCCCTTAATTAGCGCTCAGGAAGGCAATGAAACAGCAGCGGGATTTTCCATGGCAATCCGATCACGCACAGCGTACCGTCTGTGCAGGCGCACGTAAGAAGCGTCGGGAGCGGATGCTGGATGCCAGCGATATCCGCCTGTTAATGCTGCACTTTCTGGCCAACAGTTCTGCGCACGGTTATGAGCTGATCAAATCGGTTGAAGAGCTCTCCAAAGGGGAATATTCCCCGAGTCCCGGCATTATTTATCCCAACCTGACGCTGCTCGAAGAGATGGATGCGATTCGCGTGGTCGATGCGCAGGCATCACGCAAAGCCTATGCACTGAATGAGAGCGGCGTGGCGCTGCTGGCAGAGAATCGTGACAATGTGGATGCGATTATCGAGCGCTTAACCTCACTGGCGATTCTGGTGAATAACCGCAGCATTCCGCAGGTTGAGCAGGCGATTCACCTGATCAAACACACCTTGAATCATCGTCTGGCGCAGGAAGATATTTCGGATGAGGCGCTGGAGATAGTCATTAGCGCGCTGCACGAAGCGGCGGAAAAAATCGCCAAAAGTTAGCATTACGAACGTAGGGTCGCCATTCATGGCGACCGTCCAGAAAATCGCACCAACCAAAATCAACTCTTCTTCTTATCCACATGCCCCAACGCGCGATCCGGCCAGCAAACATCGCGTACGCGCTGCTTCAGCGCGGCCGCATCCGGAAATCCGCCTTCCTGCTTACGCTCCCAAATCACCTGACCATCAATGGTGATCTCAAATACGCCGCCGGTTCCCGGTTGTAGCGTTACCGCACTTAAATCCTCGGCAAACGTATGCAGCAACTCCTGCGCCATCCAGGCGGAACGCAGCAGCCAGTTACATTGTGTGCAGTAATGAATGGTAATCGCTGGTTTCTGTGACATAACCTGTCTCTTTTAGATATATAAGTTAACAAAATGTGCGGTCCAAGATACATCTTAGCTTACTGCTAGTTGATAATGATTACCACTTGCATTACATTCCTGTCGACATCATTTATTACATAAAATAAGTCCATATTTTTTTACGGTCTTTTAACCCAAGCCCGTACTTTCAGGCAGCAAGCAAGTGAGCGAATACTAACAATTAACCAGGTATTTCGCGCATGTCTTCACTCTTTCAGGGAACGGCCCAGCAACGTCTTTTCAAAGTTGCCATCTTATCTTCAGCCATTCATGCCGCTTGCAGTTTTGCCGCCAGCGACAGTACCAGCAATGAACCGGTTCTCACCGTCACCGCGCCAAAACAGCAGGCCGGCAATAAAACCACCATCACGGCACAAGAGCTGCAAAAACGCGGTGCGAATGATTTCGGTTCGATCATGCGTTATGAGCCGCTGATCAGCGCCACCGGATCCAGCGGCGGATCCTCGGCCGGCAAAAGCGGTTTCGACCGCGCGGGCTATACCGGTTACAACATTCGTGGTCTGGAGAGTAACCGCGTCGGCATGGATATCGACGGCATTCCGATTCCAGATGCCACCGGCCGTCCTTACGTCAGCCGAACCGGCAACAACACCTTTGGAATTGGCCGTGATTACATCGATCCCTACATGTTCGGCAGCGTTGATATCGAGAAGGGCGCCACGGCGGTGGATCAACCGAATACCTCGATTGGCGGTAACGTCTCATTCCATAACAAAAGCGCCGACGATTACCTTAGCAGCGACAAAAAAACCTACTTCGGTTATCAGAGCGGTTACGACTCATCGAATCGTAGCTGGCACAACGGCATCACCGCCGCCGCCGGCGATGATGAGCTACGCGGCCTGTTTGTTTACAGCCGTCGCGACGGTCAGGAAACCGAGAACAACAGCGGCGTGATCGATGCTTATCCGGCCAACTGGCACTCTGACGCCTTTATGACGTCCGGCATCTGGCAGCCGAACGATCAGCACAAGCTGAGCGCTACTTTCGATTACTATCACAAAACCAATCACAGCCATTACGATACCTGGGACACCAGCGGCAACACGGTTTGGGGCACCGCGCAGCAGCAGAGTGATACGCGCCGCTGGGGTATCAATCTGGCGGATGAGTGGACGCCGTACAACGACTTTATCGATACGCTGACCACACGCCTTTACTGGCAGCAAACGCAGGCGCACGACAATACGTATCTGCCCACCAGCGCTAGCCAGTATGGCTTTGTCTATTCCGATTTCAACGTCGATACCTATGGCTTCGACACACGCGGCACCAAAACGCTGGGCCGTCACGAGCTGAGTGCTGGTGTCAACGCGCGCCTGGATAACAGCGAGCGTCCATTCCGTCAGGAACCAACGCCGAGCGCCTTTAGCGCCATCACACAGCCGCAGTCTGACAGCCGCACCTTCGCGGTGGCGGGTTATCTGCAAGATAAGATCAATTTCGATGTTGATAGCCACAACTTCGCGGTTATTCCCGGCGTGCGCGTAATGTATCAAAGCACCAAACCCAAGGATCTGGGCGATCTGACTAACGGCAGCACGGTGCTGACCGAAGAGCAGGTTGATGCGCTGTACGGCAAAACCAACTCCGATACCCAAGTGCTGCCATCGCTGACCTTCCAGTACGACTTAACGCCAGCGCTGACCACCTATCTGCAATATAAACGCGGCGTGCAGTTCCCTACCACCAGCCAGCTGTATGGATCATGGAACCTTGGCTCCAGCTACGCGGGTAGCGCGCAGTATGCGCTGATCGGTAACACCGATCTGAAAACTGAAACCAGTAACAACTTCGAGTGGGGCCTGAAAGGGCAGGCGACTGAAGGCGTAACGGTCAACACCTCGGTGTTCTACAACCAGTACAAAAACTTCATCGCTTACACCCGCTATCGTCGCTCGGCCAATCCGGAGATGTTCCTCAACGTCCCAAGCAACATCTACACCAGCTATCAGGCCGAAAACCGCGATAAGGCCTACATTTATGGTGCTGAGATCGCCACCAAAGTGAATTACGGCACCTGGTTCCCGCAAGTGGATGGCCTGAGCAGCACCTTTGCGCTGGGCTACAACGAAGGTAAATCCAAGTCCAGCTACGCCGGTGACAAGTACATCGATCTCGATAGCGTCGCGCCATTGAAAGCGATTGTCGGTCTGGCGTGGGATGACAAAGCGCGCGGCTACGGCGCAGCGCTGACCGCCACCTTCGTGAAAGGTAAGCAGGCCACGGCGACCAACCGCGAAAGCTACACCAACACCGGCACGGCGATCACCGACTCCACCTCGGAATATATGCGCGTACCGGGTTACGGCATGGTAGATGCGACGGCTTACTGGCAGGCGACGAAAAACGTCAAGCTGAGCGGCGGCATCTATAACATTACCGATCGCAAATACTGGGATTACACCAGCAGCCGCACGCTGACCAGCAGCAATGCCCAGGAACGCAACGACATCAACCTGGCGGTAATGCCAGGCCGCACCTTCCAGCTGGGTGTGAACGTCGATTTCTAATCCCTTTTCGCCCTGCGGCAGCGCAGGGCATTTTCATGGAGCAAGGCAATGAACCCACGTTACGATCACTATCTGGCGCTGAAAGGCGAGCATCCGAAAAAGTACGCGCGCGATCTCGCAGCATTGATGGGCATTGGCGAAGCGCAGCTGTGTGAAGCGCGTGTCGGTCATGATGCAAAGGCGTTAAAAGCCGATTTCCCAGCGCTGCTGGCGGCACTGGCGGCGATAGGTGAAACCAAAAGCATTACCCGCAATGAATATGCAGTTCACGAGCAGGTGGGCAAATATGAAAACCTGCACCTCGGCGAACACGCCGGACTGATTCTCAACCCGCGCGCGCTCGATCAGCGCCTGTTCCCGAGTCAGTGGCACAGCGCGTTCTTCCTGCGCGAGCAGAGCGCTCACGGAGAACGTCAAAGCATCCAGATTTTTGATCGCCACGCTGATGCGGTGCTGAAAATCTACACCACCGACAACACCGATTTCGCCGCGTGGGATGCACTGATTGCGGCGTTCGTGCAAGAGAACGCGGCGGCGTTAGATCCGCAACCCGCCAGCGCGCCGCAATACAGCAGTGCGATTGATGCCAGCAAAGTGGAAGCCGAATGGCGCGCCATCACCGATGTGCATCAGTTCTTTGGTCTGCTGAAGCGCCGTAACATTTCGCGCCCGCAAGCGTTCCGCGCGGTGGCGGACGATCTGGCACGTCAGGTGAGCAATGACTCGCTGGCGCAGTTGCTGGATCTGGCGCAGCAGGATGGCAACGAAATCATGATTTTCATCGGTAACCGTGGCTGCACGCAGATCTTCACCGGCGCGGTAGAGAAGCTGATGCCGATGGATAACTGGATCAACATCTTCAATCCGACCTTCACGCTGCATTTGATGGCGGATCACATCAGCGAAAGCTGGGTGACGCGCAAACCGAGCGGCGACGGCTTCGTCACCAGCCTGGAACTGTTTGCTGCCGACGGCACGCAGATCGCGCAGCTGTACGGCCAGCGCAGCGAAGGCACGCCGGAGCAGGCGCGCTGGCGCGAGCAGGTAATGTCGCTGGAGGCGTTAGCATGAAAAAACTTCTGTTGCTGCTGACGGCGCTGGCGCTGCCGGCTGTAGCGGCCGAGCGGGTGATCTCGATTGGCGGCGACGTCACGCAGATCATCTACGCATTGGGTGCGCAGCAGGATCTGGTGGCGCGCGACAGCACCAGCCAGCATCCGGCGCAGGCCAACAAGCTGCCGGATATCGGTTATATGCGTCAGCTGAATGCCGAAGGGATTCTGGCGCTGAAGCCGACGCTGGTGCTGAGCAGCGAGCTGGCAAAACCGTCGCTGGTATTGCAGCAGGTGGAGCAGGCGGGCGTGAAGGTGGTGGATGTCACTGGAAAAAACAGCCTTGACGCCATCCCGGAAAAAATCGCCACCATCGGCAAGGCGCTGCATCGTGAAGATGAAGCCAACGCGCTGATCGAAAAGGTCAACAAACAACGCGCGCAGATCTCGCAACAACCGTTGCCAGTTAAAGTGCTGTTTATCATGGCGCACGGCGGCATGCGCACTCAGGCGGCAGGCGCGCAAACCGGCGCGGATGGCGCGATTCGCAGCGCTGGTCTGATCAACGCGATGGCGGTGGTGCCGCACTATCAGCAGCTGTCGCAGGAAGGCGTGGTCGCCGCCGCACCGGATTTGATCGTGGTGGGTGAAGATGGCCTGCGTACGCTGGGCGGCGAAGAGAAAGTGTGGGCGCTGCCCGGTTTGGCATTGACGCCAGCCGGTCAGCATCGCGCTTTACTGGTGGTTGATGAGATGGCGCTGCTGAGCTTTGGTCTTGATACGCCGGGCGCGATTGTGAAGTTGCGTCGTGCCGCTGAAGCAGTAAAACATGACTAATACCTCCATGCTTCGCTGGCTGTGTGTGATGGGCATCAGCATGGTGATGTGTATGCTGCTGGCCGCCAACTTCGGCGCGATGCCGCTTTCAATGCGCACCTTGCTGCGTGCGCCGCTCAGCGATATGGCGTGGCAAATCTGGATCAACATCCGCCTGCCGCGCGTGCTGCTGGCGGTGCTGCTCGGCATGGCGTTGGCAGTGTCCGGCGCGGTGATGCAGGGATTGTTTCGCAATCCGCTGGCCGATCCCGGTTTGCTCGGCATCAGCAGCGGAGCGGGGTTGGCGGTGGCGATATCGATCGTTATCCCACTCGGCTTGCCGCCGCTGCTGGCGCTGTGGCTGCCAACTCTCGCTGCCTTTATGGGCAGTTTGGTGGTGACGCTGCTGATCTTCAGTTTTAGCCGTCTGGCGTTGGGAAATTTATCGCGCTTGCTGCTGGTCGGCATCGCCATCAATGCCTTATGTGGCGCGGCGGTTGGCGTGCTGTCGTGGCTGAGTAACGATCAGCAGCTGCGTCAGCTGGCGCTGTGGGGCATGGGCAGTTTAAGCGCGGCGCAGTGGCCGAGTTTGCTGGTGTGCGCAGTGCTGATTCTGCCGGCACTGATGGCGATTCAGCTGCGCGCGCGCCGTCTCAACTTGCTGCAACTCGGTGAAGAAGACGCGCATTACATGGGCATCGACGTAAAGCGCACGCAGCGTCAGCTGCTGGTGCTGAGTGCGTTGCTGGTGGGCACGGCCGTGGCGGTGAGCGGCATTATCGGCTTTGTCGGTTTAGTGGTGCCGCACCTGATGCGCTTCTGTCTCGGCAGCGATCATCGCTGGATGCTGCCGGGTTCGGCGCTGGCGGGCGCGATTTTGCTGCTGCTGGCCGATACGCTGGCGCGCACCGTGGTAGTGCCGGCGGAAATGCCGGTTGGCCTGTTAACCAGTCTGCTGGGCGGCCCGTGGTTTCTCTGGCTGATTCTGCGTGAGCCCAAGGGGGATGAATGAGTGACTGCATGCAGGCGCACGGTCTGCGTTTTAGCCACGGCTCACGCGCCTTGATCGACGACGTTTCCCTGACTTTGCAGCCTGGCGAAATGATTGCGCTGATTGGTCCCAACGGCGCGGGGAAATCCACGCTGCTGCGTTTGCTCACCGGGTTTCTCACGCCAGAAGCGGGCGAGTGCTGGCTCGGCGATCGTCCGCTAAACAGCTGGCCGCGCGAACCGCTGGCGCAGCGCCGCGCGGTGATGCGTCAGCAAAATAGCGTGAGTTTTCCGCTGCCCGCCGCCGATGTGGTGGCGATGGGGCGTGCGCCCTGGCCTGCCGCTCAATCCAAAGCGGTGATTGAAGAAGTGATGCAGATTACCGGCAGCCTTGAGCTGGCACAGCGCGATTATCGATCGCTTTCCGGTGGTGAACAGCAGCGCGTGCAGCTGGCGCGCGTGCTGGCTCAGTTGTGGCATGACGATGGCCCGCGCGGCTGGCTGTTTCTCGATGAACCCACTTCCGCGCTGGATCTGTTCTGGCAGCAGCACAGTTTGCGCTTGTTGCATCGCCTGACGCGCAACGGACGCTTCAGCGTCTGTACCGTGCTGCACGATCTTAATCTCGCATCGCTGTGGTCGGATCGGGTGCTGTTGCTGCATCAGGGCAAGCTGGTGGCGGAAGGTGCGCCGCATGAAGTGATGACCGAACACACGCTGACGCGCTGGTATCAGGCGGAGCTGGATGTGATGCTGCAGGATGAGAAGGGCAGGCCGCAGATTCAGTTACGTGCATAATGTTTCGTAGGGTGGGCATTTATGCCCACCAGGCCGTGATTGATGTGTATAAGGTCGCCATGAATGGCGGCCCTACTCAGCGGCAATCGACGATCAATCTGCCGCGTACTTTACCGGCCAGCAGCTGCTCGGCACCTTCACGCGCTTCGCTCAGCGGAATCACTTTGGTTAACTGCTGTAGCAGGTCGCCATCCACCAGTTCCGCCAGGCGCTGCCACGCCTGCTGACGCAGCGGTTTGGCGCACATCACGCTATCCACGCCCGCCAGCACCACGCCGCGCAGAATGAACGGCGCGACGCTGGTCGGCAGATCCAAACCTTGCGCCATGCCGCATGCCGCCACCACGCCATCGCGCTTGATGCCCGCTAACACATTGGCCAGCGTGTGGCTGCCAACGCTATCAATCGCCGCCGCCCAGCGCTCTTTCGCCAGCGGTTTGCCCGGCTCGCTCAGCTCTGCGCGATCGATGATCGATGTAGCGCCAAGCGTGTTGATCAGGTAATCGCTATCGCTGGCGCGACCGCTGGACGCAATAACCTCATAGCCGAGACGCGCCAGTAAGCTGACGCTGAAACTGCCCACGCCGCCACTCGCGCCGGTGACTAAAACCGGGCCGTGCTGCGGCGTGATGCCCTGTTTTTCCAGCGCCAGTACGCACAGCATGGCGGTTAAACCAGCGGTGCCAATCGCCATGGTTTGTAGCGGGCTAAGTGCGGCCGGCACTTTCACCAGCCAGTCGCCCGAAACGCTGGCTTTCTGCGCCAGTCCGCCCCAGTGTTTTTCGCCTACGCCCCAGCCGGTGAGCAGCGCCACATCGTCTTGCTGCCATTCGGCATGGCGGCTGCTGATCACCCGGCCAACAAAATCGATGCCCGGCACCATCGGGAATTGCCGCACAATCGGGCCTTTGTTGCAGATGGCGAGTGCGTCTTTGTAGTTGAGCGTGGAGTAGCTTACTTCGAGGGTGACATCCTGATCGGGCAGTTGTTTTTCTGACAGATCTTTCAGGGATGTGCGGTATCCCTGTTCATCATTTTCAATGACCAATGCCTTGAACATGCAGCCTCCGGCTGGTTGAGGAAAGTGGGGTAATAGTACTCCTTTTTTGCCCTCACCCTAACCCTCTCCCACGAGAGGGAGAGGGAATGTTAAGAACGGCTCAATCGGCTCCCTCGCCCGCTTGCGGGAGAGGGCTGGGGTGAGGGGCCGCGCAGCGGTTGTTCCCGCAAAAAAAAGATGACATGATTGCGCCCCAGTTAGTGATCAACTCCCAGATTTACTTCGCCGAGGAAACCTCCTCATTGCTGTGCCATCGGCACCCACTCATCCTCTCTCAGGGATTTGTGTTATGAACCCATTGAAAATTGCTGCCAGCGTTGCTGTAGCGCCAACCCTTAGTCTGAACACTGCGCGCGACGTGGTGACGCTGGACAATACCGACTTTACCGATGTCGCTGCGGTCGTGATCACCTTGTCGGACACGCGCAGTGGCGTGCTGACGCTGTTACGCAAAATCGGCTTTAATCTGCCGGTGTTTGTCGCCAATGCGTTCGATGAAGAAGTGCTGAAGCTGCCCGGCGTCACCGGTGAAATTAACGGTGCGCCAGAAGAGTGGGACGCGCTGGAAGACGCCGCGCAGGCCTATGAAGCCGAGTTGCTGCCACCGTTCTTCGACACGCTCACGCGCTACGTCGATATGCAGAACAGCACGTTTGCTTGTCCGGGACATCAGGGCGGCGCTTTCTTCCGCAAACATCCGGCGGGACGTCAGTTTTATGAGTTCTACGGCGAGAACGTTTTCCGTTCTGATATGTGCAACGCCGACGTTAAGCTCGGCGATCTGCTGATCCACGAAGGCTCAGCCAAAGACGCGCAGAAGTTCGCGGCGAAAGTGTTTAACGCCGATAAAACCTACTTCGTGCTTAACGGCACCTCCAGCGCCAACAAAGTGGTGACCAACGCGCTGCTAACGCGCGGCGATCTGGTGCTGTTTGACCGTAACAACCACAAGTCCAACCATCATGGCGCGCTGATTCAGGCGGGCGCGACGCCGGTCTATCTGGAAGCGGCGCGCAATCCGTTTGGCTTTATCGGCGGCATTGATGCGCACTGTTTTGACGATGCTTATCTGCGTGAAGAAATCGCCAAAGTGGCACCCGATCGTGCCAACGATCAGCGACCTTTCCGCCTGGCGATTATTCAGCTCGGCACCTACGACGGCACGGTGTACAACGCGCGTCAGGTGGTCGATCGCATCGGTCATCTGTGCGATTACATCCTGTTCGATTCGGCGTGGGTTGGCTACGAGCAGTTTATTCCGCTGATGGCCGGCTGTTCGCCGCTGACGCTCGAGTTGAACGAGAACGATCCGGGCATCTTTGTGACGCAATCGGTGCACAAGCAGCTGGCCGGTTTCTCGCAGACGTCGCAAATTCACAAGAAAGACAATCACATCCGTGGGCAGAAGCGTTTCTGTCCGCACAAGCGTCTTAACAATGCGTTTATGCTGCACGCCTCAACCAGCCCGTTCTATCCGCTGTTTGCTGCGCTGGATATCAACGCCCGCATGCACAAAGGCGAAGCGGGACGCAGCATGTGGCACGAGTGCGTCACTATCGGCATTGATGCGCGCAAAGCGATTCTGGAACGTTGTGAGATGATCCAGCCGTTCCTGCCGGAGAAGGTCCACGGCAAACTGTGGCAAGCGGCGGAAACGGAAGCCATCGCCGCCGATCCCGCTTACTTCAGCCTGGAACCGGGCGCGAAGTGGCACGGCTTTGAAGGTTACGCGCAACAACAGTATCTGGTTGATCCGTGCAAGCTGCTGCTTACCACGCCGGGCATCGATGCCGCCAGCGGTGAGTACACCAGCTTCGGGATTCCCGCGACTATTCTGGCCAACTATCTGCGCGAGAACGGCATCGTGCCGGAGAAGTGCGACCTCAACTCGATTCTGTTCCTGCTGACGCCAGCGGAAACGCCGGAGAAGATGGCGCATTTGGTGGCGATGCTGGTGCAGTTTGAGCAGCACGTACGCGAGGATGCGCTGCTGGCGGAAGTGCTGCCGAGCGTGTATCGCAAGAATATCGAGCGCTACAAAGGTTACACGCTGCGCCGCTTGTGTCAGGAGATGCACGATCTCTACGTCAGTTTCGACGTTAAGGATCTGCAGAAAGCGATGTTCCGTTCAGCCTGCTTCCCGCCGGTGAAAGTGAATCCGCAGGATGCGCATCAGGCCTACATTCGTGGCGAAGTGGAGCTGGTGCCGATTGCCAAAGCCGAAGGGCGCATTGCGGCCGAAGGTGCGTTACCGTATCCGCCGGGCGTGTTGTGCGTAGTACCTGGCGAAGTGTGGGGCGGCGCGGTGCAGCGCTATTTCCTTGCGCTGGAAGAGGGCATCAACCTGCTGCCGGGCTTCTCGCCTGAGCTGCAAGGGGTTTACACCGAAGAAGATGAGAGCGGGCGTTTGTGTCTAGTGGCGAATATGATGGTGAGCTGATTGCCCTCACCCTAACCCTCTCCCGCTAGCGGGAGAGGGAATTTTTAGCTCCTTCTCCCGCAGGCGGGAGAAGGTTGGGATGAGGGGCAAACCGCACCAGCTTAAAACCGACGATAACTGCGCTGCGCCTGGCTCACTTTATACAGATAACGACGCGATTCCGCCGATGGATGGTTGGTGGTCAGCGTCTGGTAAACTTCCGTCGGCGACATACTATTTATCGACGAGAACGCGCGATCCTTATCGCTGGAGAACACGCGCAGCACGCTGCCCGCACCGCCGTTGTAGGCCGTAATCACCGCATAACGCCGTGATGTCGGATCCTGAATCCCACCTAAATAACTTCTCTGCAGCAGCGATAAATACGCGGTGCCCGCATCAATATTATTCTCAGGATCAAGCAGATAGCTGCGGCTTGGTTTGCCGCCTTTGCCCTTCATGCGGAACACATCGACACCGGCGGTATGCTGCACCACCTGCATCAGTCCCAGCGCATCAGCATGGCTCACCGCATACGGGTTGAAGCTCGATTCAATCTGCATAATAGCCAGAATCAGTGACGCATCGACGCCATATTGCTCAGCGGCTTTACGCACCATCGGCAGATATTTGTGCGCACGCTTGTCGAGGTGGTTGGGCACCATCGGAATGGTAACCGACCAGATGACGTGCAATCCGGAGGTGCGTTTCTGCAGTTTGTTTTGAATCAGGTAATCAGCAAAGCTACCGGCGCGGCCCTGCCAGCGAATCGGCTGGCCGGTATTATCCAGCACCTGGCCGTACAGCAGCGGCTCTTTACTGATTTGAATATCGTTGGCATCGGAGTAGAGATCGACATTGCCCGGATCTTCGCCAATCAACAGCGTGGTGATGATCGCCTGACGCAGGCTGGCCATCGGATCGGTGCCGGAAATGGTCTCAATGGTGATGCTACCGCTGTCAAAATTGATGTGACTGCGGGTGTAATAGCCGTCGCTATATTTGACGTAATCTTTCGGTCCGGCGATCAGAACTTCATTGATTCCCCAAATGTTTTCAATATTGTGGGCAAACTGACCCATCAAAATATCAAAACCGTTGGTGTCCTTGACCCACTCTTCATGGTACTGCGATTTTTTTTGTCCGGAGCAGGAGACCAAAAGTGGTGCAATCACCAAGAGCGCTATCAGTTTTTTATTCATTGTTAATGCGTGCCTGAATCGAAAAAGAGGGCCTCAAAGGGAAGCCCTGAACGGTTATTTTTCTGGCGGGGTGTAACCTTCAATGTGCACATCTTTGCCTTCGAACAGGAAATTGATCATCTCCTTCTCCAGCACTTTGCGATCTTCCGGGTTCATCATGCTCAATTTCTTCTCATTGATCAGCATGGTTTGCTTGGACATCCACTGCTGCCAGGCTTCTTTGGAGATCTCATTAAAGATGCGCTTACCCAGCTCGCCAGGATAGAGCTGAAAGTCCTGACCCTCAGCGTCGCGTTGCAGATAAGTACAAAAAATGGTGCGGCTCATTACTCTTCCTCTTCGGTCGCGTCTGCTCGACGCGTAAGCTGCTGGGGATGGCGCATTTCATGCAGCAAGCGCTCAACCGGCGCCGCCAAACCCACTGACGGTGGTTGCGCTAAGTTATACCAGAGACCGCCCGCTTCATCCATCAGCGACCCAGCGGAAGGCCATGCGAGCCACATAGGCACAATGTCTAAGTGGAAATGGCTGAAGGTGTGGCGGAATGCGGTGAGCTGCTGCGGTTTGGCATGAATGCCGCGCTCGGTTAGCCAGTCAGTTAGCGCTTGCTCAGTTGTAAACTGCGGAAAGCAGAACAATCCGCCCCACAGGCCAACCGGCGGACGCTGCTCTAACCACACATCATCACCATCCTGCATCATCAACATCCAGCCACTGCGTTCTGGCAAAGTCTGCTTAGGTTTCTTGCCGGGATATTCAGCCCAGCTGCTGTTGGCATAAGCAACGCATCCGCTATTGAGCGGGCAGATTTCGCATTTAGGGCGTGAGCGAGTACATACTAACGCGCCAAGGTCCATCATCGCCTGATTGAACTGGCTGACGCCTGCCGCTGGCGTGACCTCTTCGCTGATCTGCCACAGCCGTTTTTCAACGTCCTTTTTACCCGGCCAGCCGCCCACCGCGTAGCAGCGCGCCAGCACGCGTTTTACGTTGCCATCCAGAATCGGGAAGTGCAGACCCAGCGACAGCGACAACACCGCGCCCGCAGTCGAACGACCAATGCCCGGCAGCGCCGCAACATCGTCAAAGTTTCGCGGGAACTCGCCGCCGTGCATCTCCACCACCTGTTTCGCGGCTTTGTGCAGATTACGCGCACGCGCGTAATAGCCGAGACCGGTCCACAGATGCAGCACTTCATCCAGCGGCGCAGCCGCCAGATCGGCCACCGTTGGGAAGCGCGCCATAAAGCGTTCAAAATAGGGAATGACGGTAGCAACCTGGGTTTGCTGCAGCATCACTTCAGAGAGCCATACCTTGTACGGCGTTTTCTCCTGCTGCCACGGCAGGGTTTTGCGACCAAAGCGCTGATACCAATCCAGCACTTGTTGCGCGAACGTCGGCGCTTGCATCATAAGAAGGAAATTTTCCGTGTTTACTCTACAATCAGGCAGGAATTCCAGCACAGAGACCTCAGGGTGTAAACCGGAACATTGCAAAGGCTTGCTTCTGCTTCCTAACTTTGCATAATGCCCGTTTCCCAGAACAGGCTAACCAGCAGGCTTCAACATGATTAATGACGTCATCACCCCAGAATTTGATGAGAACGGGCGGCCATTACGCCGTATCCGCAGTTTTGTGCGCCGTCAGGGGCGCTTAACGAAAGGACAGCAGCTCGCGCTCGATAATTTATGGCCGGAGATGGGCGTGGAGTTCCAGCAGGAGCCGCTGGATCTGGTGACGCTGTTTGGCCGAGACGCGCCGGTGGTGCTGGAGATCGGTTTCGGCATGGGCGCCTCGCTGGTGACCATGGCGCAGAATAATCCGCATCAGAACTTCCTCGGCCTGGAAGTGCATGCGCCGGGCGTGGGTGCTTGCCTGGCATCGGCGAAGGAAGCGGGCGTGGAAAACCTGCGCGTGATGTGTCACGACGCGGTGGAAGTGCTGCAGAAGATGATTCCGGATAACTCGCTGCGTATGGTGCAGCTGTTCTTCCCGGATCCGTGGCACAAAGCGCGCCATAACAAACGCCGCATCGTACAGGTGCCGTTTGCTGAGCTGGTGATGCGCAAATTGAAGCTGGGCGGCGTGTTCCATATGGCGACCGATTGGGAAGCCTACGCCGAACATATGTTGGAAGTGATGAGCAGCATCGACGGATATAAAAATCAGTCGGAAAGTAACAATTACGTGCCGCGTCCAGAAACGCGTCCGTTAACCAAGTTTGAGCAGCGCGGGCAGCGACTGGGCCATGGCGTGTGGGATCTGATGTTTGAGAGGGTGAAATAATGGCCGTACAGCGTAGCCGTCGTTTGCGTAAAAAACTGCATATTGATGAGTTTCAGGAATTAGGTTTCTCCGTCGCCTGGCGTTTTGCCGAAGGCACCACCGAGGAGCAAATCGACGCCACTGTTGATCAGTTCATTAATGAAGTGATCGCGCCGAATGGTCTGGCGTATGACGGCAGCGGTTATCTGGTGTGGGAAGGTTTGGTGTGCTTGCAGGAAACCGGCAAATGCACTGATGAGCACCGCGAGCTGGTGCGTAAGTGGCTGGAAGCCCACAACCTGACCGATGTGCAGGTGACTGAACTCTTCGACGTTTGGTGGGACTAATATACTGCTCTTCTGAGTAATCGCTTCAGGCTAGCTCACTTGCTATTTTGGCACCGGGCAGTGCGCGCATTCCTCACGTACTAATGTACGCTCCGGATGCTTGCGGCTTCCCGCCACCAAAATCGCTGCGCCGCCGACGCCTGACCTGTACGAAAGGCAAGGCATCGGCGGTTTTTCGTTTATGGGAGATTTCATGGTTCGTAAGGCACTTATCGCCGCGCTGCTGCTGGCGGCAACTCAGGCTCAGGCTGCATACGAGTGCAGCGTCAAGCCACAGGATGATGTGATCATTAAACCGCAGAGCGTGCAGGTGGTGGGAACCAACGGCAACCTCGAAATCACTCCGCAGGGCGATGTGCAGTTCAATGGTCAGAAGATCAACGTGGATAACGCCGCGCGCCAGAAAGCCATCGATTATCAAAACGCGCTGCGTCGCGATTTGCCGTGGATCGATAGCGGCGCGACCTCGCGTCTGGAGCGCAGCCGCGTGGCGCTGGATAAAGTGATTGTCGAGAAGCTCGGCGAGAACAGCAACGTACGTAATCGCCTCACCAAGCTGGATGGTCAGCTTAAGCAACAAATGAACCGCATTATCGAGCATCGTCCAGACGGTTTGACCTTCCATCATCAGGCCATCGATCAGGTGCGCGCGGAAGGCGAGAAGCTGGTGCAGAGCACGCTCGGCGGCATCATGCAGGATAGCCTCAACGAAATGGGCAGCAGCCAGGCGGCAAATGGCAGCAATCCACTGCAGGCGATCATGGGAAACCTTGGCGGCCTACAGCAGTCGGTGCAGGCGGAATGGAATAAGCAGGAACAGGATTTCCAGAACTTCGGCCACGAAGTGTGTAACCGCGTTACCGTGCTGGAAGATCAGCGTAAAGGCTTGATGCAGGGCGTTAAAGGTTAAAAAACTAAAAGGCCGGTTTCCCGGCCTTTTTTACTCACTCATCTTCGCTTAAGAACAGCTCCAGCAGCGAGTTCAGGAACAGTTTCCCTTTCTCTGTAATTTGCCAGTTCTCAGTGGTTTCCACCACGTATCCCGCACTTATCGCCGCATCAATTTGCGGGCGAATCACCTGCTCATCCATGCCGGTATAGCGACGGAAATCGGCGCGCGGTGCCGCTTCCAGCAGGCGGAAACGGTTCATAAAGAATTCGAACGGTTTGTCGTTCTCGGCGACGTCGTGCTGCTTATCGAGATAGGTGCCTTTCATAAAGCCGCGCGGATGACGGGTTTTCACCGTACGCACAATGCGACCATCGGCCTGCGTCAGCTTGCCGTGCGCGCCACAGCCAATGCCGAGGTAATCACCGAAACGCCAATAGTTGAGATTGTGCTCGCAGCGATAACCCGGTTTGGCATACGCCGAGGTTTCATACTGCTGATAACCCGCAGCGCTCAGTAGTTGATGGCCTTGCTCAAAGATATCCCACAGCGCATCGTCATCCGGCAGTTTGGGCGGACGCGAACCGAATAAGGTATTCGGCTCAATCGTCAGCTGATACCACGACAGATGTGGTGGATTGAGCGCAATCGCCTGGCGTAAATCATCCAGCGCTTCTTCCAGCGACTGATCCGGCAAGCCGTGCATCAGGTCAAGGTTAAAGCTGCGCAGACTTAAACCTTCCGCCAGCTGTGCCGCGCGCACCGCTTCTTCCGGCCCGTGAATACGGCCAAGGCGCTCCAGCTTCTGCGGACTGAAACTCTGCACGCCAATCGAAATACGGTTAATACCGGCTCTCTGGTAGGCGCTAAAGCGATCGGCTTCCACGGTGCCTGGATTGGCTTCCATGGTGATTTCCGCCTCGGCCGCCAGCGGTAAACGCGCACGCACGCCGTCCATCAGCATCTGCATCGCATTACTGCTTAGCAGGCTTGGCGTACCGCCGCCGATGAAAATAGTGCGCACTTCACGCCCGCCGGTCAGCGGCAAATCCTGTTCGAGATCGTTAAGCAGGTGCTGCACATACTCAATGTGCGGCACCTCGCCTTTTAACGCGTGAGAGTTGAAATCACAGTACGGACACTTTTGCACACACCACGGAATGTGGATGTACAGGCTTAAAGGCGGCAACTCAGGTAAAAAATCAGGCATTGCGCATCGCTTCCAGCAGCAGCGTCAATGCTTTACCACGGTGAGAGACGGCGCGCTTTTCGTCTTTACTCAGCTCTGCCGCCGTTTTACCTGATTCAGGGACATAGAAGATGGGATCGTAACCGAAACCGCCAACGCCCGCTGCCGCACGGGTAATTTCACCGGCCCAGCTACCGTGGAACACCAGCGGCGTTGGATCGGCGGCGTGACGCACGTAAACCAGCACGCAGTGGAATTGCGCCTGACGTTCGCCATCCGGCACCTTTTCCAATGCTAGTAGCAGCTTATCCAGATTTTGCTGATCGCTGGCATCAACGCCCGCATAGCGCGCGGAGTAAATCCCCGGCGCGCCGCCCAGCGCATCGACCGCCAGACCGGAATCGTCGGCAATCGCCGGTAAGCCGGTGATCTCCGCCGCATGGCGCGCTTTCAGAATGGCGTTTTCGATAAAGGTCAGGCCGGTTTCTTCCGCCGACTCAACGCCGAGTTCGGTTTGCGCCACGATATCAAGCCCGAAGGCCGCTAACAGATCGGCCAGTTCACGAACTTTGCCCGGATTACCGGTCGCGAGAACAACTTTTTGCATAACAGTTCCAGATAGACGAATTACAGCAAATACCAAAGACCTGGGAACAGGTCCATGCCGAGGAAATTCAGCGCGTACAGCACCAGAATCACAATCATGGCAGAGAAATCGATACCGCCCATCGCCGGCAGAATACGGCGAATTGGCGACATCAGCGGTTCAGTCAGCTGCATCAAAACCTGATCCACCGGGCCGCGACCCTGGCTGATCCAGCTCATCAGCGAACGAATGATGATCACCCAGAACACCAGATAACCGGCGGATTTCACCAGCGACAACAGGCCAACCAGCAGGTTGGTGGGATCAACCGAGAACACGCCAACCTGAATCAGCAGCAGGATCGGATATTTCAGCGTCGTCAGCACAAAGGCCAGCAGCAGCGATGCGGTATCAATCGGCCCAATTGCCGGAATCACGCGGCGCAGCGGCTTGATAATCGGTTGGGTGATCTTCACGACAAACTGCGCCAGCGGATTGTAGAAGTCACAGCGCGACCACTGCATCCAGATGCGCAGCAGCAGCACCATCACGTACAAATCGATCAGCGTTTTGACTAAAAACGTCAGTGTTAACATGAGGTTCCTCAATTATTGTTGTGAAGGTCGCGCATAATCCCGCGCGCCAAAAACGGCGGTGCCAATACGCACCATGGTGCTGCCCGCGGCGATAGCCGCATCCATATCGTCGCTCATTCCCAGAGAAAGCGTATCGACGTCAGGATAATCCTGTTTTAAGGCATGAAACGCGGCGGCCATCTGCTGACACACCGCCAGTTGCCGCGCGTAGTCTGACTCCGGCGCCGGAATCGCCATCAGCCCGCGCAAGCGCAGCTGCGGTAATGTGGCGATCTGCTGCGCCAGCTCCGGCAACGCCTCCAGCATGATGCCAGATTTGCTGTTCTCGTCACTGATATTTACCTGAATTAACACGTTGAGCGGCGGCAACGACGCCGGGCGCTGATCGTTCAGGCGCTGCGCGATGCGCTGGCGGTCAACGGTGTGGCACCAGGCGAAGTTTTCCGCCACCAGACGGCTTTTATTGGATTGCAGCGGGCCGATAAAGTGCCATTGCAAATCAGGATGTGCGGCCAGCTCAGCCACTTTTTCAACCCCTTCCTGCACGTAATTTTCACCGAACGCTTGTTGTCCAGCGGCAATGGCTTCTGCGACCGCGCTCGCAGGTTTGGTTTTGCTCACTGCAAGCAGCGTAATTTCTTCTGGCGCGCGGCCGCAACGTGCGGCGGCAGCGGCGATACGCTCACGCACTTGCTGTAAGTTGTGCTCAATGGAAGTCATAGTCAGGAGAAGTTAAATGGAGTTGGATGAAATTGTGGCCCTTAGTGTAAAGCATAACGCCGCCGATCTGCACCTTTGCAGCGGACATTTGCCGCACTGGCGGCGACAAGGTGTGCTGGAGCCGATTCCGCAGCAGAGCGCGCTGGATGGCGGCTGGCTGGAAGCCTTTATGCAGCAGTGGCTGACGCCACCGCAACAGGCCGAGCTGGAGGAGGACGGCCACGTTGACTTTGCCATCACGCTTGCCAGCGGCATTCGACTGCGCGCCAATCTGTTTATGCAGCGTCACGGTTTATCGCTGGCGCTGCGGCTGATTGCCAGCCAGGTGCCCGATCTCAGCAGCCTGCATTTGCCGGAGGTGGTGAACCAGCTGTTACAGCTGGAAGAGGGGCTAATTTTAATTACTGGCGCCACCGGCAGCGGTAAATCCACCACGCTGGCGGCGATGGTGGATTGCCTGAACCGCCAGCAGGCGCGGCATATCCTGACGATCGAAGATCCGATTGAGTTCGTGCATCACAGCCAGCGCTCGCTGATTCAGCAGCGCGAGGTCGGCGCGCACTGCGCGTCGTTTCAACACGGGCTGAAAGCTGCGCTGCGTGAAGATCCTGATGTGATTCTGCTCGGAGAATTGCGCGACAGTGACACGATCCGTTTGGCGCTCACTGCGGCAGAAACCGGGCATCTGGTGCTGGCTACGCTCCATACGCGCGGCGCAACCCAGGCGGTCGATCGGCTGGTGGATGTGTTTCCCGCCGAGGAGAAAAACCTGGTGCGTACCCAATTAGCGGGCAGCCTGAAAGCGGTGCTGGCGCAACGTTTAGTGCCGGCGAAAGCGGGCGGGCGTGTGGGTTTGTTTGAAGTGTTGGTGGCGACGCCGGCGGTGGCGAACCTGATTCGCGAAGGCAAGATGCATCAGTTGCCCGGCGTGTTGCAAACCGGTGCGCAGGCGGGCATGCAGACATTTGCGCAGAGCGAGCAGGCGCGGCAGTTGGCGGGGATGATTTAACATGTTGTTATATTGGTCGCCATGAATGGCGACCCTACGAAAATGCGGGCTTTAATGCGTATCAAACCAATCTTCGAGGATGATCACTGCAGATTGGGAATCGACCTGGCCTTTCTGCAACGCACGGAAACCGCCGCGTTCAAACAGGTCGGCACGCGCTTCAACGGTGCTCAGACGCTCGTCCTGCATCTCGACGCGTACACCAAAACGGCCATGCAGGCGATTGGCGAACTTACGCGCGCGCGCGGTGAGCTCCTGTTCGGTGCCATCCATATTCAGCGGCAAACCCACTACCACATAATCGGGCTGCCACTCTTTCAGCAGCTTTTCGATCAGCTTCCAGTCCGGCGTGCCATCCTGCGCTTTTAGCGCCGTCAGCGCACGGGCGGTGCCCGTTAGCTGCTGACCCACCGCAACGCCGATGCTTTTGGTGCCGAAATCGAAGCCCAGTAAGGTTTCACTGGCCATCAGGCGTGTCCTGCATCGGTGGCGATATTGTGAATATCGACACCTAAACCGCGTGCCGCTTCACGCCAGCGCTCAGCGATGGGCGTCTGGAACAGAATATTGGTGTTAGCCGGTGAGGTGAGCCAGGCATTCTCCAGCAGCTCATCTTCAAGCTGACCTTTCTCCCAGGCGCAATATCCCAGCGCCACCAGCACGTTATCGGGCTGTGAAGTGGTACCGATCGCTTCCAGCACATCACGCGAGGTGGTGATCACCGTGGTGTCTGAGATACGAATGCTCGAGGAGTAAATGTGCTGCGCCGAGTGCAGGATGAAACCACGATCTTCCGCCAGCGGACCACCGGCAAACACCGGCTTGTCCAGTTTAATGGCAGGATCGCGTTCGGATGCGCTAATTTTTAGCTTTTTCAGAATGCCTTCGACCGTCAGGTTATCCATCGGCTTATTGACGATCAAACCCATGGCGCCATCTTCATTGTGCTCGCAGATATAAACTACCGAGCGTTTGAACAGTGGGTCCTGCAGCGACGGCATCGCAATTAAAAAATGATGCTGTAAATTCATTATCACTCGTATACCAAAAATAACCGGCGCAGCCGCGGCAGCGCCGGTTTTGGGTGTTCACGGAGTGGAGACTCCGACGGCATCAGCCCAGGCGTTTCTCAATGGCATCCATCAGCATGCCAGTGATCGATATCGGGAACGCGGCCTCGATTTCACATACGCAGGTTGGGCTGGTCACGTTAACTTCAGTCAGTTTATCACCGATGATATCCAGGCCGACAAAAATCAGCCCTTTAGCTTTCAGCGTTGGGCCGACGCGACGCGCAATTTCCCAGTCGCTGTCGCTCAGCGGACGCGCTTCACCACGGCCACCGGCCGCCAGGTTGCCGCGCGTTTCGCCGCCTTGCGGAATACGCGCCAGGCAGTACGGCACCGGTTCGCCATCCACCACCAATACACGTTTGTCGCCATCTTTAATCGCTGGCAGATAGTTCTGCGCCATGCAGAAGGTCTGGCCGTGATTGGTTAGAGTTTCAGTGATCACGCCGAAGTTGGGATCGTCCTGCTTCACGCGGAAGATCGATGCGCCGCCCATGCCGTCCAGCGGCTTCAGGATCACGTCGCCATGTTCCTGCCAGAAGGCGCGCAGCTGCTCTTTATTGCGTGTGACCAGCGTATCAGGCGTCAGGTCGGCGAACCACGCGGTATAGAGCTTCTCGTTGCAGTCGCGCAGGCTCTGCGGTTTGTTAACGATCAGCGTGCCTTGCTCCTCTGCACGTTCCAGCAGGTAAGTGGCGTAGATAAATTCGGTGTCGAACGGCGGATCTTTACGCATCAGCACCACGTTAAGATCGGCCAGCGGGATATTCTGCTCGCTGCCAAACGTGTACCAGTTGTCGTAGTTCTGCTCAACGCTCAGCAGACGGGTGCGCGCATAGCTCACGCCACCGCGCAGGGAGAGATCGCTCATCTCCATGTAATGAATTTCGTAACCACGGCGCTGCGCTTCCAGCAACATGGCGAAGCTGGTGTCTTTTTTAATGTTGATGGACGAAATGGGGTCCATAACGATGCCAAGCTTAATCATTATTCTCTCCTAAATGGGGAAGCAACTACCCCGAAAGCGTTGTGCTGTGAAGTTACGTTCGAACCCGAAAGTATCGCTTAACCGAGGTCACCAAACCTCACCTGAAGTGCCGTAATGGCGGTGAGTGCGGTGGTTTCGGTGCGCAACACGCGTGGTCCAAGCAGAATATCGGTAAAACCCTGCTGCGCAGTCATGGCAATTTCATCGGCGGTTAAGCCACCTTCCGGGCCAATCAGCAGGCGCAGACGCTCAACCGGCTGCGGCAATGTGTTGATGCTGTGGCTGGCGCGCGGATGCAAATTGAGCTTCAAACCGTCTTCGGCTTCCGCGCACCAGGCTTGTAACGTCATCGGTTCGCGAATTTCCGGCACACGATTACGGCCGCACTGTTCACAGGCGGCGATCGCGATTTTCTGCCATTGCTGAATCTTTTTCGCCAGTCGCTCGGCATCCAGCTTTACGCCGCAGCGTTCAGAAAACAAGGGCGTAATCACATTCACGCCAAGTTCGATCGATTTCTGGATAGTGAATTCCATTTTTTCACCGCGCGACATTACCTGGCCGAGGTGTAAATGCAGCGGGGATTCACGGTCATCAGCCTGACTGGCAAGGACCCTTACTTTTACACGCTTTTTATCAGCCTGGGTGATTTCGGCGCTAAAAGTCAGATTACTGCCATCAAACAGCTCAATTTGCTGACCGGCCGTCATGCGCAGCACGCGTCCAACATGGTTAGCGGCATCCTCATCGAGGAAGACGTCACTGTTAACTTCGAGAGATTCGGGATGATAAATGCGAGGTATACGCATGCGGTTCCTGCCAGCGTTATGCCGTGTCAGCAGACACGGCGCAATCGAAAAAAGCTAGTGTAGGGTAGCGCTTTTAGCGCTGGCAAGCCTGCTGTACGTAGGAATTGTGATTTCCCTGCACTTTGGCGATGCGATTGTCGCGCTCGCACTCCCACGTCGTCACCGGATATTGCTTATCCCACGCGGTAAACAGCTGGGTTTGCTGGCGCGACAGGCGCAGATGATATTGGTCGCGCATATAGAAGTAAGTGCGGGCAATGGCGCCACGCGCACGCTCCGGCGGCTGCGCCAGTTTCTGCTTAAAATCAACCTTCATGCTGCATTGACCGTACTGCTGTTCGCCGCCGTTCCACTGGCTGTACTGGAAGTTATTGCGGTCGCCGTTTACCTCACCAATCGCGGGCTGCAGGTTGTGCAGATCGCTTTCGATGCGACGGTAATCGGCATCCTTGCTGCAGCTTTTGCGTCCGCCGTTCTGCCAGCATTGACGCTGATGGCCGAACTCCCATGCGGGCATCACATGTTCCCACTCAATACGTTCGGCGCGATTAGCATTCTTACGCACGCTGTAACCGCAGCTGTTTAAATCGGGCACGCCCTTTTTGCCGTGCCAGCTGATTTTGCAGCCGCAGTAAAAGTCGGCGGGCGCATCAGCGTTGATCTGCGCGGCATAAGTTTTGGCCTGACTAAAATTGTTTTGATGATAGTGAGTAAAACTGAGGCTATAAGCGCTAAGCGGGGCAACTAATAAGGTAAGTAACAGCAGCGTTTTGCGAGACATATTCCAAAAATTAACCTGGTCCTGAAAAAGGGCGGCAGGGTAACAGAATGATCACGTACGGGATATGAGATTAGGCTATGTTGCTGAACTATATTACAAACTCTATTGCTAAACTATTTCGATAAAAACTCACCGGGTTGCAGCAGCGATTTGCAGTGTACGCAGCGATATTCGCTTTCACCGCGCAGCACGCGGTTATGGCGACGTACCGTAAGCTGATGCTGCTGGCAGCTGCAGCGATAGGGAAAGGTGTTGCTGCGCACCGAGTCGATTTCAAACTTGTGGGTGCGACGCGCAGGCACACCGAGCACGCTCTCCATCATCCATTTCCACTCTTTGCCGTGCGGTGGCACGCGGCCAAAAGTTTTCCACACCAGCAGATGCGCCAGTTCGTGCGGCACTACTTCATCAACAAATGCCTGCTGATTCTCCAGCAGCAGCACCGGATTGATGCGGATTTCCCACCTCTCCAGCCATGCGGTGCCCGCAGCGGTGCCGCGCTGCTGATAGATCAAAGAGGGCTCATCAAAACGGCGTTCCAGCTTTTCGTTAGCCAGCTGCAAATAATGGCGCAGTGAGCGCATGACGGCTTGCTGTAAGGCGATGGGAAGGCGTGGTGTTTTCATGTGGGGCAGCATAAAAGTTTGCAGCGGTTGAATCAACTGAGTGTGCAGTGGTCGCCATTAATGGCGAACCTGTAAAAAAGGGCTGCCAGTTGGCAGCCCTTGCATTCGCTTATCGGGATTACTTTTGACCGATATCGCGCAGTTTTTTGCCCTGCATCAGGTTGCGCTCGATGTGCTCCAGCGAGACGTTTTTGGTCTCTGGAATCAGCGCCAGCGTCAGCAGAATGAAGAACACGTTCAGACCGGCGTAAACCCAGAAGGTTGGCGCGTTGCCCAGCGTATTCAGCATGGTCAGGAAGGTGGCACCCACGATCATATTGGCAATCCAGTTGGTCGCGGTGGAAACCGTGATACCGAAGTCGCGGCCTTTCAGCGGCTGAATCTCGGAACACAGGACCCAAATCAGCGGACCGGCAGACATCGCAAAACCAACGATAAACATCAGCAGCATCGCCACCGCGAAGTACTGCGCTTCTGGCGAGTGAATGCCAATGTGCAGCATGGTGCCAAGGATGCCCATACCAATCGCCATCACCATGAAGCCCAGCACCAGCGTTGGTTTACGGCCCCAGCGATCCACCAGACCGATAGCAATAAAGGTGGCCAGTACGTTCACCAGGCCGACAATTACCGTGCCCCACATTTGCTGCGTGGTGTTGGCGAAGCCAGCGATTTCGAAGATCTTCGGCGCGTAATACATGATGACGTTCATACCGGTGAACTGCTGCATTACCTGCAACAGCACGCCAAGGAACACCGCGCGGCGGAAGTTGCTGTTGCTCTGGAACAGCTGCCAGCCTGACTGTTTGATTTTCAGGCTTTCACGGATTTCATCCAGCTCGCGTTTTGCTTGCTCGCTGGTATCACGCAGACGCGATAACACGCGCTCAGCACTGCGGAAATCACCTTTAGCCGCCAGCCAGCGTGGGCTGTTCGGCAAGAAGAATACCCCGATGAGCAGCAGCACCGCTGGAATGGTGATGATGCCCAGCATCCAGCGCCATGCGCCAGCATCACTGAACGCGGTATCGGAGAGATACGCCGCCAGAATACCGATGGTGATCATCAGCTGGTACAGCGAAATCATGCTGCCGCGAATCTTCTCTGGCGCGATTTCAGAGAGATACAGCGGCGCGGTGTAAGAGGCGACACCAACGGCCAGGCCAAGCACCACACGTGCGGCGATCAGCATTTCCGGGCTGGTTGCGCCGGCAGACCACAGCGAACCGATAACGAACAGAATCGCACCGGCCATCAGGCTTTTTTTACGACCGAGACGCGATGACATCCAGCCGCTTCCCACAGCACCAACAGCAGCACCAAACATCATTGAGCTGACGATCCACTCTTGCTGATGTGCGGTGACGTTGAAGTCTTTCGCGATGAAAGGCAGCGCACCGGCGATCACACCGATATCCAATCCAAACAGCAAGCCGGCCAGCGCCGCTAAAAAGCAGACAAACAAGGTCATGACCTTATTTGAAGTTCTGCTCTTATTAGTATTACCAGGCATGAAGCCTCCAAAGTTTATCCATCGTTGTTGTTATCAATGTTATGAAACCTGTCGGCGGAAAAAAGTGAGTAAGATCACATCAGTGTAATCGGTTACACACGCTGAAACCCTGCAATCCAGCATTTTCCGCCCGAAATAGTTACGTAACCAGTAAGGTATAGCACCCTTTAAGTTTCTGACATCGCACTAAATACCGGCAATCAGAGGACGCTGAAAATAACGCATTTTCACGTTAATAACTACGCTGAAAAATCTCTAAATTGCCGATTGTTAAAGGATTTCAAAATGTAATCGTTATCACCAAGTTGTAAGCGAGGTGAAAGAAGTGTAGACAGTGGAGAAAAATGTGCCTGCCGATGCAAAGCCATAAAAAAAGCCCGCCAAAAGCGAGCTTCGATGTCAAATCGTGCAGCGTCTCCCTCTCCCGTGGGAGAGGGCCGGGGTGAGGGCATCAGGCCGCAGAGAACGGCATCAGCCCGCAGAGGAGTCTGTTACTTCAAACCCGCCGCTTCGCGCAGCTGCGCCGCTTTATCAGTCTGCTCCCACGGGAAGTGCTCACGACCAAAGTGACCGTATGCAGCGGTCTCTTTATAGATCGGTTTCAGCAGATCCATCATCTGAATCAGGCCGTATGGACGCAGGTCGAAGAACTCGCGTACCAGCAGCGTCAGCTGCTCGGTAGAAACTTTCTCGGTACCGAAGGTTTCAACCATGATGGAGGTTGGCTCAGCCACGCCGATGGCGTAAGAAACCTGGATTTCACAGCGGTCAGCCAGGCCAGCCGCGACGATGTTCTTCGCCACATAACGTGCGGCGTAAGCGGCAGAGCGGTCAACTTTTGACGGATCCTTACCTGAGAACGCGCCGCCACCGTGACGCGCCATGCCGCCGTAGGTATCAACGATAATTTTACGACCGGTCAAACCGCAGTCGCCCATTGGACCACCGATGACAAAACGGCCTGTTGGGTTGATGTGGTATTTGGTGCTGGCGGTGATCCACTCAGTCGGCAGAACCGGCTTGATGATCTCTTCCATCACCGCTTCACGCAGATCGGCGGTGGTCACATCTTCAGCATGCTGAGTTGACAGCACAACCGCATCGATACCGACAATTTTGCCGTCATCGTACTGGAAGGTGATCTGGCTTTTTGCATCCGGACGCAGCCACGGCAGTGAACCACTTTTACGCACTTCAGCCTGACGCTGCACCAGACGGTGCGCGTAGGTGACCGGCGCTGGCATCAGCACATCGGTTTCGTTGCTGGCGTAGCCGAACATCAGGCCCTGATCGCCCGCGCCTTGTTCCAGCGGATCGGTACGGTCAACGCCCTGATTGATGTCTGGAGATTGCTTACCAATCGCGCTCAGCACTGCGCAAGAGTTCGCATCAAAGCCCATATCGGAATGGACATAGCCGATTTCACGTACGGTATTACGGGTGATCTCTTCGATATCCACCCAAGCGCTGGTGGTGATTTCACCGCCAACCAGCACCATACCGGTCTTCACGTAAGTTTCGCAGGCCACGCGCGCTTTAGGATCCTGCTCGAGGATCGCATCCAGCACGGCATCGGAAATTTGGTCAGCGATTTTATCAGGATGTCCTTCTGATACGGACTCAGATGTAAAAAGGTGTTTAGCCATTCTGTTCTTTACCTTAAAAATGGTTTGAATACGACTGCATAGCGTAAGCGGGATCAGACCGACTCGACGCCCCTTCAGGCAAAGCCGCAAGCAGTGGCAGCGAGAGCATTAACTCACACCGCCTGGATGTTAATCAGTTTAGATGGAAAACCATCTGGACGGCTATTCTAGGTTACTCAGTGAGCACTTTTCCAGTGCTTTTTCCGATCCCGCATTTTCCGCAACATCATAAGTGGAATCATTTCCTGACACCGCGCGCAGTTACCTGACAAAGATTTTGCATTTTACCCCGCGTGGCTGTATAAAACGCCGCTGCTGTCGACCACAGCCGCAAAGGATGACGCCGCCGTGCGTCGCGCCGTCAGATGCCATTTAATCTGACCTTCACCCAAGCCGTTTCTCGCATGCTTTAAGCAGGCGATGGAGGTGATTAAAGTAATGAACCACTCTTTCTCTCGCTTTGGTTCACTGCGCTGTTGCGGCGCGCTGGCACTCCTTTCACACTCCAAACCCGTTCTTTTCTCCTATCGACGTTGTGTTCATTCTCCCGACACGCGCGCCGGTTAACATTTCTCTGCATCTATTACTGCATTTCGCTGTCTACAGACCGTGGAAGTCTCAGGCTATTTGCCCCGACTTCGGTGCGGTGTTTTACACTTAGAGTCAGCTTTGTACACTGCAACCTTACAGAGGCAGCAAGCAGGATGAGGCAATTTTTACCTGGCGCCACCATGACAAAACTCGGTAACAAATTCATATTTCAACGGAAAATTGAGGTTCGCGATGTCTGACGACATGAAGAATATCAAGGGTTCGTCAGCTGGCGAACAAGGCGTACTCCGCTCCATGCAGGAGGTGGCAATGAACGATCAGGAAGCGAGCAGAATGCTGCGTACCTACAATATTGCCTGGTGGGGAAACAATTATTACGACGTCAACGAGCTGGGGCACATCAGCGTGTGTCCCGATCCGGATCAGCCGGAAGTGCGCGTTGATTTAGCGAAACTGGTGAAAGAGCGCGAAGCCGACGGCCAACGTCTGCCAGCGCTGTTCTGCTTCCCGCAGATTCTCCAGCATCGTCTGCGTTCGATTAACGCTGCCTTCAAACGCGCGCGTGAATCTTACGGCTATAAAGGTGACTACTTCCTGGTTTACCCGATCAAGGTTAACCAGCATAAGCGCGTGATTGAATCGCTGGTCAACTCTGGCGAACCGCTGGGCTTAGAGGCCGGTTCGAAAGCCGAGCTGATGGCGGTGCTGGCCCACGCCGGCAAAACCCGTTCGGTGATTGTCTGCAACGGCTATAAAGACCGCGAATACATCCGTCTGGCGCTGATCGGTGAAAAGCTCGGCCACAAAGTTTATCTGGTGATCGAGAAGATGACCGAAGTGCGTCTGGTGCTGGAAGAGGCCGAGCGCCTGAACGTGATTCCGCGTCTTGGTATCCGCGCGCGTCTGGCGTCGCAGGGCTCGGGCAAGTGGCAGTCGAGCGGCGGTGAGAAATCGAAGTTTGGTCTGGCGGCATCGCAGGTGTTGCAGCTGGTCGACATTATGCGCAAAGCGGGTCGTCTCGATAGCCTGCAGCTGCTGCACTTCCATCTTGGTTCGCAGATGTCCAACATCCGCGATATCGCCACCGGCGTGCGTGAGTCGGCGCGTTTCTACGTTGAACTGGCGAAGCTGGGTGTCAACATCAAATGTTTCGATGTGGGCGGCGGTTTGGGCGTGGACTATGAAGGAACACGCTCGCAGTCAGATTGCTCGGTCAACTACGGTCTGAATGAATACGCCAACAACGTGATTTGGGCCATCGGCGATGCCTGTGAAGAGAACGGTCTGGAGCATCCAACCGTGATCACCGAGTCAGGTCGTGCGGTGACGGCGCACCACACCGTGCTGGTGTCCAACATTATTGGTGTTGAGCGTAATGAGTTCAGCACGCCGGTGGCACCGGATGCCGATTCACCGCGTCCGATTCAGAGTTTGTGGGATACGTGGCAAGAGATGCACGAACCTGACGTGCGTCGTTCGCTGCGCGAATGGCTGCACGATAGCCAAATGGATCTGTTCGACATCCATACCGGTTATTCTTCTGGCACCTACGATCTCGGTCAGCGCGCCTGGGCAGAGCAGCTTTATCTGAGCATCTGCCACTATATTCAGCAGCATCTCGACCCAAGCAACCGCGCGCATCGCCCGATCATTGATGAGCTACAGGAGCGTATGGCGGATAAGATTTACGTCAACTTCTCGCTGTTCCAGTCAATGCCGGATGCGTGGGGCATCGATCAGCTGTTCCCGGTGCTGCCGCTGGAAGGGCTGAATAAGATGCCGAAGCGTCGCGCGGTATTGCTCGACATCACCTGTGACTCCGATGGCACCATCGATCACTACGTCGATGGCGATGGCATTGCCACCACCATGCCGATGCCGGAATACGACATCGACAATCCGCCGATGCTCGGCTTCTTTATGGTGGGCGCGTATCAGGAAATTCTCGGCAACATGCATAACCTGTTCGGTGATACCGAAGCGGTTGATGTGTTTGCGTTCCCGGATGGCAGCGTGGAAGTGCAGCTGTCGGATGAGGGCGATACCGTAGCGGATATGCTTGAGTACGTGCAGCTGAATCCTAACGATTTGATGACGCTGTTCCGCGATCAGGTAACGCAACAAACGGATATAGATGAAGAGCTGCGCGCGCAATTCTTGTCTGAATTCGAGAGTGGCTTGTACGGTTATACCTATTTAGAAGATGAGTAATTAATTGTTCTTAAACCGAGCTCGCAAGGGCTCGGTTTTCGCTTTTCCTGCTATATCCGCGCCTGGCAACAATAATTTAATTTGATTTGTGAAGACGATCACCTTTGGCTTATTTGTAACCCGCCACGTAAATCCCACATTTACCTCCCCAAATGCTATCTCCTTCTTTTCTCTAATAAAGCGAGTCGGCAACGCTGATTATTTTCTTAATATCCTTACCTTACTTACTGATTCATCATGGATTAAGCAGTTATTCTGTTATGTATTCTTTGCAATGCATAATAAAAATTTAAACATTAAGGTTTTAATAGTCACCATAGAAATTAGTGGTTATTGGCGCTTTTTGGAAGCATAGATGCCAGATAAAATATTTTGCAATTTGAGTTAAGGAGAGCTATCAAATCGTGCGGAATCTTTTTTTATCATTATTTTTCAATTCGATAATGTTTTTACAGATCTATTAAAGTAAACGATAAGTTAAATTAGATTAAGAATTTTCTGAGCTTTTGTGAATTTTAGAGAAATTTACTTACGTTATTGATTGATTTAAACGATTGAAGTTGCCTGAAGTGTTTACTGAAATCTATTTCTCAAAGTGTAAGTAGTACGTTAACCTTCAGTTAAGACATTAAGTTTTATCAATGTTTACCTTACTTCTTACATGAGAAATCCTGACAGTTTAAGGCTATCAGGCAGTTGCAGTAAGGATATGAAATGAGCAATCAACCGAAGGCAGTGTTCTTGTTGGAGCCGGTTTACGATTTGTCCGGCCAGGTGATTGCCAGGGAATTGTTAACGCGTCTTGCAGACGACGCAGATATCAATAATAAGCGTAACCCTGAAAGGGATGTTGGGTTCTTCAGTCAGCTTTCTGCTGACGTTAAATGGCAGTTATTCCTCCACCAGATCGAAAAACTTATTCAGCTATACCAGAAAGGGTTTGACCAGATTGTCAGTGTCAATGTTGATAGAGATATCGTAGCCAGCATTTTTAAAGATGCTGAAATGCAAGAAAAACTGGCTCAACTGACGCTGTTGCGTCTGGAAATATCAGCATTCTTTACTGCGCGATTTAATAGCGCCGATCTGTTGATTTTAAAAGGTGTCGCGAAAGTGACGCCGGCCCCTTTATGGCTCGATGACTTTGGTCCGGGTTATTCCAACCTTTCCATGTTTGATAGCGGAATATTTGAAATCGTCAAGATTGACAAAGAATTTTTTTGGCAATTTGGCAACGGTCGCACCTTTGACATTCTGCTCAACCATCTCAACGAATTATGCAACGGCGTCATCGTTGAGGGTGTTGAAAATCAACAACAGGTCGACCTGCTGGCGCATAAAGCAATTTATGGCATGCAGGGCTATTTGTGGCAGAGCGTCTATCTCGATGATTTATTAGCTTAATCCTGAAATTATTGAGTTGGTTTCATCCCTCGGGGAAGTAAAAAAATGTCAAAGCCTGGGCTTTATGCGTTTCACGTCATTTGTGCCCGGCCGCTTGAGAATAAATATATTTTTCCCGTGGTGATTTTAAGAAATAAAACCAATCAGTTATCAGGATGGCGGCTAAACAAAACTCAACGCGATTTCATTCTCAGCCTGTATGAAATCGATCAAGAGAAGAAGTGAATAATCGTCGCGATTATTCGCTGTAAAAGCCGGTGTCTGCTGATGCCGGGCGTGATTATGGAAACTGCGGGATCTCGATAACATGAATAATATCTCAGTAACCCCAAAAGGTGGGACCGTTGCTTCTGAGCTGAGTGGAAATCAAGTTAATTTGACCGCTCCGAGTTTGGTGAAGCTGCATCTTAATCAGTCTGATATTAAGTCTTTCACACGCAATGGTAATGATTTAGTCGTCACCACAAAATCTGGTGAAGTGGTTGTTATTCATAATTTTTATAGCCCGAATGGTGACAGCGATCTGGTTCTGCAGGACGATCGCGGCGCCATGTGGTGGGTTGAAGATCCCGGTACAGAAGGTTTCCAGTACGTTTCAATCGACAGCACCGAAGGGCTGTTAGCGGAAAACACCACCAATGACGGCACCATCGCCGCCTTCGGTATCGGTGGTGCGGCGCTGGCCGGTTTGGGCGCGATGTTTGCCGGTTCGGGCGGTGGTGGTGGCGGTAATGCCTCGCCGACCAATCCCGATGACGGTAACAACGGCGGCAATCCCACCAACCCGACCAATCCTACAAATCCTACCAACCCAACCAATCCCGGTGGTGGCGATGACACTACGCCGCCTACCGCCATCACGGATTTGGTGATTAACGACACGGTTGGGCCGTATCAGGGCGCGATTGGTGCGGGCGCGATTACCGATGACAACACGCCAACCTTAAGCGGCACCGCGGAAGCGGGTGCAATTGTCAGCATTTACGATGGCACGACGCTGCTCGGTACGGTGACCGTTGGCGCGGATGGCCGCTGGAGCTTTACCACGCCTGCGTTGGCGGATGGTCAGCACAGCCTGACCGCCACCGTCACCGATGCGGCGGGTAACACCAGCCCGTCAACCAATCCGGTAGATTTCACCGTGGACACCGTCGCGCCAACCGCCGTTGGCGGCTTGAGCGTAGTTAACAACAGCGGTACCACTGCGCAGCCAATCACCAACGGCGGCGCGACCAAAGACACCACGCCAGTGCTGAGCGGAACCGCTGAAGTGGGCTCGATTATCACCATCCGCGATGGCGATACGGTGCTCGGCAGTGTCACTGTCGGCAGCAACGGTACATGGAGCTTCACCAGCCCGGAACTTAGTCAGGGCAGTCACACATTAAGCATCACTGCAACCGATGCAGCAGGAAATACCAGCCCAGCCACCACCATCACCTTCACTGTGGACACGCAAGCGCCGACAGCAGTAACTGACCTGTTGGTCAACGATAACTCGGGCGGCAGTTCCGGTACGGTAACCAATGGCGGCATTACCGATGACAACACGCCAACGCTTACCGGCAGCGGTGAAGTGGGCGCGATTGTCAGCATTTACGATGGGCAAACCTTGCTGGGTACGGCGGTTGTGGGTAGCGATGGAACCTGGAGTTACACCACCACAGCCTTGAGCAACGGTAGCCACAGCCTGAGCGTGACCTTAACCGACGCGGCGGGCAACGTCAGTGCGCCTTCAGCACCGTATGACATCAACGTGCAGGCCGGTATTCCACCGGCCACCACCTCGCTCGAAATCACCGACGATTCCGGTAATACGCTGGTGCAGCTCAGCAACGGCGGCAGCACGCACGACAACACACCCACCTTGAGTGGTTTGGCAACTGCTGGCGCACTGATCACGCTGTATAATGGCAGCACCGTGTTGGGCAGCGTGGTCGCGGGCAGCGATGGACAGTGGACCTTTACGCCAGCCGCATTGGCAGATGGCAGTTACGCATTCCACGCCTCGGTAACCGATACCTCTGGCAACGTGACGCAAACGCCGGTTATCACCATCACCGTGGATACCGTGCCACCTGCTGCGGCCGGTGGCGTTACGCTGAGTGATAACGATGGCAGCACGCTGCAACCGATCGCCTCCGGTGGTGCGACCAATAGCACCACGCCAGTACTGAGCGGCACCGCAGAACCGGGCAGCACCGTCACCGTGCGTGATGGCGATACCGTGCTCGGCACCGCTACCGTGGGCAGCAACGGCACATGGAGCTTCACTTCACCAACGCTGACGGAAGGCGGCCACAGCATTACTGCCACCGTCACCGATGCGGCAGGGAACGTCGGTCCAACTTCCAGCCCGATCACCTTCACCGTGGATACCCAGGCTCCAGCAGGGGCCAGCAATGTGGTGATCAGCGATAACGTCGGCGGAGCCACTGGCCCGATCACTGCGGGTTCGACGACCGATGACAACACGCCGACGCTGAGCGGCAACGGCGAAGTTAATGCCATCGTTAAAATTTACGACGGCAGCACGCTGCTCGGCAGCGTTACTGTCGGCAGTGATGGCACCTGGAGTTTCACAACACCAGCGCTGAACAATGGCCAGCACACGCTGAGCGTGACACTGACCGATGCGGCGGGCAACGTCAGTCCAGCGACAACCGGGGTGAACTTCACCGTTGATGCGGGCGTCGCGCCGACCACCAGCACGCTGCAAATCACCGATGACAGCGGCAGTACGTTGAAAATCCTGCCAGACGGCTCCAGCACGCCTGACACCACGCCAATTCTCAGCGGCCTGGCGTCAGCGGGCGCGGTGATTGAGTTGTATAACGGCACCACGCTGCTGGGCAGTACCGTGGCAGGTGCCGATGGGCAATGGAGCTTCACGCCTGGCGCGCTGCCAGACGGGACTTACGCCTTCCACGCCACCGCGACAGATACCACCGGTAATGTGACCGACTCCGGCACGCTCACTATCACCATTGATAACGTTGCACCTGCGGCGGCAGCCGATCTGCAACTGAGCGACAACAATGGCAGTACCGTGGTGCCGATTGCCGCTGGCAGCACCACCAATGACAATACGCCAACCTTCAGCGGCACCGCCGAACCGGGCAGCACCGTGACGGTGCTGGATGGCACCACCGTGCTCGGCACGGCAACCGTTGGCAGCGATGGCAACTGGAGTTTCACTACGCCAACGCTGGCGGAGGGTAATCACAGCCTGACCACCACCGTCACCGATCCCGCTGGCAATACCGGTCCGGCATCGTCACCGGTCACCGTGACGGTAGATACCACGCCGCCAGCCGTGGTGGGCAATTTGGTGATCGAAGACAGCGTGGGCGCGGTGCAAGGGCCGTTAACCTCCGGCGACACCACCGATGACCGTGCACCAACCCTGAGCGGCACCGGCGAGCCGAATGCCACCATCAGCATTTACGATGGCACCACGCTGCTGGGCAACACCACCGTGGACACCGATGGCACATGGAGTTTTACCACGCCAGCGCTGAGCAACGGCGATCACACCTTTACCGTCACGGCAACCGATACGGCCGGTAACGTCGGCCCAGCCAGCCCGCCGATCGTTATCACCGTCGATGCAGATATTCCTCCTGCCACCTCGTCGCTGGAAGTGACGGACGAAAACGGCAACACCGTGGCTCAGCTGACTGACGGTGCCAGCACCAACAACGACAGCCCGGTATTAAGCGGGGTGGCGGGTGCCGGTAACATCATCACACTGTATGACGGCACCACCGTGCTGGGCAGCACCACGGCGGGCAGTAACGGCCAATGGATCTTCTACCTCAGCGGTCTGACGGATGGTCCGCACGCGCTGCATGGCACCATTACCGATGCCAACGGCAACGTTACTGATACTGCAACCATCAACATCATCGTGGACACCATCGCGCCGGATGCGGCATCCGGTGTGGAACTCACCAACGACGCGGGCAGCATTACGCAGCCGATTGTTGCGGGAGGGGCCAGCAATGATGCGACGCCAGTGCTGAGCGGCACGGCGGAAGCAGGCAGCAAAGTCACCATTCTGGATGGCAACACCGTGCTCGGCACCGTTACTGTGGGCAGCGACGGTAACTGGAGCTTTACCACGCCGACGCTGGCGGAGGGCAATCACAGCCTGACCACCACCGTCACCGATGCGGCGGGTAACGTCAGCCCGGCGACCACACCGATCGCTTTCAGTGTCGATACCCTCGCGCCAGCGCCGGTCAGTGGACTAGTGGTCAACGATAACGTTGGCGGCAGTACCGGCCCGTTGACCTCTGGCACGATCACCGACGACAGCACACCAACCCTGACCGGCACCGCCGAAGCGGGATCGGTAGTGCGTGTGTATGACGGCACCACATTGCTGGGCTCGGCGACAGCAGGCAGCGACGGCAGCTGGAGCTTTACGCCAGATAACGCGCTGACGAACGGCCAACACAGCCTGACCACCACGGTTACCGATGCGGCAGGCAACGTGAGCCCGTCATCGCCAGTATTCACCCTGAATGTCGATGCCGGCGTTCCGGCGACCAGCAGCTTACTGGTGGTCACCGACGACAGCGGCAGCACGCTGGTTGAACTGCCCAACAACGCCAGCACCCACGACACCACGCCAATTCTCAGCGGACTGGCGGGCGCGGGGGATCTCATCACGCTGTATAACGGCACCACTGTTATTGGCAGCACCGTCGCGGGCAGCGATGGGCAGTGGAACTTCACGCCAGCCGCGCTGGCCGATGGCAACTACGCTTTCCACGCTGTCGCTACCAATGCCACCACCGGCGTGGAGACCGATTCGCCAACCATCAACATCACCATCGATACCGTGGTGCCAACCGCACCAACCGGCGTGGGTCTGGAAGATGGTGCTGGCGAGCCGATCCCGGATGGCAGCAGCACCAATACCAACACACCAACGATCACCGGCAGCGGTGAAATTGGCAGCATTGTGACCATTTTGGATGGCACCACCGTGCTTGGCACCACCACAGTGGGTACAGACGGCACCTGGAGTTACACCACGCCACCGCTGAGCGATGGCGGTCATAGCCTGACTTCAACCGTTACCGATCCTGCGGGCAATACCGGTCCGGCTTCAACGCCGGTGACCGTGACCATTGATACCCAACCGCCTGCGGCGGCGGGCAATGTGCAGTTCACCAATGACGACGGAACGCCGCTGGCCTCAGGTAGCACCACCAACGACACCACGCCAACCCTGAACGGCACCGCCGAACCGGGCAGCACCGTTACGGTGAGCGATGGCACCACTGTGCTGGGCACCACAACCACCGGCACCGACGGCAACTGGAGCTTTACGCCAACCGATCCGCTGGCTGAAGGACAGCACAATCTCACCACCACCGTCACTGATACGGCCGGTAACGTCGGCCCGTCCTCGTCAGTGGTGATTGTGATTGTTGATACCACACCACCCGCGGCCGCCACCGACCTGCAACTCAGCAATGATGGCAGCGGCACGCTGGTGCCGGTTGCGGATGGCGGCACCACCAACGATGTGACGCCAGTATTGAGTGGTCGCGCGGAGCCGGGCAGCATTGTGACGGTTTCCGATGGCGGCACGCCGTTGGGTTCGGTTACCGTCGGCAACGATGGCAACTGGAGCTTTACCTCTCCAACGCTCGGCGATGGCTCGCACAGCCTGACCACCACCGTGACCGATGCGGCGGGCAATACCGGCGCGGCGAGCACGCCGTTAACCTTCACCATCGACACGACGGCACCGCCAGCACCGGGCGGTGTGCAGCTGAGTAACGACACCAGCGGTACGCCAGTTCCGATTACCTCTGGCGCGGCCACCAACGATGCAACGCCAGTATTGAGCGGCACCGCAGCGGCGGGCAGCACCATTACCGTTTCTGATGGCGGTACCGTGCTCGGCACCGTGACCGTTGGCAATGGCGGAACATGGAGCTTCACCACGCCAGCACTCAACGAGGGCAGTCACAGCCTGACCGCCACCGTTACCAGCCCAGCGGGCAACACCGGTGCGCCATCTACGCCAATTGTGGTCACCGTGGATATCACGCCACCTGCAGCGGCGACGGGTCTGCAGCTCAGCAACAACGAAGGCACGACGCCGATACCGATTGCCGCAGGCGGCACCACCAACGACACCACGCCAGCGCTGAGCGGCATCGCAGAAGCGGGCAGCATCGTCACGGTACGTGATGGCACCACCGTGATTGGCAGCGCGACCGTTGGCAGCGATGGATCGTGGAGCGTGACGCCAACCACACCGTTAACGGCGGGTGAGCATACGCTGACCACCACCGTCACCGATCCAGCCGGTAACGTCGGTCCAACCTCGACGCCAATCACTGTCAACATCGACACTACACAGCCGCCAGTGGCAGGCAGCGTGGTGCTGAATAACGATAATGGCAGCACGCCAGTGCCTATCGCGAATAACGGCGCCACCAACGACACCACGCCGGTGATCAGCGGTACGGCGGCGGCGGGCAGCACGGTAACGGTGCTGGATGGCAGCACCGTGCTGGGCACCGTGGTCGTCGGTAGTGGTGGCAGCTGGAGCTTCAGCACGCCAGCGTTGAGCGAAGGCGCACATAGCCTGACCACCACCGTCACCAGCGCAGCGGGTAACGTCAGCGATCCGTCTACGCCAATCAACTTCACCGTTGATACCCAGGCTCCAGCCACCTCAACCGGCCTGCAGTTGAGCAACGATGGCGGCACCCTCATTGCCACGGGCGGCATCACCAATGACAGCACGCCGATATTGCGTGGCACGGCGGAGGCGGGCAGCACCGTCACGGTGCGCGACGGCACCACGGTGCTGGGCACCGCCACGGCGGGCAGCGACGGTAGCTGGAGCTTCACGCCAGCTACCGCGCTGGGCGAGGGCGCGCATAGCCTGACCACCACCGTCACCGATCCGGCAGGCAACAGCAGCGATGCGTCTGCCCCTCTCACCTTTACCGTGGATACCACACCGCCAGCGGCCGCGACCGATCTGCAGCTCAGTAACAACAACAGTGGAACTGCCGTACCGATTGATACCGGAGGACTCACCAACGACACCACGCCAGTGCTGAGCGGTAGCGCCGAAGTGGGCAGCGTCGTCACCGTGCGTGATGGTGCCGAGGTGTTGGGCAGCACCACCGTGGGCACCGATGGAAAATGGAGCTTCACGCCTGGCACGCCGCTGGATCCGGGCACACACAGCCTGACCGCCACCGTCACCGATGCCGCGGGTAATACCGGCCCGGCATCAACGCCGTACGCGGTTACTATCGAAACCACGCCACCGCCAGCCGCGGCTGATTTGGCACTTAATAACGATGAAGGCAGCACGCCAACCCCAATTGCTTCGGGTGGCGCGACTAACGACACCACGCCAGTGCTGAGTGGTACTGCCGAAGCGGACAGTATTGTTATCGTGCGTGATGGCACCACCGTACTGGGATCGGTGATTGTGGGCAGCAGCGGGGAATGGAGTTTCACCACTCCGGCGCTGAGCCAGGGCGAACACAGCCTGACGACGACCGTTACCGATGCGGCTGGCAATATCAGCGATCCCTCTGCGGCGATCACCTTTACCGTCGACACGCAGGCACCGAATGCGGCGACCGGTCTGCAACTGAGCAATGATTCCGGCCAAACGCCGGTGCCGATTGCTGCAGGCGGTGCCACCAACGACACCACGCCGGTGTTGAGCGGCAGCGCTGAAGTGGGCAGCATCGTGATTGTCTCTGATGGCAGCAATGTGCTGGGTTCGCTGGTAGTCGGCAGCGGCGGCACCTGGAGCTTTACTTCGCCAGTTCTGGGCGAGGGTGCGCACAGCCTGACCACTACCGTGACCGATGCTGCGGGTAACATCAGTTCTCCGTCCGCAGTCCTGAACTTCAATATCGATACCACCCCGCCAGTGGCACCCGCCGCGATTACGCTCAACAATAACAACGGCAGCTCGCCGGTGGCGATTGCCGCTGGCAGTACCACAAACGATGCGACACCTGTGATGGGCGGCACTGCCGAAGTGGGCAGCACAGTCACCGTGTTGGATGGCAGCACCGTGCTGGGCACCGCGATTGTCGGCGGTAACGGCCAGTGGAGTTTCACTTCGCCAACACTGGGTGAAGGTGAACACAGCCTGACGGCGACTGTCACAGATGCTGCGGGTAACGTGGGTCCTGCATCTCCGGCGATTGCCTTTACCGTCGATACCGTAGCGCCGGTTGCAGCGACCGGTCTGGCGCTGAACAACGATAATGGCGGTTCGCCGGTGCCGATTGCCAATAACGGCACCACCAACGACAACACGCCAGTGCTGAGTGGTACGGCGGAAGCGAACAGCATCGTGATTGTGTCTGACGGCACCACCGTGCTCGGCAGCGCTGTTGCCAACGCGCAGGGCGCCTGGAGCTTCTCACCGAACCTGACCGATGGCACCCACAACCTGAGCGTGACGGTACGTGACGCGGCGGGTAACACCGGACCGGCCAGCAGCACCATCACCGTTACCGTTGATACCGTGGCACCGCCAGCTGCAACAGGTCTGACGCTAACCAACGATATCGGCACGCCAGTTAACATTCCAAACGGTGGTCTCACCAACGACAGCACGCCAGTGCTGAGCGGTTCTGGCCAGGTGGGCAGCATCATCACCGTGTCGGATCAGAACGGCGTGCTGGGATCGACTACCGTCGGCGCGGGCGGAACCTGGACCTTCACGCCGGCGACTGCGCTGGCGGATGGCACCCATACCTTTAGCGTCACGGCCAGCGATGCGGCGGGTAACGTCAGTGCGCCGAGCACCATCGGAGTGGTGATTGATGCCACACCACCGGTTGCAGCGTTGAACGTGGTTGCCAGCAATGATGAAGGCACGTCGCCGGTGGCGATTACCAACGGCGGCTTCACTAATGACAACACGCCATTCCTCACCGGTACTGCCGAAGCGGGCAGCACGGTGATTATTCGTGATGGCACCACGGTGCTCGGCAGCGCTTCGGTGGGCAGCAACGGCCAGTGGAGCTTCACATCGCCAACCTTGGGCGATGGTCTGCACAGTCTGACCACCACCGTGGTGGATGCGGCAGGAAATGCCAGCCCGGCATCAACGGCAATTGGCTTCACCGTGGATACCACGGTTCCGGCGGTCGCTACATTGGTGGTTAATAATGACAATGGCGGCTCGCTTGTTCTGGTACCGAATGGCGCAACCACCAGCGACAACACGCCGTTGCTGAGCGGGAATGCGGAAGCGGGCAGTTTGGTCACTGTCTACGATGGCACTACGGTAATCGGAACCACCACGGCCACGGCAGGCGGAACCTGGAGCTTTAGTTCTCCAGCCCTAACCGACGGTTCGCATACGCTGACCGCCACCGTGACCGATGCGGTCGGCAACGTCAGTGCGCCATCCTCCAGCTTTACCGTGGTGGTGGATGCCACCGCCCCACAGCCTGCTGACGACCTGCTGCTGCAAAACAACAATGGTGGCTCACCAATAACCATTGCGGATGGCGGTATCACCAATGACAACACGCCAGCCATCAGCGGCACGGCGGAAGCCAATGCCATCGTGCGGGTTTACGACGGCACCACCTTAGTTGGCTCAACCGTGGCAGGCAGCAACGGCGCATGGAGCATCACCACCAGCACGCTGACTGATGCGACTCACACACTGAATGTCACTGTGACCGATGCGGCGGGCAATATTAGCTCCAATGCCTCGGTATCCCTGACGGTGGATACCTCTACTCCAGCGGCGGTACTGACCTTTGGCGTCTACAACAACGCCAATACCACCGCCTCGCAGGTGGCGAATAACGGTTACTCCAATGACAACACGCCAGTGTTGCGCGGTACCGGCGTCGCAGGCACCACCATTAACATCTACGAAGGCACCACCTTACTCGGCACCACCACGGTAGGTGATAACGGCGTATGGCGTTTCGAAACCAGCGTGCGCGCGGATGGTCAACACAGCTACACCGTGTCGGTCACTAACGCCGCCGGTACCACCGGGCCAGAAGCCACGCCGATTACGATCAATATCGATACCGTGCCACCGGCTGCGGTCACCGATTTGGTGGTTAACGACAACGTGGGTGGTAGCACTGGCGAATTAACTAATGGCGCAATCACTGATGACAACACACCGACATTAAGTGGTTCAGCCGCCACTGGCAGCGTGGTGTCTGTTTACGATGGCACTACGTTACTGGGCACGGTTACTGCCACTAATGGTACCTGGACATTTACGCCTACTGCGCTCAGTAATGGCGATCATACCTTTACGGTTACCGTCAAAGATCTAGCCGGAAACGTGGGACCTGCTTCCGCAGACTTTACAATCACTGTTGAAGCGGGCCTGCCGCCTGCAACCACCACATTGCAGATCACTGATAACAGCGGTAGCACCTTGGTGGCTCTGGGCGATGGTGCAAATACCAAAGACAGCACGCCAGTGTTGAGCGGGCTGACGACGGCGGGCAACATTGTCAGAATCTTCGATGGGGCAACCGAACTGGGAAGTGTCACCGCCGGTGCCGGCGGGCAATGGACCTATACGCCAGCGGCATTACCTGACGGTTCTCATGCGCTTTCGGTTCTTGTCACTGACTCCGCCGGTAACAATGGGGTGCCATCGGATCCAATTACGATCACCATCGATACCGTTGCCCCTGTCGCTGTCACTGACCTGGCCGCCGCCAATAACAACGGTGGTTCGCCAGTGCCGATTGCCAATAATGGCTCGACGAACGACAGCACACCGCAGCTTACCGGTACCACCGAAGCCAACGGCATTGTCACTGTTTATGATGGCAATACCGTCATCGGCTCGACCACCGCCAATGGCCTCGGCGCATGGAGCTTCACGTCGCCAACCCTGAGCCAGGGCGGACATGCGCTGAGCGTGACCGTGACGGATGCGGCGGGGAACATTGGACCACGTTCAGCGGCAGTGAATCTCACGGTCGATACCGTGGCGCCAAACGCTTCGACGCTGGTGGTCACCAACGACGTCACCAGCACGATTGTGCCGAATGGCGGTTCGACCAACGACAACACGCCAACCCTGAGCGGCACGGCGGAAGTGGGCAGCGTGATTACCGTTTATGACGGCACCACTTTGCTCGGTTCGGTTGCTGCCGGAACAGGCGGCGCATGGAGTTTTATTTCACCGGAACTGGGCGAAGGCAGCCATCCACTCACCGTCCGCGTGACCGATGCAGCGGGTAACACCAGCGTGGCCTCCAGCACTGCCACGGTGATCGTGGATACCGTCGCGCCAACGGCTGTGAGCGGTTTGGCGGCAGCCAACAACAATGGCAGTTCGCCAGTGTCGATTGCTGCAGGAGGCAACACCAACGACAACACGCCAGCGCTGAGCGGCACGGCGGAAGCGGGCAGCGTAGTGGTGATCCGCGATGGCACAGATGTTATCGGCTCTGTCACCGCTGGCAGCAACGGCGCGTGGAGCTTCACCTCACCAACGCTGGCGGATGGTTTGCATACTCTGAACGTGACGGCTACCGACCTCGCCGGTAACGTCAGTCCAAATGCGTCCATCAGTTTCACCGTAACCACAGCTGCGCCAACGCCGGTCACCAATCTGGTGGTTTCTGACAACGTGGGTGCGACACAAGGACCGCTCACCAGCGGTGCCTCTACCGATGACAACACGCCAACGCTGACCGGTACCGCAACCGCCGGCAATATCGTGATTATCTCGGAAGGCACCACGGTGTTGGGTTCTGTGGTGGCCGGAACGGGCGGTGCGTGGAGCTTCACCACCGCCGCGCTGAGCGACGGATCGCATCCGTTGAGCGTGACGGTGCGCGATGCGGCAGGCAACACCAGCGCGGCGACCAACTTTACGGTCAATGTCGATACGGTGGCACCAGCCAACTCAACCTTGTTGATCACCAACGACGTCACCAGCACCACGGTGCCGAATGGCGGTTCAACCAACGACAGCACGCCAACGCTGAGCGGTACGGCGGAAGCCGGTAGTCGCGTGTCGATCTACGATGGCAGCACGCTGCTCGGCACGGCGATTGCCAGTGGCACCGGCGCATGGGCCTTCACCACCGCAGAGCTGGCGCAAGGTTCGCATCCACTGAGCGTCACGGTCACAGATGCCGCCGGTAATGTCAGCGGCAGCACCTCGGCGACGGTGATTATTGATACCGTCGCGCCGGTGGCCGTAACCGGTCTGGCTGCGGCCAACAACAACGGCAGCACGCCGGTAGCGATTGCCAATAACGGCAGCACCAATGACAACACGCCAGCGCTGAGCGGTACGGCAGAAGCGGGCAGCCAGGTGATCATCCGCGATGGCAACTCGATTATCGGTTCTGTCACCGCCGGCAGTAACGGCGCATGGAGCTTCACCACGCCAACGTTGGCGGAGGGTGCGCACACCTTCAACGTCACGGCGAGAGATGCTGCGGGCAACGTTAGCCCGAATGCAACGCTGACGCTGACGGTGGATACCGTGGCACCGGCGCCCGTTATTAACCTGTTGATCAACGATGATGTGGGATTAAGTCAGGGGCCGCTGGCGAACGGTGCGGTGACCGATGATGCCACGCCAACCTTGAGCGGTACGGCAGAAGCCAATGCGATTGTCACCATCTACGATGGCACTACCGTGTTGGGTTCAGTGGTAGCCGGAACGGGCGGCGCATGGACCTTCACCACCGCGACGCTGAGCAACGGCGTGCATCCGCTGAGCGTGACGGTCAAAGATGCGGCCGGTAATACCAGCAGCGCATCGGCGACGGTTTCGATCACCGTGGATACAGTGGCACCAACGGCGTCAACGCTGGTGATCACCAACGACATCACCGGCACCACGGTGCCGAGCGGGGGTTCCACCAATGACAACTCGCCAACCCTGAGCGGTGTGGCCGAAGCCGGCAGTCGTGTCTCTATCTACGATGGCAGCACCTTGCTGGGAACGGCGATTGCCAGTGGTACGGGCGCGTGGACCTTCACTACCGGCGTGCTCTCCACCGGCACGCACCCATTGAGCGTGACGGTGACAGACGTTGCCGGAAACGTCAGCGGCAGCACCTCGGCCTCGGTAATCATTGATACCACGCCGCCAGCGGCTGTCACTAACCTGGTTGCCGCCAACAACAACGGCAGTACGGCGGTGACCATTCCGAACAACGGCGTGACCAACGACAATACGCCGCTGTTGACCGGTTCTGGCGAGATTGGTGCACGCATCAGCGTCTACGACGGCACCACGCTGCTGGGCACCACCACGGTGGGCAGCAACGGCACATGGAGCTTTATCTCAACCGCGCTGAGCAACGGTGCGCACACCCTGAACGTCACGGCAACCGATGCGGCGGGCAACGTGAGCCCGAACGCCTCAACCACCTTGACGATTGATACCGTGGCGCCAAATCCGGTGACCAATCTGGTGATCACCGATGATGTCGGCTCGATTCAGGGGGCGCTGGCGAACGGTGCAGTCACCGATGACGCCAGGCCAACCCTGAGCGGCACGGCGGAAGCGAACGCGATTGTCACCATCTACGACGGGTCGACCGTGATTGGATCCACCACCGCCAATGGTTCGGGTGCATGGAGCTTCACGACCGCCACGCTGAGCAACGGTACGCATCCACTGAGCGTCACCGTGACCGATGCGGCGGGTAACATCAGCAGCGCGTCGGCGACGGTTTCCATTACCGTGGATACCGTGGCACCAGCGGCGTCAACGCTGGTGATCACCAACGACGTCGCCAACACCACGGTGCCGAGCGGCGGTTCCACCAATGACACCACGCCAACCTTGAGTGGCGTGGCGGAAGCGGGCAGCCGTGTCTCCATCTACGATGGCAGCACGCTGCTGGGAACGGCGATTGCCAATGGCACCGGCGCATGGACCTTCACCACTGGCGTATTGACCACCGGCACGCATCCACTGAGCGTGACGGTGACAGATGCTGCCGGTAACGTCAGCGGCACGACGTCGGCCTCGGTGATTATCGATACCACGCCGCCAGCGGCGGTGACCAACCTTGTTGTCGCCAATAACAACGGCAGCACGGCGGTGACCATCCCGAACAATGGCATCACCAACGACAGCACGCCGTTGTTGACCGGTAACGGCGAAGTCGGCGCAAGGATCAGCGTGTACGACGGCACCACATTGCTCGGCACCACTACGGTGGGCAGCGGCGGAACCTGGAGCTTCGTCTCGACTACGCTGAGCAACGGCACGCACACGCTGAACGTGACGGCGACCGATGCGGCGGGCAACGTGAGTCCGAATGCCTCAACCACGCTGACCATCGACACCATTGCGCCAGCGGCCAGTACGCTCACCATTACCGACGACGCTGGCAGCACGCCGGTGACGCTGACCAATGGCGCGTACACCCGTGACACCACGCCGGTATTGAACGGCACGGCTGAAGTGGGGGCGATTGTCACTATCTATGATGGCACCACCGCGCTTGGCTCGGTAACCGTTGGTGCGGGTGGCAGCTGGACTTACACCCCAACCGCGCTGGCGAACGGCGCGCATCCGTTGAGCGTAACGGTTACCGATACGGCGGGTAACGTCAGTACCGGTAACACGGCGGTGACGGTGAACGTTGATACCGTGCCACCGGCGGCTGTCAGCGGCCTGGCGATCAACGATATCGGTACCACGGTGACCGGTAGCGGTGAAGTGGGGGCAACGGTAACGGTACGTGATGCGGGCGGTAACGCGCTGGGTACGGCGACGGTTAGCAGTGGCGGTACGTGGTCGGTGAGCCTGAGCACGGCGCAGACCACCGGAGCGTCGCTGTCGGTGATTCAGACCGACCGCGCGGGCAACGTATCGACCAGCTCGTCACTGACCGGTGCGATTCGTATCGTGGCGGCCAATGATGTCAATGAAGTGGATTACACCACCCAAATTGGCACCCTTAATAATGGCACCACCAGTGTCTCGCACACCGCGCTGCTTACTGTGGGGCTCGGTAACGTGCTGCAGGCGAGCGTATTGTCCAGTGGCAATGCCTATATTTTCAACGTCGGTCCTGACGATACGCGTACGGTAACGTTGAACGGCTCAATAAGCAGTGTTGGCTTGCTGACCAACTACTCATTGAACCTTTACGAGCAGCAAAGCAACGGTACGTGGTTGCTGGTGAACATCACCTCCAACTACCTTGGAGCCGTGCTATCGCTTGGCACCCTGAAAGGGGCCAACGTGACCTATAACAACCTGGGTACCGGCACCTATGCGGTGATAGTTGGTTCAACGGTTAACGTTAGTTTGCTGCCGACCTCCACCATTTCAACGGTGTCGGATATCACCACCCTGGCGGTAACCGTGGCGGCGACCGTCACGGGCAACCTGCTGACGAACGACACCAGTTCGCTGGCGGGCATCATACCTTCCGGAACGGCGGTGACAACGGTCTCTGGCAATGTGGTGAGTGCAACGGGTAACACGGTAATCAATAGCAGCTACGGTACGCTGACCATTGATTCTCATGGCAATTATACCTATGCCCTCAAGGCGGGCCTGAACATCGATACCCTGCCAGCCGCGGACACCTTCACCTATTCGGTGCGTGATGCCAGCGGCGCGGTGACCTCGGCCAGCCTGACGGTGAACCTGCACAACGGTGCGTCAACCAGCACGCTGCTGGCGACTAACAGTCTGGTGGCGGAAAACACCAGCGACCACGACGCCAGCGGCAGCATCTATGGCTCGTCAACCGGCACGCATACCGGAACCTTGAGTATCACTAATGAACACGGTGATATCACCACGGTTCACAGCGTGGGTAATACGTCGGTTGCGGGGGACTTTGGTGTGTTGAGTATTGCGGCCAACGGTAGCTACACCTACTCACTGAATGCGGGCGTGGATGGACAATCCATTACCCATAAAGAGGTGTTCAGTTACACCCTGGCGGCAAGCGATGGCACCCTCACCACGCAGTCGTTCACCATCGAGCTGCATCCAACCATCACAGGAACCACGGGGGCTGACACGCTGACCGGCGGTGCCTACGACGACACCATCACCAGCGGTGCTGGCGCAGATACCCTGGTTTATCACTTGCTGGCGAGCGCGGATGCGACTGGCGGTAACGGTCACGATACCTGGACCGACTTCAATGTTGCACAAGGCGACAAAATTGACGTCAGTAACTTGCTTATCGGCTGGAACGATTCCACAAGTAATATTAATGATTTCGTGAAAGTGGACCATACTTCAGATGGCAATACGGTGCTCTCGATCGACCGTGATGGTACCGGTACGGGTTACAGCAGTACTCAACTGATTACGCTGGAAGGCGTGAACGTTTCACTGGAGGAACTGCTGCAACAACCGCACCAAAACCACACGGCCTAATGGCTATGTGATGCAGGGATGCAGTGAGGGCACAGGGATGTGCCCCTTTCTCTTTATTGACTGGTGGACTATCGATGGAACTGATGCACTCAGGCGCAACTTTTCGCCGTTCGTTTAAGCTCGGCGTTCTCTGTGCGGGCATGGCTTTACTTTACAGTTCTCAACTTTTAGCGGCCAGTGAGGCGTTAACCCGCGCGGGGCAAATCACCTCAGCAGGTTTAGCGCAACAGCAAGAACTGCCTTCATTAACCGGTGAGGTGGCGGAACCCGCCCTCGCTAATGTCCCCGATTTTCTGACCATCAACCAGGCGGTGCAGCGCGCCATTCAGTGGCATCCCGATATCGCGCAGGCGGTAGGGAAAATGCTGGAGCAGGCCAATCAGGTTGATGTGGCGAAAGCCAAATATTATCCGCAAATCAGCGCGGGCATGAACAACGGCTACAGCAACGCTTACAGCGAAAAGGGTTTCAGCCCGTCGTTTGTGCTGTCGGTTTCACAGATGCTGTATGACTTTGGCAAGGTCAGCAGTTCAGTACGATCCGCCGAAGCGGGCGTGGCGCAGGAGCAGGCCAACGTGCTGGTGAGCATTGATACTGTGGCGCACGATACCGCCGCAGCGCTGGTGGAAGTGCAGGGTTATCAGCAACTGGTGATCATTGCGCAACAGCAGCTCACGGCGCTGAGCAAGATTGGCGATCTGGCGCGCCAGCGTAATGAAGAGGGCGCGGCATCGCTTTCGGATGCCACGCAAACCGATGCGCGTATCGAAGGTGCGCGAACCACCTTAACGCAGTATCAAGCCAACCTCGACCGCTGGCGCGCCACGCTGGCGACCTATCTTGGCTGGCCGCTGGTGAAAAAAGTCAGCGACGATTTCCCCACCAAACTCACCCAATCCTGTCAGGTGGCGAAAGCCGATGACAAGCTCAATCCGTCGGTGCTGGCCGCCTGGGCGCAGGCTAATCAGGCACAGGCCAAACTCGATAATGCTAACGCGCAAAACATGCCGACCATCTCGCTGGAACCGCAGGTGACGCATTATCTCAACAATCACTACTCCGGCAGCGAAACGCTGGATCGCACGCAATATTCGGCATTTGTGAAAGTGGAAATGCCGCTTTATCAGGGCGGCGGCATCACCGCCAGCCGTGACGCAGCCGCCAATGCGCTGCAGGCGGCCAATGCCGCGGTTAACTCGGCGCGGCTTAAAGCGCGTCAGCAGCTGAGCGAGTCGCAAAACGAATCGCAAAGCCTGTCGCTCAGCCTGGCGATCATGGGACGGCAACAGGCGCTGGGCGAGAAAACCCAGTCGCTCTATCAGGATCAGTATCTGCAACTCGGCACGCGTCCGCTGCTGGATGTACTCAACGCCGAGCAGGAAGTGTTCCAGACCCGTTTTACACTCCAGCAAACCATCAGCCAGTTGCGCTCACTGCAGCTCGATTGCCTCTACAGCACCGGGCATATGCGGTCAGCGTTTGCCTTGAATAATCAGCGGATCCAGTCCGTGGAGATCCAGCCATGACGCAATTACAGATCCCCGACGCGCCCGACAGCGCGTCCGGGGGAAACGTGCCCTTACACGGATGGGCCACCGCGATCATCCTGATTGCCACCCATTATCGCTTGCCCTGTTCGCCGGGTATGATCATGGCTGCTGCCGAATGGCAGGGCAAACAGTCGCGCGATAAAGCATTGCGCCATCTGGCGCGCCAGGCCGGTTTATCGTTGCAGCTGTATGAAGAGAACAAGTGGGAGATCACCAGCTGGCGCTTGCCGCTGGCGATCGAACTGGCCGACGGTCAGGTGGGCGTGATCACCCAGTTTGATGGCAATGATGAAGTGCGGGTGCATTTCGCGGGTGATGAACAGCCCGCGCCGATTGCGCTGGAAACCTTGCTGCCGGAAATCCGTTTTGCCGCCGCGCTGCGTCCGGTTACCGCAGCCAAAGACAGCCGCGTCGATCGCTATCTCGCCACGGTGAAACCGGATTGGCTGCGCCGTCTGGTGCTGCACGATCTGCGGCCGTACGGCTACGTGATGCTCGGATCCTTCCTGATCAACTTGCTGGCGCTGGTCGGCATTATCTTCTCGATGCAGGTGTACGATCGGGTGATTCCGGCGCAGTCCTATCCCACGCTCTACGTGCTGTATATTGGCGTGATCATCTCGGTGGTGTTCACTTACATCCTGCGCGTCGGGCGCGATCACGTGACCGATCTGCTGGGCAAGCGCGCCGATATGCGCGTCTCCGATCGGGTATTTGGTCACGCGCTGCGGCTGCGAAACAGCGCGGTGCCGCGTTCGACCGGCACCTTTATCTCGCAGCTGCGCGAGCTGGAAGCGATCCGCGAAATGGTCACCTCAACCACAGTGACCGCGATTGTCGATATGCCGTTCTTCCTGCTGTTCATGCTGGTGATGGCGATTATCGCGCCGCAGCTGGCGTGGATTGCGCCGGTGGCGGTGCTGCTGATGATCTTGCCGGGCGTACTGAGCCAGAAAAAGCTTTCGAAGCTGGCGCAGCAAAACCTGAAAGAGTCGACGCTGCGTAATGCGGTGCTGGTGGAGAGCGTGCAAGGGTTGGAGGATATCAAGCTGATGCAGGCGGAAGATCGCTTCCTGCAACAGTGGAACAGCTACATTCGCATTACCGCGCAATCCGGCGTGGAGATGCGCAAAGTGATGCACTCGTTGATTACCTGGGGCGTCACCGTGCAGGGCTTGGTGTATGCCAGCGTGATTGTGATCGGTGCGCCGATGGTGATCAACGGCGACATCACCACCGGTGCGATTGTGGCGGCGTCGCTGCTCTCTTCACGCATGATTGCGCCGATGGCCACGCTGTGCGGCGTGCTGGCGCGCTGGCAACAGGTGAAAGCGGCGAAAGGCAGCCTTGATGCGCTGATGAATTTGCCGGTGGAAAACAGCAAAGATGAAACGCGCATTCACACGCCGGTGCTGTTTGGTCACTACCAATTCACTGACGCAATGTTCCGTTACTACACCGATTCGCTGAACATCGCGCTGCGCATTAAAAGCCTGACCATCAAACCGGGCGAGCGCATCGCGGTGCTGGGACGTAACGGATCGGGCAAATCAACCTTGCTGCAGGCGATGATCGGCGGCATCGATTTGGTCGGCGGTGAACTGCGGCTGGACAACCTCAGCCTGCCGCACATAGATGTAGCGGATGTGCGACGCAACGTGGGCCTGCTGACGCAAAACGCGCGCTTGTTCCACGGCACGCTGCGAGAAAATCTCACCATGGGCGCGGCGCACGCCACTGATGATGCCATCTTCGGCGCACTCACCGTCAGCGGCGGCGCGGATTTCATTCGTCGTCTGCCGCTCGGCCTTGATCATCCGATCATGGAAGGCGGCGTCGGGCTTTCTGGTGGTCAGCGTCAGTCGCTGCTATTGGCGCGCATGCTGCTGCGCGATCCCAACATTATTCTGCTGGATGAGCCGACGGCGGCGCTTGACGATCATACCGAGAAAGAGTTTATCGAACGGCTCGGACAGTGGCTCAACGGCCGCACCTTGATCGTGGCGACGCACCGTGCGGCGATCCTCGCGTTGGTGGATCGTGTGCTGGTGTTGAAAGAGGGACAACTGGTGATGGATAGCCCGAAAGAGAACGCCTTGCCGGCACCGCGTGCGAACGGCATTCCGCCGGAGGCGCAATCATGATCAAACAATTACCGGCAAGACTGCGTTTAGTCACGGCGGCAGAAGTGGATTCCTCCGACGATCTGCTGGGTGAACTGCGATCCGAAACCCATTACACCGGCGCGGTGCGACTGATCGTCATCAGCACCGCACTGATCCTCGTTACGGTGATTTGGGCATGGTTTGGCGTGCTGGATGAAGTCTCAACCGGTACCGGTAAAGTGATCCCCAGTTCGCGCGATCAGGTGCTGCAATCGCTGGAAGGCGGCATTCTCACCGAGCTGTATGTGCATGAAGGCGATCAGGTACAGGCCGGGCAAGTGGTGGCACGTCTGGATGCCACGCGATCGGAATCTAACGTCGGGGAAAGTGCGGCGCGCTATCGTGCGGCATTGGCTGCCGCCTCGCGCCTCAATGCGGAAGTGAACGATCAGCCGCTGAGTTTCCCGGCGGAGCTGAATAAGTTTCCCGATCTGATCGCCTCAGAAACGCGGCTGTACAAAACCCGCCGCGCGCAGCTGACTGATGCCACCGCGCAGTTTAAAGAGTCGCTAGCGCTGGCCAACCGCGAGCTGGCCATCACGCAGCGCCTGGCGAAAACCGGCGCCGCCAGTAGCGTGGAAGTGCTGCGTTTGCAGCGCGATAAATCGGATCTGGAGCTGAAACTCACCGATATGCGTTCGCAATATTACGTGCAGGCGCGCGAGGAGCTGGCGAAAGCCAATGCCGAAGCCGACAGCATGGCGCAAGTTGTGAGAGGACGCGAAGACACGGTGACGCGATTAACCATCCGTTCGCCGATGCGCGGCATCGTGAAAAACATCAAAGTCTCGACCGTGGGCGGCGTGGTGCCACCGAATGGCGAGCTGATGAACATCGTGCCAATGAACGATCGGCTGCTGATTGAGGCACGCCTGTCACCGCGCGATATCGCCTTTATTCATCCCGGCCAGCGGGCGGTAGTGAAGATCTCAGCTTATGACTACGCCATTTATGGCGGCCTGAACGGCGTGGTGGAGAGCATCTCGCCGGATACCATTCAGGATGAGGTGAAGCCGGAAATTTACTACTACCGCGTGTTTATCCGCACCGATAACGACTATGTGCAGAATAAAGCCGGTAAGCGCTTCTCCATCAGTCCCGGCATGGTTTCTACCGTGGATATTAAGACCGGTGAGAAGACGGTGATGGATTATCTGATCAAGCCGTTTAATAAGGGGAAGGAGGCGATGCGGGAGCGGTGATTGATGCTGTCCGATTGCAGGGCGCTAAAATCTCCGCGATAATCGCGCCAATCAATCCCTTCCTCGTCGGGCCTAACGACGCGGAGGGGATTTTTTATTTATCTCCTAAACTGGTGAAACGATTACCGCCTTAATGAGGACGAATTATGTATAACACCCTGGGCAATCAGTACGATAACTCCCTGGTTTCTAACGCCTTCGGTTTCATGCGCTTCCCGCTGAACTTCCAGCCATACGAGAGTGACGCTGAGTGGGTGATCACCGGTGTTCCTTTCGATGCCGCAACCTCAGGCCGTCCGGGCAGTCGTTTAGGGCCGGGCGCGATTCGTCAGATCTCAACCAACCTGGCGTGGGAAGGCTGCCGCTGGCCGTGGGACTTCGATCTGCGTCAGCGTCTGAACGTGGTGGACTGCGGCGATTTGGTTTATGCCTTCGGCGATTCACAGGATCTCTCTGACAAACTGCAGGCGCATGCCGAGAAACTGCTGGCAAACGGTAAGCGTATGCTGACTTTTGGCGGTGACCACTACGTTACGTTGCCGCTGCTGCGCGCGCACGCTAAGCACTTCGGCAAAATGGCGCTGGTGCATTTCGACGCGCATACCGATACCTATTCCAATGGCCCAACCTTCGATCACGGCACCATGTTCTTCACCGCGCCGAAAGAGGGTTTGATCGATCCGCAACACTCTGTGCAGATCGGCATTCGTACCGAATTCGATAAGAGCCTCGGCTTCAACGTGCTGGATGCCGCGCAGGTCAATGACCGCAGCGTTGATGACATTCTGGCGGAAGTGAAGCGCACCGTTGGCGATCTGCCGGTGTATCTGACCTTCGATATCGACTGCCTCGATCCGGCACATGCACCGGGCACCGGTACGCCAGTGATTGGTGGCCTGAGCAGCGATAAAGCCACCAAGCTGATTCGCGGTTTGCAGGGCATGAACATCGTCGGCATGGATCTGGTAGAAGTTGCGCCGGGTTACGATCACGCCGATCTAACCTCGCTGGCAGCAGCCACACTGGCGCTGGACATGCTGCACGTGCAGGCGGCAAATAAAGGTTAATCCATTTGCTTGCGGCTACACTTACTGGCGGTTAATTAATCTGCGGAGGCGACTATGGGTTTACTGGACGATTTAGTGGGATCGCTGGGAAACAGCAACGGAAGCGGGCAGGGCAACCAGATGCAACAGCTGATGGCTATCTGGAACTGGGTGCAGGAACAGGGCGGCGTTGAGGTGCTGCTGCAGAAGTTTCAGCAGGGCGGACTCGGGCAGGTGCTGAATAGCTGGCTTGGCAGCGGCAGTAACATGTCGATTGATGGCGGCGAGATTCAAAACGCGCTTGGCAATGATCAGCTGCAGTCGCTGGCGGATAAGCTCGGCACCGATGTACATGGTGCGTCCGGTACGCTGGCTGCCTTATTGCCGCAGGTGATTGATAAGCTATCGCCGCAGGGCCACATTAAGACGTCGAATACCCAGGATTTGGGTGCGATGGTGGATGGATTGTTTAAGCGTTGATTATTGCTTGCTTGATCTTTGCTTGCTGTCCCCCATCCCGGCCTTCCCCCGTTAACGGGGGAAGGAGATGTTGCTATATGCAGCCTCTGAGCCTACATATTGCAGCATCTTCCTCCCCCATTGATGGGGGAGGATCGAGGAGGGGGACAGCCAGCACAATTCACTTCCCAGCGGCAATGCGCTCACGAATATGCTGGGCGCGCGCTTCCGAATCCGGGTGCGAATCAAACATCGAACTCTGGCGTCCCTGTTCCAGCTTCGCCAGCTTCTCAAAGCTGGTCGCTAATCCCATCGGATCAATGCCACGCTTTTTCATCAGATCAAACGAGTAATCGTCAGCCTGTGTTTCCTGGGTTTGTGAGAACTGTGCATTTACCAGTTTTTCGCCCATTTCACCCAATTGCGATTGTGACAGCGAGCCAATCACGCCGCCGACGGAAGCCGCAGCGGTGCGCGTTGCAGTGGTCGTCAGCGCCACCTGCATCGCTTTACGCGTATGGCCCAGTGCGACGTGGCCCATCTCATGGCCGAGCACACCTTCGACTTCGTTGTCGGTCATCATGTCCATCAAACCGCTGTAGACACGGATACAACCGTTGGCCATCGCCCAGGCGTTGACGTCTTTGGTTTGATACACCTTGTAGTTGGCAGGCACGCCGTTGATGTTATCGCCGAGCGCCGCGGCGATTTTGTTCAGGCGCTGCTGATATTCACTGTTGGCGGGTGCAACCTGATTGTCTTTATCCATCTGCGCACAAGATTGATCGCTTAACTCTTTCACTTGCGCATCGTTCAGCGCGTAGGCCTGATAAGCCTGCGCACCAGATTGCAGCAGCGCGTTGTTATCAAATCCTTCGCAGCCGCTCAGCAACGAAGCCATTCCCAGAGCAACAATGGTAGCTCTCATTTTCATATCGGCATCCTTTGGGTAACAAGGTAAATAAAACAAACACCTGAAACCGTCACAGGTGTTTAAACGATTTGGTTATAGCTCGCATGTTGTGCAATGGCTAGCAGACAAGGCCGGAAATGCAAACGGTTACCCGTGATTTAGCATCCAGATGCATGTACTTTTGTCCTGATTTTCATGTACATTGATGTGCGACTTTTTTCTCGCTTCGCCTTATAACTGATTAATTACAATAAGTTAAGCGTGGCGGAGCATTAATCCGACCTGGAGTAGAAGATGCCCTCTCGTAAAGAGCTTGCCAACGCCATTCGCGCGTTAAGTATGGATGCAGTACAAAAAGCCAATTCGGGACATCCGGGTGCCCCGATGGGCATGGCGGACATCGCCGAAGTACTGTGGCGTGACTTCCTGAACCATAACCCTACTAACCCGCTGTGGGCAGATCGCGACCGCTTTGTGCTGTCGAACGGTCACGGCTCAATGCTGATTTACAGCCTGCTGCACCTCACTGGCTACAATCTGCCAATGAGCGAGCTGCAGAACTTCCGTCAGCTGCACTCTAAAACTCCAGGCCACCCGGAATACGGTTACACCGCAGGCGTTGAAACCACTACCGGCCCGCTGGGTCAGGGCATTGCGAACGCAGTGGGTTTTGCCATTGCCGAGCGCACGCTGGCGGCGCAGTTCAACCGCCCGGGTCATGACATCGTAGACCATAACACCTACGTGTTTATGGGCGACGGCTGCATGATGGAAGGCATCTCACACGAAGTCTGCTCTATCGCCGGCACCCTGAAGCTGGGCAAACTGGTTGCCTTCTATGATGACAACGGCATCTCCATCGACGGTCACGTTGACGGCTGGTTCACCGACGACACCGCTAAACGCTTTGAAGCCTACGGCTGGCACGTGGTGCGCGGCGTGGACGGTCACGATGCCGACGCGATTAAGAAAGCGGTTGAAGAGGCCAAAGCGGTTTCCGACAAGCCTTCGCTGCTGATGTGCAAAACCGTGATTGGCTTCGGTTCGCCGAACAAAGCCGGTACGCACGACTCGCACGGCGCGCCGCTGGGTGCCGACGAAATCGCGCTGACCCGTAAGCAGCTGGGCTGGAACCACGGTCCGTTTGAAATCCCTTCAGACATCTACGCGCAGTGGGATGCCAGAGAAGCCGGCCAGGCGAAAGAGTCCGCGTGGGACCAGAAGTTTGCTGCCTATGCCGCTGCACATCCGGAGCTGGCTGCGGAGTTCAAACGTCGCGTAAACAACGAGCTGCCAGCTAACTGGGCCACTGAGTCGCAGAAGTTCATCGAGCAGCTGCAGGCCAATCCGGCGAAAATCGCCAGCCGTAAAGCCTCGCAGAACGCCATCGAAGCCTTCGGTAAAATCCTGCCGGAATATCTGGGCGGCTCCGCTGACCTGGCGCCAAGCAACCTCACCATGTGGTCCGGTTCTAAGCCAATCAATGAAGACGCGGCGGGCAACTACATCCATTACGGCGTGCGCGAGTTCGGTATGACCGCCATCGCCAACGGCCTCGCGCTGCACGGCGGCTTCCTGCCGTACACTGCGACCTTCCTGATGTTCGTCGAGTACGCGCGCAACGCCGCACGTATGGCCGCGCTGATGAAAATCCGTCAGATCATGGTCTACACCCACGACTCGATTGGTCTGGGCGAAGATGGCCCGACGCACCAGCCGGTTGAGCAGATGGCCAGCCTGCGCGTGACGCCAAACATGAGCCTGTGGCGCCCGTGCGACCAGGTTGAGTCAGCGGTGGCGTGGAAATATGCCATTGAACGTGTTGACGGCCCGTCGGCGCTGATCTTCTCGCGTCAGAACCTGGCGCAGCAGGATCGCAGCGCTGAGCAGCTGGCGAACGTGGCGCGTGGTGGTTACGTGCTGAAGGACAGTGAAGGCACACCAGAGCTGATCCTGATCGCTACCGGTTCAGAAGTGGAGCTGGCAGTGGCTGCTTATGAGCAGCTGACGGCGGAAGGACGCAAGGTGCGCGTGGTTTCTATGCCATCCACCGACGCCTTCGACAAGCAGGACGCGGCGTACCGTGAATCCGTGCTGCCGAAAGCAGTTGCCGCACGCGTGGCGATTGAAGCGGGTATCGCGGATTACTGGTTCAAATACACCGGCCTGAACGGGGCGATCGTCGGCATGACCACCTTCGGTGAGTCAGCGCCTGCGGATCAGCTGTTCAAAGAGTTTGGTTTCACCGTTGAGAACGTGGTTAAAACGGCGAAATCGATTCTGTGATTTGAGGTCGCCATAAATGGCGACCCTACACAGCGGGTATAAAGGGCGTCCCAGCTGGGGCGCCCTTATTGATTCACCACCTCCAACCTGAAACGGTTCAATTATTCCTGTAGTAATAATTCCGCAGTGCAAAAATTGTGACGTAGATCCAATATTCCGCCACTCACTTGATCGCAATCATTCCCGTTATTCCTCTCTTGCATTACTCTAGCTGAACCGTTTCAGTCGCCAGCGAAAACGTGCATCTTGCCGGTGAGAGCAGGCAATAATTCCCTGTACAAAACGGTGTGAAACGCTCAGGCTAATCGGCACGTTTTTTCGGGTGTTGTTGAAGGTAGAAATGACCGTTCGCGTAGCAATAAATGGTTTTGGTCGTATCGGGCGTAACGTGTTGCGCGCTCTGTATGAAACCGGTCGCCGGGCTGAGATCACCGTGGTCGCCATTAACGAGCTGGCCGATGCCGCCGGGATGGCGCATCTGCTGAAGTACGACACCAGCCACGGCCGTTTTGCCTTTGATGTGCGCCAGGAGCGCGATCAGCTGTTTGTTGGCGACGACACCATTCGCATCCTGCATCAGGCGGAAATCGATGTGTTGCCGTGGCGCGAACTGAATGTGGATATCGTGCTGGATTGCACCGGCGTGTACGGCAGCCGCGCTGATGGCGAAGCCCATCTGGCAGCAGGTGCGAAGAAAGTGTTGTTCTCGCATCCGGGCGGTAACGATCTCGATGCTACTGTCGTATTCGGTGTTAACGAACAAGCTCTTAAACAAACTGACCGCATTGTCTCCAACGCATCCTGTACCACCAACTGCATTATTCCGGTGATCAAGTTGCTGGATGACGCCTTTGGCATTGAGTCGGGCACCGTGACTACCATTCACTCGGCGATGCACGATCAGCAGGTGATTGACGCCTACCACAGCGATCTGCGTCGTACCCGCGCCGCCAGCCAATCGATCATTCCGGTAGATACGCGTCTTGCTGCTGGCATTACCCGTATTTTTCCGAAATTTAACGATCGCTTTGAGGCGATTGCGGTGCGCGTGCCCACCATCAACGTGACAGCCATTGATTTGAGCGTCTCGGTGCGCGAAGCGGTGAAGGCCTGCGAGGTTAATGCCTTGTTGCGAAATGCGTCAGAAGGGGCGTTTCGTGGTATAGTTGACTATACGGAATTACCGTTAGTCTCAGTAGATTTTAACCATGATCCGCACAGTGCCATAGTCGATGGCACGCAAACGCGGGTCAGTGGTCATCACCTTATCAAAACGCTGGTTTGGTGTGACAACGAATGGGGCTTTGCTAACCGCATGATCGACACCACGTTAGCAATGGCCGCAAGCGGTTTCAGGTAAGACGCGGACTGCGTCTGGCAAAACTTATGAGAATCAACGAGAGGGTTCACCATGTCTGTAATTAAGATGACCGATCTGGATCTTGCTGGTAAACGCGTTCTGATCCGTGCCGATCTCAACGTGCCAGTGAAAGAAGGGAAAGTGACGTCAGATGCACGTATTCGTGCTTCTCTGCCTACCATCGAAGCGGCGTTGAAACAGGGCGCGAAAGTGATGGTTACCTCTCACCTGGGTCGTCCGACCGAAGGTGAATACAACGAAGAGTTCTCCCTGCTGCCGGTTGTTAACTACCTGAAAGACAAACTGAACGGCACCAACGTTACCCTGGCAAAAGATTACCTCGACGGCGTTGAAGTCGGCGCGGGCGAATTGGTTGTGCTGGAAAACGTGCGCTTTAACAAAGGCGAGAAAAAAGACGAAGAAGGCCTGTCGAAGAAATATGCCGCGCTGTGCGACGTGTTTGTGATGGATGCGTTTGGTACTGCGCACCGCGCACAGGCTTCTACCCACGGCGTAGGCAAGTTCGCACCAATCGCGTGTGCCGGTCCGCTGCTGTCAGCTGAGCTGGAAGCGCTGGGCAAAGTGATGAGCAATCCAGAGCGTCCATTAGTTGCTGTGGTTGGTGGTTCTAAAGTGTCGACCAAGTTTGATGTGCTGCAGTCGCTGGTGAAAATTGCTGACACCGTGATTGTGGGCGGCGGTATCGCGAATACCTTCGTGGCTATCGACAACAACGTCGGCAAATCACTTTTTGAGCCAGACTTCGTTGAAGCAGCGAAAAAGCTGCGTGACGAGCATGGCATCCCGGTTCCTACCGATTCTCGCGTAGGCACGGAATTCTCTGAAACTGCTCCGGCTACCGTGAAAAAGGTTTCCGAAGTAGCGGATAACGAAGAGATTATGGACTTCGGTGACGAAACCGCTCAGGCAATGGCCGCGATTCTGAAAGGCGCGAAAACCATTCTGTGGAACGGCCCGGTTGGCGTGTTCGAGTTTCCGAACTTCCGTAAAGGCACCGAAATCGTGGCGAATGCTATCGCCGATAGCGATGCGTTCTCAGTGGCAGGTGGCGGCGATACGCTGGCTGCAATCGACCTGTTCGGTATCGAAGATAAGATCTCTTATATCTCTACCGGCGGCGGCGCATTCCTCGAGTTCGTGGAAGGCAAAAAACTGCCAGCAGTTGCTATGCTGGAAGAGCGCGCCAAGCAGTAACTCTTTGGGGGCGGCGCTTTGGCGTCGCCTGAAGGCTAGCCCTGTATGGGGCAATCAAATCGCAATCCCTTCGGGGATGAACGGTAACGAAACGGGACACAAACATGTCTAAAATTTTTGATTTCGTAAAACCCGGCGTTGTCACTGGTGACGACGTTCAGAAAATTTTCCAGGTAGCGAAAGAGAACAAATTCGCTCTGCCAGCAGTTAACTGCGTCGGCACGGACTCTATCAACGCGGTATTGGAAGCTGCGGCCAAAGTGAAAGCGCCGGTCATCGTTCAGTTCTCCAATGGTGGTGCTGCCTTCATCGCCGGTAAAGGTTTCAAAACCGACAAACCTCAGGGCGCGGCAATCTTCGGCGCTATCGCGGGTGCATACCATGTGCATCTGATGGCTGAACAGTACGGCGTGCCAGTTATCCTGCACACCGATCACTGCGCCAAGAAACTGCTGCCGTGGATCGACGGTCTGTTGGACGCGGGTGAAGAGCACTTCAAGAAAACCGGTAAGCCGCTATTCTCTTCTCACATGATTGACCTGTCTGAAGAGTCACTGGAAGAGAACATCGAGATCTCTGCTAAGTATCTGGCGCGCATGGCCAAGCTGGATATGACGTTGGAAATCGAACTGGGTTGCACCGGTGGCGAAGAAGACGGCGTGGACAACAGCCACATGGACGCTTCTGCTCTGTACACTCAGCCAGAAGACGTTGATTACGCTTATACCGAGCTGAGTAAAATCAGCCCACGTTTCACCATCGCGGCTTCATTCGGCAACGTGCATGGCGTGTACAAGCCAGGCAACGTGAAACTGACTCCAACCATCCTGCGTGATTCTCAGGAATACGTGGCCAAGAAACACAATCTGCCGCACAACGCGCTAGACTTCGTGTTCCATGGTGGTTCAGGTTCTTCTGCTGCAGAAATCGAAGAGTCTATCGGCTACGGCGTGATCAAGATGAACATCGATACCGACACCCAATGGGCAACATGGGACGGTATTCTGCAGTACTACAAAAAGAACGAAGACTATCTGCAAGCGCAGTTGGGTAACCCGACTGGCGTGGATAGCCCGAATAAGAAATACTACGACCCACGCGTGTGGCTGCGTTCTGCTCAGGCTTCAATGGTTGTTCGCCTGGAGCAGGCTTTCAAAGAGCTTAACGCTGTCGACGTACTGTAATTTTTCCTTACAATAGCAAAAAGGCCCGCAAGGGCCTTTTTTTATGCGTCTCGTCCGGAAAATCCCACGAATTCAGGCCATTTTTGGCGCTTCGCCCTATTTTTGTTTACCCTTGTAATCGGAATGCCGGAGTCAATCTGGCAGTTTTTGGCAATTTCCTGCGGGAAACTCAACAACAGGGCTAACAAATGGAAGACTTAAACGTCGTCGACGGCATTAATAGTGCGGGTGGATGGCTGGTACGTAATCAGGCGCTGATCCTGAGCTATGCGGTCAATATTGTGGCGGCGATTGTTACCATCATCATTGGTATGTTCATTGCCCGCATCGTCTCCAATGCAATTAATCGCGTTCTGCTGGCGCGTCACATTGATGCGACAGTGGCAGATTTCCTCTCTGCAATGGTGCGCTACGGAATTATCGCTTTCACCGTCATCGCTGCACTGGGACGCGTTGGGGTGCAAACCGCTTCCGTGATTGCCGTGCTGGGTGCTGCCGGTTTGGCGGTGGGTTTGGCGCTGCAAGGCTCGCTATCCAACCTGGCTGCAGGCGTATTGCTGGTGACCTTCCGCCCGTTCAAAACCGGTGAGTTTGTTGATCTCGGTGGCGTGATGGGCACGGTACAAAACGTGCAGATCTTTTCCACCACCTTGAAAACGGCTGATGGCAAAATTGTCGTGGTACCAAACGGTAAAATCATCGCGGGTAATATCATTAACTATTCGCGCGAACCGATCCGTCGCAACGAATTCATTATTGGCGTCGCTTACGATGCGGATGTTGATCAGGTAATTGCACTTTTCCGTGAAGTGGTTGAAGCGGATGAGCGCGTACTAAAAGATTTGGGTATCCAGATTGGCCTGAATGAACTGGCTGCGTCATCGCTCAACTTTGTGGTGCGTTGCTGGAGCAAAAGCAGCGACCTGCAAAACGTCTATTGGGATCTGATGAAGAACTTCAAACGTACGCTGGACGCGAACGGCATCGGCATTCCTTATCCGCAGATGGATGTGCATCTGCATCAGGTGAAGAGCGAGCAACAGCAACCTGCGCGCACTGAGTAAATAAGAAAGGCACCTGCGGGTGCCTTTTTTATTACTTATTCTAATGGCCGATTAAATATTTCAATTTCCTCTAATATCCTCGCGTCACTATACTGCATCGCATCTCCCCATTTTTTAGGATTGTTTCCGTGTTATCTGTTTATTTACAAGGGCTTGCTCTTGGTGCTGCGCTGATTCTGCCGTTAGGGCCGCAAAATGCTTTCGTGATGAATCAGGGCATCAAACGCCACTACCCTCTGATGACCGCATCGCTGTGTACCATTAGCGACATTGCGCTGATCTGCGGTGGGATTTTTGGCGGCAGCGCGTTGTTGAATCAATCGCCGATCTTATTGATGCTGATCACCTGGGCGGGCGTGGCATTTCTGCTGTGGTACGGCTGGGGCGCGCTGCGCAGTGCGTGGAAGGGCGATGTTTCATTGGCTTCTGACGCAGAGCTGAAACAAGGGCGCTGGCGCATTATCGCCACCATCCTGGCAGTCACCTGGCTCAATCCGCATGTCTATCTCGACACCTTTGTGGTGCTCGGCAGCCTCGGTAGCCAGCTTCCCTCTGAAGATGCGCGTCGCTGGTTTGCATTTGGCACCGTGAGCGCCTCAATCATCTGGTTCTTCGGCCTGGCGCTACTGGCAGCGTGGCTGTCGCCGCGGCTGCGCACCGTGCGGGCGCAGCGCATTATCAATCTGCTGGTCGGCGGCGTGATGTGGTTTATCGCCATTCAGCTGGCGCGTCAGGGCATTGCCGCTCTCTAATGCAGATGTAATCCGTACAGTGCGGGTAGCGCGCCCGCGCTGGCGAGCAACTCCAGCCGAATCTGGCTAAAACTCACGCCTTTTGGCACCGCGTGATGACACAGCGAGTGATGATTTTCCGTCACCTCCGCCAAGAGCATCTCATCCAGCCATACCCGATAATGCGTGGTGCAGTGCGGCGTCACCGCCTGTGCGTGCCCCATTTGCACCGTTTCCATCGCATGATCGAAGTCGTTGTCGAACAGCAAGGTAATCTGTTTTGCCCGTTGCGGTTCGTTCCAGTGCCAGCACGCGTAGGGATGCGTATCATCCTGCGCGGGCACCCAGCAATTGGTGTGCTGTTCCGGGCGTAGCTTGCCGTTGAGCAGGTAGTCGCGGTGCCAGAGTTGCAGCGGCATGTCCAGCGCAAAGGCCAGCAGGATTTGCTGCGGGGCACGGCGCGGCAGCCAGAAATCAAACTCATCAACGCCGTAATCGCCATCGTTAATCTGCCGGGTACGCTTCGCCACGCGCGGATTCAAACTATTGAAGACCATCATCACGCCCGGCAAACGCTGGCTGGTCAGCGCAACTTCAATCGCGGCGTTCTCCTCAAAGGTGATAAACACATAGCGATCGCAATCGGCACGATAATCAAAGCTCAGTCGATACGTGCCTTGCTCAGTAACCGTGATGCTTTGCGTGGCCAGATGGCAATCGCCGCAGATATTGGCCGGATTAGCGCTGGAGAGCAGCGACACCTGTAATTTCTGCGCATATGCGGCGCGTAACTGCACGCTAATCGTCGGCAAGCGTTCACCCGCTTTAAGTGGCAGCAGTAATGCACAGCGGGATTTTAGCGGCTGCCAACCGGCATCAGCGGGCAGGGCGCGCAGCTGTAAGGTACTGCTCACCGTGACATGCGCATCACGCGCGGGGTTTGCCAACGGATGTCGTGGAAAAAAACGCGCCCTGACGCAGCAGATGCTGCTGCAGCTGACCAACGCGGTCTGGCTGCGCCAGTTCGGCGGGCGTGATCTGCATTTGCTGGCACAGCGCTGCCGCGCGACCCACCACTTCGCCCAGCACGCCGCAGGTGCACATAACGCGAGCGCTGCCAAAGGCGACGTGCGTTGCGGAGATTAGTCGGCCAGTTAACAACAGATTGTCCAGCGACTGGCTGTAGAGCGCGCGGAAGGGGATGGTGTAAGTGCCTTTGCTGTGGAACTGACGACAGCCATCGTGTTCGCTGTAGACGCCGTCGGCCGGATGCAGATCAATCGACCAGCCGCCATACGCCACCGCGTCGTAGTGGTCGCGCTGTTCGATGATGTCCTGCTGGCAAAGCAGGGTATCGCCGAGAAAACGCCGACTCTCGCGCTTGCCGGGAATCAGGCCAACCCATTCGATGGTGAGGTTATCGGCATCGGGGAATTCGCCGGAGTTTTTGATGTAATCCCACACGCCCCAGACAATTTTCCACAGCTCCCACTTGATGGTTTCGCTCTCATGCACGGTATCAAGCCGTCCGCCCCATTCCAGCCACCATAAATCGCAGCCGTTCAGTTCTGAACTCAGGCGTTTATAGCGCGGGATGGCGGTAATCTCTTTCAGTGCGAAAGAGGGCGCAACGAAGCGTACTGGTTGCGCTGTACGCTTGGTGTAGAAATAAATGGAATGCCCGAGCTTGTGGCCAAAATTCTCACCTGGCGCCATTTTCTCGCCGAACTCCTCCACGGATTCGGCACCTACACGATGCGCCGCACCGGCCAGATAGCCCAACACGCCATCGCCGCTGGCATCGATAAATTGTGACGCCGAAACCTGATAACGCGTTTGATTGATGGCATTGAATGCCTGCACTGACTGCAAGCGGCGGCCCGACTTTTCGATCTCAGTAACAACCGTATTGAGCAGCAAAGTCAGGCCGGGCTGTGCCTGCGCCATGTCCAGCAGCACCATATCGAACAGTACCGGATTGCCCTCTTTGTTACGCCACAGGTTCTCCTCCATGATCTCGCCCATGATGCCGCCTTCGCGCGCCCAGCGATTGTTATTGCCCATGTGCGAAGTGGCGCCGTTGGCCCACAAGCGCACTTCGCTGGAGGCGTTGCCGCCCAGTACCGGACGATCCTGAATCAGCACCACATCAAGGCCATCGCGTGCGGCGGCGAGTGCGGCACATACGCCCGCCAGTCCACCGCCGACGATCAGCAACTCCGCTTGTAGCCGTTGTTGCGGAAAGTCGCGCACATTTTGCGTAGAGAAAGTCTGCATCATTTCATTCCTCTGACTCTAAGGCTAAGATTGGATTTTTCCCGCCGCAGGTGATCTATGTCTTCTCAACCCAACCAAAGCTTGATTGACGGTATTCGCTGCCTGCAATATCTGGTGTCCAGTGATAAAGCCGTGGGTTGCCGTGAACTGGCGCGCCAGATGGGGATGAACAGCACGCGCGTGAATCGCCTGCTGATGACCATGGCCTCGATTGGACTGACCACGCAGGATGAGCATCGACGCTATTTGCCCGGCCCCGGTATTCACGCGCTGGCGGCACAGGCAATTCGCGGATCTTCGCTGTTTGCACAGGCGTTGCCGCAGCTGGAACGGCATGCGCCGCGCGATATTGTGGTGGCGCTGGGCGTGCTGTGGGAAGATCAGGTGATCTATATCTGGCACTCGGAACCCGGTGAACGCATCAACACCAGCCAGGCGCTGGCGGGTTTCCGCATGCTGCCCGCGTGGCAATCGGTGATTGGCGTGTCGTTGCTGGCCGCGGAGAGCGATGAGGCGCTGCGCCCGCGTTTTAACGACGAACAGTGGTTGCAAATTGCGCCGCTGCTGGCGCGTAAGCGTGCTGAGAGTTACCTGATCTGGCACCGTGATGACGGCGAAATCAGCATGGCGCAGCCGATCGATAACAATCGCGCTGCACTGGCGTTTGCCAAAATCTGGCAGGACGATGAGGCGCATCTCGCGCAGCGGCTGCAACAGCTGCAATCGCTGGCGCAAACCGTCATCACCCCGCGCTAACATGATCGATTTTCCCGACAATAAACAGATAACTGCAGATGCCAATCGCGGCCAGCACGGCGATAAACGCCAGTGCTGGCGCGAAGTTATCGCCGTCGATTAACGCACCAATAGCAATCGGCACCACGATGGAGGAGAGCGCGCCGGTAAAGTTAAATACGCCGCCCGCCAGACCAATCAAATGGCGCGGTGCCAGCGCCGTGACAAACACCCACGTAATGGTTGCCAGTCCGTTGCCGAAAAATGCCAGCGACATAAACAGGATGATCAGCGTGGAATCATCGGTGTAGTTGGCACCAAGAATAAACAGCGTCAGGAATAGACCCAGGATTACCGGCAGCTTGCGCGCCACGCTGGCAGAAATGCCGCGGCGTATCATGCGATCCGAGGCAAATCCGGCCAGCAGCACGCCGCAGAAGGCGGCGAAATAGGGCACCGAAGCCACATATCCGCTTTTGATGAAGCCCATGTGGCGATACTCAACCAGATAGGTCGGGAACCAGGTGAGGAAGAACCAGAAGGTGGCAGAGATGGTGAACTGGCCGAGATAGATGCCGACCAATTTGCGACTGCGGAACATCTGCGCCAAATCACTCCAGCGCGCTTTGGGTTGTTGCGTATTCTGCCGACTCTCCAGCAGCGCACCGTTGTCGCGCAAATAGTTGAGCTCAGCTTCGGACACGCCTTGATGCTGATTTGGCTCGCGGTAGAGCCAATACCACACCAGCGCCCAAATCATCCCCGCGACTCCGGTAATCAAAAACAGCCCGCGCCAGCCAAATGCATCCTGCAGATGAAACAGCAGCGGCGTCATACAGGCGAGGCCGACAAACTGCGCTGAGGAGTAAATACCGATCGCACTGGCGCGCTCTTGCTCCGGGAACCAGCTGGAAATTACCCGATTATTGGAGGGCATCACCGGCGCTTCAAACGCTCCCACGCCGAGCCGCAGACCAAACAGTGCGCCAAAGCTGTTGGCAAGCGCATGCAGCGCGGTAATCAATGACCAGGCAAATAAACCGACGCCATAGACCACGCGCGTGCCAAGGCGGTCGATGAGGAAGCCGCCGGGGATCTGCAGTGCGGCGTAGATCCAGCCGAAAGCAGAGAAGATCAATCCCATCTCCATCGGCGTGAAGCGCAGTTCGCCCGCCATTGCGGTAGCGGCAACCGACAGGTTAGTACGATCCATGTAATTGATAATGATATTAATAAACACCAGAGCGAGCATCAGAAAGCGCGTGCGTCCAGCGCGAACGCTGACGGCTGTTTGGCTAAGCGGCTGTTCTGTCATTGGCAACTCTCCCGAACCCAGAAGTGTTTCTTTAATAGAAACGAATAAGTGCTTAATAGGCGAATCCGTACAGCTGAATTTGCGATCGCGGCTACGTTAAAAAGGAGATTGCTCGAACTTTTGAGCTGTTTACTAATCAGATAAGCACACATGTTAATGTGTTTTAGGTTTAGCCATAATGGCAACCTGCAAATTGAATCCCTCAAGGAGGACTTTCGTGAAACTGAAAGCACTGGCGCTGGCCGCCGTAATGAGCACCGGCGCACTGTCCGGTTTAGTTCAGGCAGGCGAATTGCCGAATGGACCGCATGTGGTGACGTCTGGACAGGCAAGCGTTGATGCCACGCCAGATCTCGCGACGCTCGCTATTGTGGTGAATGTTTCGTCGAAAGACGCGGCAGAAGCGAAGAAACAAGCTGATGACCGCGTGGCGCAATATTTCGATTTCCTGCAAAAGAACGGCATCGAGAAAAAAGATATTGATGCTGCAAACCTCAGCACGCAGCCAGAGTATGATTACACCAAAGAAGGTAAGTCGGTACTGAAAGGCTATCGTGCCGAGCGTCAGGTGCAGGTGACGCTGCGTCAACTGGACAAGCTGAACGAGCTGCTGGATGGCGCGTTGAAATCTGGCCTGAATGAAATTCGTTCCGTTGAACTGGGTGTCGCGAATCCGGACAGCTATAAAGAGAAAGCGCGTAAAGTGGCGATCGCAAATGCTACGCAGCAGGCCAATGCGCTGGCAGAAGGGTTTAACGCTAAGTTAGGTTCGGTTTACAGCATCCGCTATCACGTTGCGAACTACCAGCCGATGCCGATGGCGCGCATGTACAAAGCCGCCGCTGCACCCGCTGATACCACCGCGCAGCAAACTTACGAGCAGCAGAGCATTCACTTTGACGATCAGGTGGATGTGGTGTTCGAAATCAAACCGAATACACCGTAAGTTTGTATATCAGGTCGCCATTAATGGCGACCTGATCTTTACGCCGGCAACACATCCTGACGCAGCACGCGATGTCCGTGCGCAATCAGCGCATCGGTGACGCTGCGCATCAAGCGGCTTTCCGGCGCAAACCGGTGCCAGTACAGCATACGACGCTGATACAGGCCTGGCGTCAAATCCACCAGCTCACCTTGCGCCAGCTCGCGCTCAATCTGCAGATGCGGAATCATACAGCACACCGAACCCTGACGCGCCAGCTGCACAAAGGCTTCTGACGAGTTAACGATATGGCAGGGCACGCTGCCCGGCGACAGGTCAAAATTCTGCTGTAAAAACGCCTGATGCATATCATCCAGATGATCAAACGCCACCGCCGGCGCTTTCAGTAGCGCAGAGCGCGTCACGCCATTTGGGAAGTAACGTGCAGCAAAATCAGGCGAGGCGCAGAACAGATAATCGAGCGCGCCCAATTGATCCACTAAGCAGCTGGGCAGCGGCTGCGGCTGAATACTCACCGCGCCGACCACTTCACCACGACGCAGACGTTCCTGCGTGCGGGTTTCATCTTCTACCTGCAAATTCAGGCGCACCGGCGAATCGGCCAGTACATCTTTCAGCGCGGGCAGCAGCCAGGTTGCCAGACTGTCGGCGTTGACCGCCAGCGACAGCAACAGCGGCGTGGTTCCACCGTTGTCATCACCCAGCCACTCCTCTTCCAGCAGTTCAACCTGATGTAACAACGCCAGTAATTTTTGTCCCTGCTCGGTCGGACGCGGCGGCACGGTGCGCACCAGCAGCGGCTGACCAAATAAATTTTCCAGCTGTTTAATTCGCTGTGAAACCGCAGATTGGGTAATGCAGAGTTTTTGTGCCGCACGCTCAAAGCCGCGCTCGCGAATCACAGCATCCAGCGCCTGAAGCGTTCGATAATCCGGGCGTTTCATTATTGTTCTCTCTCGTTCAGGGTGGACGTTACTATGCCATAAAACTGTCAAATTGTGCTGCGGCGCATTTTTGCGGGCTGGCTTCCAAAGCGTTAAATCGGCTGTCTAACAGTCGCGCTTTTTCACAGCGCCTTGTTTTATACTACGCGCACTTCGATGTCGCACAGGTTTTAAACATACTATGACCCAGGATGAACTGAAAAAAGCGGTAGGTTGGGCAGCCCTTCAGTACGTAGAGCCCGGCACCATTGTCGGCGTAGGGACCGGATCAACGGCAGCGCATTTCATTGATGCACTCGGCACCATGAAGAATCAGATTGAAGGTGCGGTTTCCAGCTCGGAAGCCTCGACAGAGAAACTGAAAGCGTTAGGTATTCACGTCTTCGATCTCAACGAAATTGATGAGCTGTCGGTTTACGTCGATGGCGCCGATGAAATCAATCCGCAGATGCAGATGATCAAAGGCGGTGGCGCAGCGCTGACGCGAGAGAAAATCGTTGCGGCGGTGGCGAAGAAATTCATCTGCATTGCCGATGCATCGAAAGAAGTCGATGTGCTGGGCAATTTCCCGCTGCCGGTTGAAGTGATTCCGATGGCGCGTTCTTATGTGGCGCGTGAACTGGTTAAACTCGGCGGCTTGCCGGAGTATCGCCAGAACGTCATTACCGACAACGGCAACATTATTCTCGACGTGCATAATCTGCGAATTCTCGACCCCATCGAACTGGAAAAAACCATCAACGCGCTGCCTGGCGTGGTGACCGTTGGCCTGTTTGCAGGACGTGGCGCCGATGTCGCGCTGATTGGCACCGCCGACGGCGTGAAAACCATCGTAAAATGATCTGTCCGGCGCGCGTCATGCGCCGGTTATTTCCATCCGCAAAACATCTTTTCTCGCCAGGCTGAAATTTGGTGACTTATGTCACAAAAGATTCATCAGCAGTGAGTTCGTACTTCGTCCACTCAGGATGTCACGATTTTGTACGGCATTGTGCTGTCTCCGCGTGGGCGCGTGCTGGCTCCCAGGCAATCGTTTGTATTGCTGCGCACGAAATTTTTGATATTTTGACAGAAGGCTACCTTATGGTAGTCCTCATTGAATTCTGAATAGGGTCGGGAAATGGCAAAGGTATCACTGGAAAAAGACAAGATTAAGTTCCTGCTGGTGGAAGGCGTTCACCAGAGTGCGCTGGAAAACCTGCGTGCAGCAGGCTACACCAACATCGAGTTTCACAAAGGGGCGCTGGATGCGGAGTCGCTGAAATCCTCCATCCGCGATGCGCACTTCATTGGTATCCGTTCCCGTACCCAACTGACCGAAGAGATCTTCGCTGCCGCAGAAAAGCTGGTGGCAGTCGGCTGTTTCTGTATCGGTACCAACCAGGTTGATCTCGGTGCTGCGGCGAAACGCGGCGTGCCGGTGTTCAACGCACCGTTCTCCAACACCCGTTCAGTGGCTGAGTTGGTGATTGGCGAAATGTTGCTGATGCTGCGTGGCATTCCGGAAGCTAACGCCAAAGCGCACCGTGGCATCTGGAATAAAGTCGCCAACGGTTCGTTCGAAGCACGCGGCAAAAAACTGGGTATCATCGGCTACGGCCACATCGGCATGCAACTGGGTGTGCTGGCAGAAAGCCTCGGTATGCACGTGTTCTTTTACGATATCGAAAGCAAGCTGCCGCTGGGTAATGCGACGCAGGTGCGTCATCTCTCCGATCTGCTCAACATGAGCGACGTGGTGAGCCTGCACGTTCCTGAAACCCAGTCGACCCAGAACATGATTGGTGCCGAAGAGTTGGCGCTGATGAAGCCAGGCGCGCTGCTGATCAACGCTGCACGTGGTACCGTGATTGATATTCCGGCGCTGTGCGATGCACTGGCGAACAAACATCTGTCCGGTGCCGCCATCGACGTGTTCCCGGTTGAACCTGCCACCAACAGCGACCCGTTCAACTCACCGTTGTGCGAGTTTGATAACGTGATTCTGACGCCGCACATTGGTGGTTCAACACAGGAAGCGCAGGAAAATATCGGTATCGAAGTGGCTGGCAAGCTGGCGAAGTATTCGGATAACGGTTCTACGCTGTCTGCGGTTAACTTCCCGGAAGTCTCGCTGCCAATGCATGCAGCGAGCGCGAGCCGTTTGTTGCACATCCACGAAAACCGTCCAGGCGTATTGACGGCCATCAACCTGATCTTTGCCGAGCAGGGTATCAACATCGCGGCTCAGTATCTGCAAACTACGCCGGTGATGGGTTATGTGGTGATTGATATCGATGCGGAAAAAGATGTAGCGGATAAAGCGCTGCAGGCGATGAAGGCGATTCCAGGCACCATCCGCGCCCGTCTGCTGTACTGATTAATCAGGGCGCCATCGGCGCCCTTTGTTTTCCCTGTTTACGCTTCCCATTGCCACAGTTTCGATGGCGTCAGTATCGCGGGTAGCGGCACATCCCATGCAGCGACTGGCAGCGCTTCTACGCGCTGGCAATCATGTGCGATTCCCACCGGAAGAAAACCATGCTGCTGCCAGTGTTGCAGCGTGCGATCGTAAAATCCGCCGCCCATTCCCAAACGTTGACCCGCATGGTCAAACGCCACCAGCGGCACCAGCATCACATCGAGTTGATCCAGCGTTGCCAGTTGTGTGATATCCAACGGCGGTTCCGGGATGCGAAGTTTATTTGGCATGAGTGAAGTTTCTGGCGTGTAACGGATAAACAGCAGATTGCCCGGCGAGAAGGGATGAAGCACCGGTAAATAGACCTGTTTTTTTTGCTGCCACAGTTTGGCGATCAGCGGGCGGGTATTGATCTCTCCATCGACAGACAAAAACAGCGCAATGCGTTGAGCATTAGCGATCGGCGCAATGTTGATGGCGTGTTCAGCCAACTGATCGGCGGCCTGTTCTTGCTGTTCAGATGTGAGATTACGGCGCAAATGGCGCACATGCTGTCGGATGTCTTGACGGTCGATAAGTGAGGGCGCTGACATGATATCTAAATCCCCGGAATAATCGCTTCTTAAAAGCGATTATATCATGCGAACCGGGGAATCAGACTTGCTACTAAATGGAGATCTCCGAGATGCCGCCGCAGGCTGTAACCCTTGAACCCTTGGTTCAAGGTGAACATGCCGTCACAACTATTAGGCTTCTCGGACGGACCGAGCATGCGCACAAATTGTGGAGCGTCACATTCTGTTGGTATGAAATATCGGCTCAGGGGACTGGCCCGCTTGCAAACATCTCAGAGAAAATTTACTTCACCGTCACTCTAGCACGAGGACCATGAAGTGTTATTCAAAATTAGGGCCCTGGCGGTCAGTTATGCGACCTTGCTCTACTAACGCTTGTTCAATGGTCTGTTGCAGCATGCGGATACGTTGTTCCATGTTTGCTGCATAGTCGCGCGTCTTACCTTTCTCTTGTGCCAACTCGTGGCAGATGTTTAACGCGGCGATGAACACCAGCTGCTCTGTATTGGTGACTCTAGTGCGAACTTTTAAATCTTGCAACCGTTGATTGAGATCCTCTGCGGCCAGATTCAGCGCATCTTGCTGTTCAGGCGGGCAATTCACTCTTAACGAACGACCAAAAATTTGAATATCTACTGGTTGTGCAGACATGCCACCATCCTAACTGATTACTTCGATCGCATCTCCCTTACCGGTCAATGGGTTGGGAGGTGCGAAACTATATATACCCGAGTTATAAGTTACAACCCCTTTTCTGGAAACCCAGAGGCACCTGGTGGTAGCATAACACGAACTTATTCCGCCAACGACGACCAAAGCTTATGTCTTTACAGAACGCAACGCCTAGTTACAACGCGCTGGCCGCGGCCCTTTCACAGCAGGGCGTGGGCATGACGCCAGCCGAAATGCATGGTCTTCTTTCCGGGATTCTGTGCGGCGGCAATCAGGATACCAGCTGGAAAACCATGGTTCACGATCTCACCAACGAAGGCATGGCGTTTTCGCAGAGTCTGTCTCAGCCGTTGCAAGCGCTGCATGAAAGCCTGGCGACCACGCTGGAAGATGAAGGCTTTATGTTCCAGCTGATGTTGCCGGAAGATGATGACATCACGGTATTCGATCGCGCGGATGCGCTGGCCGGTTGGGTCAACCACTTCCTGCTCGGTTTGGGCGTCACTCAGCCTAAGCTGGAGAAAGTGACCGGTGAAACCGGCGAAGCGATTGACGATCTGCGCACTATTGCACAGCTCGGCTATGACGAAGATGAAGATCAGGAAGAGCTGGAGCAGTCGCTTGAAGAGGTGATTGAATACGTGCGCGTTGCCGCTCTGCTGTGCCATGACACCTTCACGCGTCAGCATCAGCCAACCGCACCAGAAGTACAGAAACCTACGTTACACTAAGCGCGTCAATGCGGGTGCGTTGTGGCCCGTCTTCAACAGGGAGTGCAAACATGATTACCTTGGATACGTTTCAACAACGTCGTCAGGCGTTGATTGCCCGCATGGCGCCAGGCAGCGCGGCATTGATTTTTGCTGCACCTGAAGTGACGCGCAGCAACGACACCGAATACAACTTTCGGCAAAACAGTGACTTCTGGTACTTCACCGGTTTTAACGAACCGCAGGCGCTGCTGGTATTGATCAAAAGCGATGACAAGCACAATCACAGCGTGCTGTTCAATCGCGTGCGTGACCTGACGGCCGAAATCTGGTTTGGTCGCCGCCTTGGTCAGGATGCCGCACCGGCAAAACTGGGTGTCGATCGCGCCTTGCCGTGGGATGACATTGGCGAGCAGCTGCATCAACTGCTTAACGGGCTGGATGTGGTTTACCACGCGCAAGGCGAATACGCAGAAGCCGATCAGTTGGTGTTCAGCGCGCTGGAAAAACTGCGTCGCGGCTTCCGTCAAAACCTCAGCGCGCCGGATACGCTTACCGACTGGCGTCCGTGGGTGCATGAAATGCGCCTGTTCAAAAGCGCAGAAGAGATTGAGATTCTGCGCCGCGCCGGCAAAATCAGCGCGCTGGCGCACACGCGAGCGATGCAAGCCTGTCGTCCGGGCATGTTCGAATATCAGCTGGAAGGCGAAATTCATCACGAATTCAATCGCCACGGCGCGCGCTTCCCCTCGTACAACACCATTGTCGGTTCCGGCGAAAATGGCTGCATTCTGCATTACACCGAAAACGAATGTGAAATGCGCGATGGCGACTTAGTGCTGATCGATGCAGGCTGTGAATTCCACGGCTACGCGGGCGATATCACCCGCACCTTCCCGGTCAACGGCACCTTCAGTGAACCGCAGCGCGCCATCTACGACATCGTGCTGGCCTCGCTCTACAAAGCGCTGTCGATGTTCCGTCCGGGCATCAGCATCCATGACGTCAATGACGAAGTGGTGCGCATCATGATCACCGGGCTGGTCGATCTCGGCATTCTGGATGGCAACATCGATACGCTGTTTGAAGAGCAGGCGCATCGTCCGTTCTTCATGCACGGTTTGGGCCACTGGCTGGGGCTGGATGTGCACGATGTCGGCCATTACGGCACGCCAAGCCGCGACCGCTTACTTGAGCCGGGCATGGTGCTGACCGTTGAGCCAGGCTTGTATATCGCGCCAGATGCCAAAGTGCCGGCACAATATCGCGGTATTGGCATTCGCATCGAAGATGACATCGTCATCACCGCTGACGGCAACGAAAATCTCACCGACAGCGTAGTGAAAGACGCCGACGCGATTGAAGCTCTGATGGCGGCGGCACGTCACGCATGAGCATTTTGATTGCCGGCGGCGGCATGACCGGCGCGACCCTTGCGCTGGCGATTTCACATCTGACGCAAGGCCAACTGCCGGTTACGCTGATTGAACGCAGCCAGCCCGACAGCCGCGCACATCCCGGCTTCGACGGACGTGCGATTGCGCTGGCGGCAGGCACCTGTCAGCAGTTAGCGGATATCGATCTGTGGCGCTCGCTGGCCGATTGCGCCACGCCAATTACCGATATTCACGTTTCCGATCGCGGTCATACCGGTTTTGTTTCGCTTAAAGCGCAAGATCATCAGGTTCCGGCGCTCGGCCAGGTGGTCGAACTGTTTGATGTCGGCCAGCGACTGTTTCAACGCCTGCAGAAAGCGCCTGGCGTCACGCTGCGCTGCCCGGATCGCGTAACTTCGGTATCACGCACCGCAGATAACGTGCAGGTCACGCTGAACAGCGGCGAACAACTGGAAGGCGCATTACTGGTGGCCGCCGACGGTGCGCGTTCACCTTTAGGCGCGTCCTGCGGCATCACCTGGCAGCGCGACGATTATCAGCAGCTGGCGGTGATTGCCAACGTGTCGACGCAGTTACCGCATCAGGGCCGCGCCTTTGAGCGCTTTACCGAACACGGCCCGCTGGCGCTGTTGCCGATGTCCGGCAACCGCATGTCGCTGGTGTGGTGCCATCCGCTTGAGGCGCAAGCAACGGTTAAGCAGTGGGACGATGCCACCTTCCTGCAAGAACTGCAGCGCGCATTTGGCTGGCGGTTGGGGCGTTTCACGCACTCCGGTCAACGCGAACATTATCCGCTGGCGTTGCAAACCGCTGAACGTCAGGTGACGCATCGTCTGGCGCTGGTGGGCAACGCGGCACAAACGCTGCATCCGATTGCCGGACAAGGCTTCAATCTGGGTTTGCGCGATGTGATGTCACTGGCAGAAACGCTGGCGGGCGCACATCGTCAGCAGCAAGATCCCGGCAGTTTCGCGGTATTGCAGCATTTTGCCGCGCGACGTCAGCCCGATCGTGCCGCCACTATTGGCGTCACTGACGGTTTAGTCCGACTGTTTGCTAACCGCTATGCGCCGTTGGTAGCAGGACGAAATCTTGGGCTGGTGGCAATGGACCATCTGCCTTGGCTACGAAATCCACTTGCCGCGCGCACGCTCGGCTGGGTTAAGCGTTAAGCACGAATTAAGGGGCAGCAATGCAAACTTTTGATGTGGCAATTGCCGGAGGCGGCATGGTGGGTTTGGCCGTCGCCTGCGGACTACAAGGCAGCGGCTTACGCGTTGCCGTGCTGGAAAAAGCACCCGAGCCACAGTTTGATCCGGCGGCCAAGGCGTCGATTCGCGTCTCCGCCATCAACGCTGCCAGCGAACGTCTGCTGCAAAAGCTCGATGTCTGGTCGAGCATTTTGGCGCTGCGTGCCAGTGCCTATCACGGCATGGAAGTGTGGGATCAGGACAGCTTCGGTTCGATCAGCTTTGATGATGAGCAGCAGGGCTTATCGCATCTCGGTCATATCATTGAAAATGAAGTGATTCATAGTGCGTTGTGGCAGCGTGCCAGTCAGAGCAGCGATATCACGCTGTTTGCCCCGGCGCAGTTGCAGCAAGTGGCATTTGGCGACAACGAAGCCTTTATTACGCTGCAAGATGGCAGCATGATGAGCGCCCGTTTGCTGGTTGCTGCCGACGGCGCGAATTCGTGGCTGCGTGACAAAGCGGATATTCCGCTGACCTTCTGGGATTACGAGCATCACGCGCTGGTGGCAAATATCCGCACCGATATGCCGCATGACGCCATTGCGCGTCAGGTGTTCCATGGCGACGGTATTCTGGCGTTTCTGCCGATGCAGGATCCGCACTTATGCTCAATCGTCTGGTCGCTCTCGCCGCAGGAAGCGGCGCGCGTGCAATCGATGCCGGAAGCGCTATTTAATCAGCAACTGTCGGTGGCGTTTGATATGCGTCTTGGCTTGTGTCAGGTCGAGAGCGAACGTAAAACTTTCCCGCTGACGGCACGTTATGCGCGTAACTTTGCCGCGCACCGTTTAGCGCTGGTCGGCGATGCCGCCCACACTATCCATCCGCTGGCCGGGCAGGGCGTGAATCTTGGTTTTATGGATGCAGCCGAATTAATTGGTGAAATTCGCCGCCTGCATCAGGAAGGCAAAGACATTGGTCAGCATCTCTATCTGCGTCGCTATGAGCGCAGCCGCAAGCACAGCGCGGCGATGATGCTGGCGGGGATGCAAGGCTTCCGCGAATTGTTTGCCGGTACCCATCCGGCGAAAAAGCTGCTGCGTGATGTTGGCCTCAAGCTCGCCGATACTTTGCCGGGCGTCAAACCGCTGATGCTAAAACAGGCGATGGGGCTTAACGATCTACCCAGCTGGATACGCTAATCATCTCTGCCAACGGCGCCTAAATAGGCGCCGTTTTCTTTGCTGCACCGCAATGATGCAGCGCTGCACCGCAATCGCGCCTCATTTGATTTATTCTAATTTTACCCCTTAATTCGCATTAGATTAATTCATGCAATAACTTTTCACATGCCGGACCATTTCTTAAACCTGCGGCGTCTATTCCCTCAATTTGCTGCGTGAAAGTAATTTAGTCGTATTTTGTGCGAGGCTAATTACAATAATGCAGTGATTTATGCTGGTGGCTGTTCGGTGGCTCATCGAAAGGTGGTAGTGTTTCGCCCTCGTTTTCCTCATGGTTAATTGCCGCATTAGGTGATAACTTCAGCATAAAGAGAACGTTTGCGTCAGCCTGCGAAGGCGACGCAGGCGCGTCACACTCACTTGTATTCACAGGATGGTTATGACTCAGCAAACGCCTCTATTCGAACAGCATCAGGCAAGCGGTGCGCGCATGGTGGACTTCCACGGTTGGATGATGCCGCTGCATTACGGCTCGCAAATGGATGAGCATCACGCGGTGCGTAACGATGCCGGCATGTTTGATGTTTCCCACATGACCATTGTCGATCTGCGCGGCGCACATACCCGCGAATTCCTGCGTTATCTGCTGGCGAACGATGTCGCCAAGCTGACCCAACCGGGCAAAGCCCTGTATACCGGCATGTTGAATGCCTCCGCTGGCGTCATTGATGATTTGATTGTTTACTTTATGAGCGAAGATTTCTTCCGTCTGGTGGTGAACTCCGCCACGCGTGAGAAAGATTTAGCGTGGATTAAACAGCATGCGCAGCCTTTTGGCGTGGAGCTGACCGAGCGTGACGATCTGGCGCTGATTGCGGTGCAAGGCCCAAATGCGCAGCAGAAAGCACAAACGCTATTTAGCGCTGCTCAGCGTGATGCCGTTGACGGCATGAAACCCTTCTTTGGCGTGCAGGCAGAAAAGCTGTTTATCGCCACTACCGGTTATACCGGCGAAGCGGGTTATGAGATTGCCATGCCTGCGAATGAGGCCGCCGCTTTCTGGCAGCAGCTGTTGGCCGCAGGCGTTAAACCGGCAGGACTTGGTGCGCGTGACACGCTGCGTCTGGAAGCGGGCATGAACCTGTACGGTCAGGAGATGGATGAAGGCGTTTCGCCGCTCGCCGCCAATATGGGCTGGACCATCAGCTGGGAACCTGCCGATCGCGATTTCATTGGTCGTGATGCCCTGCAGGCGCAGCGCGAGCACGGCACCGAGAAGCTGGTTGGCCTGGTGATGACCGAAAAAGGCGTGCTGCGCAACGGCTTAACGGTACGTTTCACCGATCAACAAGGTCAGCCGCAGCAAGGTATTATTACCAGTGGTTCCTTCTCACCAACCCTGGGTTACAGCATCGCGCTGGCGCGTGTGCCAGCCGGGATTGGTGAGCAGGCGATAGTGGAAATCCGCAACCGTGAAATGCCAGTAAACGTCACCAAACCGATTTTTGTTCGCGCCGGTAAGCCGGTCGCCCAGTAATTTTTTTCAGGAGAAATGGCCAATGAGCAATGTGCCAAGTGAATTGAAATACCGCGATAGCCACGAGTGGGTCCGTAAAGAAGCCGACGGCACCTTTACTGTTGGTATCACCGAACACGCACAGGAATTGCTGGGCGATATGGTGTTTGTCGATCTGCCAGATGTTGGTGCCACCTTCGCGGCCGGTGATGACTGCGCCGTTGCGGAGTCGGTGAAAGCGGCTTCAGACATCTATGCGCCACTGAGCGGTGAAATTGTTGCGGTGAATGACCAACTGGGCGATTCGCCAGAGCTGGTGAACAGCGCGCCATACGCTGATGGTTGGCTGTTCCGCATCAAAGCCAGCGACGCGTCAGAGCTCGACGCTATGCTGGATGCTGATGCCTACAAAGCCGCGATCGACGAGTAACCGGTAGTTTTAGAAGGTGACGCGCTGCGCCACCTTCTTTTTTATCTGCCTGATTTAACGCCATTTTTGTAACCCAGCCCGATTCAGGATTTACTGCAAATGACCCAGACTCTCAGCCAGCTTGAACACAACGGTGCTTTCATTGAGCGCCACATCGGTCCTACGCCGGAACAACAGGACTTAATGCTGAAAGCGATCGGTGCCAGTTCGCTCTCCTCATTGATCAGTTCTATCGTGCCTGCTGATATCCAACTGCCAGGCCCGCCTGCAGTGGGCGACGCCGCGACCGAGCAGCAAGCGCTGGCAGAGCTGAAAGCCATTGCCAGTCAGAACCAACGCTACAAATCCTGGATCGGCATGGGCTACAGCGCGGTGATCACACCGCCGGTTATCCTGCGTAACATGCTGGAAAACCCAGGCTGGTACACCGCGTATACGCCGTATCAGCCAGAAGTATCGCAGGGCCGTCTTGAGGCGCTGCTCAACTTCCAAACCCTGACGCTGGATCTGACCGGTCTGGATATCGCTTCCGCGTCACTGCTGGATGAAGCGACCGCTGCAGCCGAAGCGATGGCGATGGCCAAGCGCGTCAGCAAACTGAAAACCGCCAGCAAATTCTTCATCGCCAATGACATTCATCCACAGACGCTGGATGTGGTGCGCACCCGCGCAGAAACCTTTGGTTTTGAACTGATTATTGATAGTGCTGACAAGGTGCTGGATCACGACGATCTGTTCGGCGTGTTGCTGCAACAGGTTGGTACGCACGGTGAAGTGCACGATTACCGCACACTGATTGCCGAGCTGAAAAGCCGCAAAGTGGTGGTGAGCGTAGCCGCAGACTTCATGGCGCTGGTGCAGTTAGAAGCGCCAGGCAAGCAGGGCGCAGATATCGTCTTCGGTTCTGCCCAGCGTTTCGGCGTGCCGATGGGTTACGGCGGACCACACGCCGCGTTCTTCGCCAGCCGCGACGAGCATAAACGCTCGATGCCTGGCCGTATCATTGGTGTATCACGCGATGCCGCCGGTAACACCGCGCTGCGCATGGCGATGCAAACCCGCGAGCAACATATCCGTCGTGAGAAAGCCAACTCCAACATCTGTACATCGCAGGTGCTGCTGGCAAATATCGCCGGTCTCTATGCGGTGCATCACGGTCCGGTTGGCCTGAAACGCATTGCATCCCGTATTCACCGTCTGACCAGCATTCTGGCCGCAGGCCTGCAAAACGGCGGCCTGAAGCTGCGCCACAACAGCTGGTTTGATACGCTGACAGTAGAAATATCTGATAAAGCGGCGGTACTAAACCGCGCGCAGAGCTTTGGCGTCAACCTGCGCAGCGATATCCACAATGCCGTCGGCATTACGCTGGATGAAACCACCGCACGTGAAGATGTGCTGGCGCTGTTCGCGATCCTGCTGGGTGATGCTCACGGCCAGGACATTGATGCGCTGGATGCCGCTGTTGCTGCGGAAAACAGCGCGATTCCGGCCGGTCAGGTGCGTGAGAGCGCCTTCCTGACCCATCCGGTGTTCAACCGTCATCACAGCGAAACTGAGATGATGCGTTACATGCACAGCCTGGAGAAAAAGGATCTGGCACTGAACCAGGCGATGATCCCACTCGGTTCGTGCACCATGAAACTCAACGCTGCGGCGGAGATGATCCCGATCACCTGGCCGGAATTCGCCGAACTGCATCCGTTCTGCCCGGCTGAGCAGGCGTCGGGTTATTTGCAGATGATTGGCCAGCTGTCGCAATGGCTGGTGCAGCTGACCGGCTACGATGCGCTGTGCATGCAGCCCAACTCGGGCGCACAGGGCGAATACGCGGGTCTGCTGGCGATTCGCCGTTACCACGAAAGCCGCAACGAAGGTGGCCGTAATGTCTGCCTGATCCCAAGCTCGGCGCACGGCACCAATCCGGCATCGGCGCAGATGGCGGGCATGTCGGTGGTGGTGGTGGCTTGCGATAAACAAGGCAACATCGACCTTGGCGATCTGCGTGAGAAAGCCGCACAGGTCGGTGAGCAGCTGTCGTGCATCATGGTGACCTATCCGTCAACGCACGGCGTTTACGAAGAAACCATCCGCGAAGTGTGCCAGATCGTGCATCAGCACGGCGGCCAGGTGTATCTCGACGGCGCCAACATGAATGCGCAGGTTGGTATCACCACGCCGGGTTACATCGGCGCGGACGTATCGCACCTTAACCTGCACAAAACCTTCTGCATTCCGCACGGCGGTGGCGGTCCAGGCATGGGCCCAATCGGTGTGAAAGCGCATCTGGCGCCGTTCGTGCCGGGTCACAGCGTAGTGCAAATTGATGGCGTGCTGACGCAGCAGGGCGCGGTTTCTGCTGCTCCGTTCGGTAGTGCATCGATTCTGCCAATCAGCTGGATGTATATCCGCATGATGGGCGCAGAAGGTCTGAAACAAGCCAGTTCGGTGGCGATTCTGAACGCCAACTATATCGCCAGCCGTCTGCAATCTGCTTATCCGATTCTGTATGCGGGCCGCGATGGCCGCGTGGCGCACGAATGTATTCTCGACATTCGTCCGCTGAAAGAGCAGACCGGCATCAGCGAGCTGGATATTGCTAAACGTCTGATCGATTACGGTTTCCACGCACCAACCATGTCATTCCCGGTGGCGGGAACGCTGATGGTTGAACCAACGGAATCAGAAAGCAAAATCGAGCTGGATCGCTTTATCGATGCGATGCTGGCCATCCGCATGGAAATCGATCGCGTTGCCGATGGCGAATGGCCGCTGGAAGATAACCCGCTGGTAAACGCACCGCACACCCAGACAGAAATCGTCGGCGACTGGACGCATCCGTACACCCGCGAACTGGCGGTGTTCCCGGCCGGCAGCGCTAACAAATACTGGCCGACGGTGAAACGTCTGGATGATGTATTTGGCGACCGCAATGTCTTCTGTTCGTGTGTACCAATGAGCGAATATATTTAGGCTAAAGTTACGGGAAGTATTTATGAAAGGGCCGACTGTTCGGCCCTTTTTTTTGGAGGCAAAAATGGATCTGGCTTTGATTACCGGTGGTAGTCGTGGGATTGGCCGCGCAACCGCGTTATTGTTGGCGCAGGCGGGTTATCGCGTGGCGATCAACTATCGCCAGCGTCAAGCCGAAGCGGCAAGCGTGGTGGCAGAGATTGAAGCGCAGGGCGGCAGTGCGTTTACATTGCAGGCCGATATCGCCGATGAAACACAGGTTATGCGTATGTTTGCCGAGTTGGATCAGCAAGCGGGCGTGCTGCGAGTGCTGGTGAATAATGCCGGTATTTTGTTTACCCAATGCCGGGTGGAAGATCTGGATGCCGAACGTATTCAACGCGTGTTCGCCACTAACGTTACCGGCACGTTCATCTGTTGTCGTGAGGCGGTGAAACGCATGGGTACGCATCATGGCGGCAAAGGTGGTGCCATCGTCAACGTGTCATCCGCCGCATCCCGTCTGGGTGCGCCAGGTGAATATGTGGATTACGCCGCCTCGAAAGGGGCGATGGATACGCTGACCAAAGGTTTGTCGCTGGAAGTGGCGGCGCAGGGTATTCGCGTCAACAGCGTGCGCCCTGGCCTTATTTATACCGACATGCACGCCGATGGCGGCGAGCCGGACCGAGTCGATCGGCTGGCAAGCATGTTGCCAATGGGACGCGGCGGTCAGGCCGAAGAGATTGCTGCAGCGATTGTCTGGCTGGCGAGCGATGCCGCGTCGTATGTGACGGGCACCTTTATTGATGCGGCTGGCGGGCGATAATTAATCAGGCCGGCATAAATACCGACCCTACAAAACCCAAAAACGATGATCCTTTACGTATAAAACCCTCCAAATCCCCGTAGGGTCGCCATTCATGGCGACCGACTTAATCAATCTCTCACCTGTCACACCCACTCACAGATTTAATTTAGCGTACATGTGTACTCTGAAAATTATCCCGGTTACTCTGGTTGCTCAGAAATAGCACACTTGCTTTTTCCGTTGTTCAGGAATCACTTCATGGTACAAACCCCAGTTATTGCCCAGGGCTACTCGTTGGCAGAAGAGATTGCCAATAGTATCAGCCACGGAATCGGCTGCATTTTCGGTATTATCGGGCTGGTGTTAATGCTGACACAAGCCGTTGAATCCCAAGCTAACATCACCGCGATCACCAGTTACAGCCTGTACGGCAGCAGCATCATTTTGCTCTATCTCGCCTCAACGCTGTATCACGCCATTCCCCATCAAAAAGCCAAATACTGGCTAAAGAAATTTGACCACTGCGCCATCTATCTGTTGATTGCCGGCACTTATACGCCGTTCTTGTTGGTGGGGCTCAATTCGCCGCTGGCACAAGGTTTGATGGTGGTGATTTGGAGTCTGGCGCTGGCCGGTATCCTGTTCAAAATCGCCTTTGCTCATCGCTTTGAAGCGCTGTCGCTGGTGACTTATCTTGGTATGGGTTGGCTGTCGCTGGTGGTGATTTATCAGCTGGCGATCAAACTGTCGCCGGGCGGGATTTGGCTGCTGGCTGCCGGTGGGATTGTTTATTCGCTGGGGGTGATTTTCTACGTCTCACGCCGCATTCCTTACAGTCACGCCATCTGGCATGGTTTTGTGCTCGGCGGCAGCGTGCTGCACTTCTGCGCGATTTATTTTTATGTGATGTAAGTTCGATTCAGGTCGCCATGAATGGCGACCCTGCGGGCTTGGTGCGCAATTATTCTGCCAATGAATACGGCAGTGGTTGAATGGTCAACTTGCCACTTTCATCGCCTTCCACGCGCAGTACGCTTTCCGGCTCCAAATCGTTGTTCATCACCACCTGCACCCAAACGCTGCCGTCATCCAGCTGCACACCGCTCAATACCGTGCCGGTGCGGCGCCATTTATCGCCCATCTGCAGCTCCATCGAACCGCCAACGTCCGGCACTTTGCTGGCTTTGCCCGCCAGCCAATAGAGTGCGCGTTTGTTAGCGCCGCGGAATTTGGCCCGCGCCACCATCTCCTGGCCGGTGTAGCAGCCTTTTTTGAAGCTGATCGCATCCAGCGCCTGCAGGTTGGTGGCTTGTGGGATCAGCTGCGCGCTGGTGGCGCTTTCAATCACCGGAATGCCCGCTTCGATATCCAGTGCCAGCCATTGCAAGCTGTCGTTGAACTGCGCTTCGCCCGCCAGTTTTTCTTTCAGCGCATTCGCCTGTTCTGACGTGGTCACCAGCAGGAAACGTTCGGCTGGCTGGGCAAACCACAGCAGCGTGCTGTCACCTTGCTGCACCACTGGCGTTTCGGCATCCGGCAGCGTGCTGAACACGCCCGCCAGCGCGGCGCGCGCCTGGAAACCGGCAACGCCCAGCAGCACCGCTTCATCATCCGCAACGAGGGTGACTTTGGCGAACACCGCGTATTTCTTTAGTTCGGTAAGCTGCTGCTCACGCAGGTTGCGGCGCACCACGTACGCGTAACCTTCGGTGCGATGGAACAGACGAATGTTGCTCCACATTTTTCCTTTGGCATCGCAGTGCGCGGCAGGACGATGTTGCGTCTCGCCCATCGCCGCAACATCCAGCGTCAGCTGACCTTGCAGATAAGACGTGCTGTCATTGCCCTGCACCTTCACCAGCGCCCATTCGTCGAGCGAAATCAGGGTCAAAGGCAGGCGTGACGATGCAGCAGGCTGGCGAGGTGGAAGGGTAAAAATCGACATGTCTCTTTCCTGATTAATGAGGTAATAGGTTGCAATGGTAAAAGAGCAGTGCGGCTTTGCAACCTGTTTACTGAATATGGCGCACAAATCGCGTGATACCCATTGCAAATTGGGGGATGTAACGCCGAGGCATTCCACAGGGGTAAGCACAGCGCCTGCAGCGAGAAAAAAAAGCAGGTACACTGAGCGCCACTGTTTTTAGTCATGGAACCTGAGACATGGAAATTAACGACAAAGCCCGCGTCCAATGGGCATGCCGTCGCGGCATGCTGGAGCTGGATATCGCTATCATGCCGTTTTTCAAATTCGAATATGATTCGCTGGACGACACCGATAAGCAGGTGTTTATCGCGCTGTTAAAGAGTGACGATCCCGATCTGTTCAACTGGTTAATGAATCACGGTGAACCGGTCGATCCCGAGTTCAAACGCATGGTGAAACTGATTCAGCAGCGCAACCGTGAACGCGGTCCGGTGGCAATGTGATCTGCGGGCGTCACGCAGTGCGCGCGCACTGAATGTGACGCTCTCGCTGCTGTGCGCCGGTTTGCTGCTGGCGCTTGAGTGGCCTGACGCGTGGGCGTGGAGTAAAGCGCCGGTGTTAGTGCTGCTGCTGGCAGAATGCTGGCGCAACGAGCGCCGTTTGGTGCAGCGCGTAGGTCGTCTGGCGCTAGACATTAAGGGCAATTGGCTGTGGCGCGATGTGCGCTGGCGAGCAGAACGCAGGGCAGATTGGTTACCGTATGGCGTTTTGCTGGTGTTGCGTAACCAGCAGGGGAAGCGCTGGCGGCTGTGGTTGATGCACGACAACCTGCCGCCCGGTGAATGGCGCACGTTACGCGCCTGCTGTTTTCTGCGCGAGGGGCAAACGCTGCCTTAAAGCAGCGCTGCGGTTTCCGTCAGAATCTGTTCACACCACTGTTCGACGCGCTCATCGCTCAGATCGAACTGGTTAACATCGTCAAGCGCCAGGCCGACAAACTGCGAGCCATCTGCGGTCAGCGGTTTTTTGCTGGTAAACTCATAGCCTTCCAGCGGCCAGTAACCTACAAACTGCACGCCCATCGGCTGCAACAGTTCGTGCAGCATGCCGAGCGCATCCAGGAACCATTCGGCGTATTCGCCCTGATCGCCCATGCCGTACAGCGCCACGATTTTCCCGCGCAAGTTCAGCGCCGGAATCTGCGGCCAAATCGCTTCCCAATCTTCCTGCAATTCACCGAAGTCCCACGTCGGAATACCGAGGATCAGCAAATCGTACTGCTCCATCAGCGACGGATCGTCATCTTTCAAATTGTGCAGCGTGACTAATTCTTCACCGATAAAGTCGCGGATCTTCTCCGCCGTCATCTCGGTGTAGCAGGTGCTCGAACCATAAAATAAACCAATATTCATGCAATTAATGCTCTGTCTGAAACTGACTCGGGGGCAATTGTACCAGAAGCAGCCTACTTTCAGGCATAATGAGCACGATTTCACACGGGCGGAGAGTACAGTGCAGGACAGCGATCTGATCGAACAGTTTCTGGATGCGCTTTGGATTGAGCGTAATCTGGCGCAAAATACGCTCGCCTCTTATCGGCAGGATCTGCAAACGCTCACCGGTTGGCTGCATCACCACGATCGCACGCTCTTAACGCTGGAAGCGCTTGATTTGCAGCAGTTTCTCGCCGAACGCGTTGAGGGAGGTTACAAAGCCACCAGCTCGGCGCGCACCCTCAGCGCCATTCGCCGCTTGTGCCAATATCTCTATCGGGAAAAATTGCGCAGTGACGATCCCAGCGCGCTGCTGTCGGCACCGAAACTGCCGCAGCGTCTGCCGAAAGATCTCAGTGAAAACCAGGTCGAACGCTTGTTGCAGGCGCCGAGCATTGATGTGCCGCTTGAACTGCGTGACAAGGCGATGCTGGAATTGCTGTACGCCACCGGTTTACGCGTGACGGAGCTGGTGGGCTTAACCATCAGCGATATCAGCCTGCGTCAGGGTGTGGTGCGCGTGATCGGTAAAGGCAACAAAGAGCGCCTTGTGCCGTTAGGTGAAGAAGCGGTGTACTGGATTGAATACTATATGGAACATGGTCGGCCGTGGCTGCTCAACGGGCAAACGCTGGACGTGATGTTTCCCAGCCAGCGCGCACAGCAAATGACGCGGCAGACCTTCTGGCATCGCATCAAACACTATGCGACCCTTGCCGGTATCGATAGCGAAAAGCTGTCGCCGCACGTGCTGCGCCACGCATTTGCCACACATTTACTGAACCATGGCGCCGATTTGCGCGTCGTACAGATGTTGCTGGGCCACAGCGACCTCTCGACCACCCAAATTTATACGCACGTCGCCACTGAGCGCCTGCGTCTGTTACATCAACAGCATCATCCGCGCGCTTGAGATGCGGTAACAAGGATTTAAGATGAAAAAGCAGCTAACGATGCTGGCTCTGCTGGTCAGTGCATTCACTGGATTGGCGCATGCCGATGACAACGCCATTCAGCAAACGCTGAAAAAACTGGGATTGCAGCAGGCTGAAATCCAGCCGTCACCGCTGCCGGGCATCAAAACGGTGCTGACCGAAAGCGGCGTGCTCTACGTCTCCGAAGACGGCAAACACATGATTCAGGGGCCGCTGTATGATGTCAGCGGCAGCCAACCGGTCAACGTCACTAACCAGTTGCTGGACAAAAAAGTCACGGCGCTGGCGCCAGACATGATTGTCTACAAAGCGCCAAAAGAGCAGCACGTGATCACCGTGTTCACCGATATCACCTGCGGCTACTGCCGCAAGCTGCATGAGCAGATGGCCGACTACAACGCGCTCGGCATCACCGTGCGCTATCTGGCCTTCCCGCGTGAAGGTCTCAACGGCCAGGTTGAAAAAGCCATGCGCGCCATCTGGTGCAGCGCCGATCGTAACAAAGCTTTCGATGCAGCGATGAAAGGCGATGCGCCGCAGATGGATGCGCCAGCGACCTGCAAAATCAATATCGAGCAGCAGTACAAACTCGGCATCCTGTTTGGCATTCAGGGCACGCCAGCCATTCTCACGGATAGCGGCATGATGATTCCTGGCTATCAGGGACCGCAAGAGCTGAAGCAGGTGCTTGACGGCCAGAAGCGTGGCGGTTAACGCACAGTGATTCATTCTGTTGAATTGCGTCGGCGCGAAGCCGAGACCGAAGCCAGCCTACCCGCTGATTTGCCCCCTTTGCTGCGCCGCTTGTATCTGCAACGCGGCGTGAAACAGGCGCTGGAACTGGAGCGCGGCGCTAAACATCTGCTGCCGTGGCAAACGCTGGGCGGCATCGAAGCCGCCGTGACGCTGCTGCATCAGATGCTGTTGGCAGGCAAGCGCATCGTGGTGGTAGGCGATTTCGATGCCGATGGCGCCACCAGCACCGCGTTAACCGTGCTGGCGCTGCGCAGCCTTGGTGGCAACGTTGATTATCTGGTGCCAAACCGTTTCGAAGATGGTTACGGCTTAAGTCCGGAAGTGGTCGAGCAGGCCAAAGCGCGCGGTGCGGAGATGATTCTCACCGTCGACAACGGCATCTCATCACATGCTGGAGTCGATACCGCGCATCAGCACGGCATTCCGGTGCTGGTTACCGATCACCACTTGCCGGGCGAAACCTTGCCCGCCGCCGAAGCGATTGTGAACCCGAATCTCAACGACAGCGAATTCCCTTCACGTTCGCTGGCGGGTGTTGGCGTGGCCTTCTATCTGATGCTGGCGCTGCGTGCGCATCTGCGTCAGCAAAACTGGTTTAGCGATAGCCGCGCCGAGCCAAACCTGGCGGAACTGCTCGATCTGGTGGCGCTGGGCACCGTAGCCGATGTGGTGCCGCTAGATGCCAACAACCGCATTCTGGTGTGGCAAGGTTTGAGTCGTATCCGCGCCGGAAAATGCCGCGCCGGGATTCGCGCGCTGTTGGAGATTGCCAATCGCGATGCGCGTCAACTTGCTGCCAGCGATCTCGGTTTTGCTGTCGGTCCGCGTCTTAATGCCGCCGGTCGTCTGGACGATATGTCGGTTGGCGTGGCGTTGCTGCTCACCGAAGATATCTCCGAGGCGCGCATGCTGGCCAATGAGCTCGATGCGCTGAATCAGACGCGCAAAGAGATTGAGCAGGGCATGAAGAGCGAAGCGCTGGCGCTGTGCGATGAGCTGGAGCGCCAGCACACCGATCTGCCGCTGGGTCTGGCGTTCTACCATCCAGAGTGGCATCAGGGCGTGGTCGGAATTCTGGCGTCGCGATTAAAAGAGCGCTTTCATCGTCCGGTGATCGCTTTCGCGCCTGCCGGAGACGGCACGCTGAAAGGTTCTGGCCGCTCGATTGCCGGTTTGCATCTGCGCGATGCACTGGAGCGTCTCGACACGCTGTTCCCGGGTTTGATGATCAAATTTGGTGGTCACGCCATGGCCGCCGGATTGTCACTGGAAACCGCGAAGTACGAGGAGTTCCGTGCGCGTTTTGCCGCGTTGATTGATGAGTGGCTGGATGGCGAAGCGCTGCAGGGCGTGATTTGGTCGGACGGCGAACTGCATGCGCAGGAGTTTACGCTGCACACCGCCGAAATGCTGCGAGAAGCCGGTCCGTGGGGCCAGGCGTTCCCGGAGCCGGTGTTCGATGGCAAGTTCAAGCTGCTACAACAGCGGTTAGTGGGCGAGCGCCATTTAAAAGTGATGGTCGAGCCGCTCGGCGGCGGCCCGCTGTTAGATGGGATTGCCTTCAACGTGGATACCACGCTGTGGCCAGACAGCAGCGTGCGTCAGGTGCAGCTGGCCTACAAGCTGGATATTAACGAGTATCGTGGTAATCGTTCGGTGCAGTTGATCATCGATCATATCTGGCCGATGTAAGGTGCGTGAGGTCGCCATGAATGGCGACCCTACACCGTTGGGTGCGCAGCACTCAGAAACTCACATCCACACCGCCGCGCAGCACTTTCTCGTCACCATGATCGGCGAAGTGCTGGTCGGCGCGCAGGAACAGGCGCGCACGTGACGTCTGCGCCACATCCAACCGCACGCCTAACCACTGCGACCGGCGATCGAGCTGCATACCGGGAATCGTGAAACGGTTCTGGTCATCGCCAAATCCGCCCCAGCGCGCGCTGACATCCATTGACGGATTGTTGAACGCGTATTGATATTCGCCATACAGACTCAGCATGCTCCACAATCCAGCCGACCAATCCTGCCGTGCGCTGATACTCAAACCGCTATAACCGACGCTGCGTCGATAGCTGTCGCCGTCACCACTCAGACCAAACGCGCTGCCTTTATCCTCAAATGCACCGGTATCCAGCCCGGTCTCACGCCAGCCGAGATACGGTTCGAGGCGATAGTTATCCTCAATTGTCCAGCGATAGCCGCTCTGCAGTGCCGCCTGCCAGCTGTTGCTGCGGGTGGTCGATGACACCGGCGAAGCTTCATCCAGTAATATCAGGCGTTTTAACTCATCGCGACCATGTTGATAGCTTAGATTGCCCTGCAGATACCATTCTGGCGTTAGATCGTAGCGACCATACAGCATCGCGCCTTGCAGGCGATTACGGCTGGTGCCGCCGGTTTGGTCGTAGGTGGAATCGATCTGGTTCTGCGTCCACGCCACGCCCACGCGCAGACCAGAAACGCCCAAATCGCTATCTACGCCCAACGCAGTAAGCGTGTTGCGATAATCGGTACCGAGGTAGCCCGCCTGATCCAGTGAACCGCGCAGTTGACCGCTTTCGATCCAGAAACCGTAACGATTGTCGGCGCTGGCGTCGGCGATACGGTTGCTTAACAGGCGGCTTTGATAATCCAGCGCGTTAAACAGTACCGCGTTGCTGGAGGCGTGCGCCTGACCGGAAAGGGAATTAATGGCAGCCTGAGCACTGCTGGCATCCGCCAGCGTCTGGAACGCGCCGGCCGCGCCCAGCGCCGACTGCTGCGCACTGCTGAGCGATCCCTGTTGCTGCCAGCTATCCGCCACGCTAAATGCCTGCTCCAGATTCACGGCCGTTTGCTGGGTGCTGGCGCCGTTGATGCCCATCGCTGCCGCTGCTGCCGCAGTATTTTTACGCGTCAGTTGGCCGGTGACGCTGTTGGCGTTGTAGCTGACCAAACCATCGAGGAACACGCCGGTATTGACCTGACTGAACTGGCCGCTGACGCCCGCATCGCTGGTCAGCAGCGTTTCCTGCTGTTTCACCACATAGGTCGATGACGGTGGCGCGAGGTTTAGCATGCCGTCCAGCGTCGAATGGCCCGCTACGCGCAGCGGACTGTTCAGCGCAATATTCAGCACGCCGTTGCTGCGTTGCTGGTAATCGCCGTGCACCTGCAAGCCGCCGTTGACCGAGCCCTGATTGAGTAAGCTGCCGCCAATCACGCCGCTGCCACCCAGGATGCCGCTGCCGCTGACGTTGGCACTGCCAGCAATCGCACCATCGATGAGCAATGTATTGGCCGAGACACTGGTCTGGCCGAGGTAACTGTTGTTGCCGGTTAACTGCAGCACGCCGCCATTATTCGCGCCGTCAAGGATCAGACCGCGATCGCCGCTGATGGCATTCGAGAAGACATAGCTGCCCGCATCCAGGCTGGCGTGAAAATCATTGGCCCAAAACATCGCCGGACCGTTCAGCGCTTTCGCCTGGTTGAGATCGCCCCAGCCGAAGGTATCGTTGTAAGGCCTCCCGTTGGCGCTATCCGCAGCGCCTGCATACGCATCGCTATGATAAATGGCGGTGGTCAACAGCGTTTGCTGCAGGTTGTAGCCGCTCATCCACGGAAAGCGCTGCAACACTTGCGAAGCCGCCGCTGCAGCGCGCGGTGCGGCAAATGAGGTGCCGTAGCTACGCGCATTCACCCAGGTGCCGTCGCTATTCTGAAAACGATAATCGCTGTAACCCGGTGCGCTCAGGCACCATGCGGCAGCGTTGCCGCAGGCATCAAACGGCCCGGTTAAGGCCGCGCGGTTCGCCGTGTCGTATGAGGTGCTGTCCATCACGCCGGTGACCGCCAGCATGTTCTTTTGCAGCGCGCTGTCCTGATAAATCAGCGGCAGTTGGGCGTTAGGAGAAGGTGTGGCGGTGCCGCCATTGCCGGTGATCACCACCGCCAGGCCGTTAGCCGCCGCAATCTCACGCATGCTTTGCACCAGTACCTGATAGTGCGGCTGCGCATCGGTTAACGCCTGCGCGGTGGTTAAACGTTCGCTGGAGGCGTACGACATATTGAAAATCCGCACGCCCTGGCTCAGCAGGCCGCTCACCGCTCGCGCGGTATCGTCGTATTGAAAAATATTGTTTTGAGATGCCTGCGCCACATACAGTGCGCTACCCGGCGACAGGCCCAATAACGTCAGCGCCACCACGGTGCCGTGACCGTTAATGCCTTGGTTATCATTCAAACTGCTACCGCCGCCAACGTAGCTGGTGAACTGCACATTGGCGTAATTAACTTCACTGCGATCGGGCGATAACCCCGAATCAATAATGCCCACTTTGCTGGCATTGCCTAACGCGCCGGGCTGAGCTGGTGTGGGTGTCTCAGGCGTGCCGGTGGTGGGCGAGGTTGTCGCGCTACCGCCGCCTCCACCTCCGCCACCGCAGGCGGCGAGTAACAAAGGCATCAACAAGGCAAGCAGGCGCGGAGAAGTGCGCAAACCGGGAATAAACATCGATACTCCTTCATGTCTCTCAGGACATGTTGTGCCCGCTCACGTTTACGGGCGCTGATTACTGTGTCATTCCCTGTCAAAGCTGCGCATTCCTGGCGGTCGTGGTGACAAACGGTCTGGACGTTAGTGATGTCCATCGGGGGGATAGTCACTGAGCAAAATGATAAAAGGGCGCTAACAAATCGATAGGCTGAATATCAGCTGCTTAATGGCGTTGTTTGAGACGTGTCTGCTTTCTTGCAGGAAATTTCTCACAAGGCAATTCTTAATGATTTATCGTTATAAATCATGATCTTTAATGACGTCTTTCAGCGCTAATCGCCTAAAATTTGCAGGAAAATTCCTAAGAAGGTTCTGAGGGAGAGGTGTTTGCTGGGGTGTTTTGGAAAACATAACGAATGCGGCTTTCCAGAAGGTTGAGAACTTTTTTTCTCACGGCGCGTGCGTACTCACTCACACTGCGTGCAATGCTACAAAGTACGCACACTTTCGGGTAAACTAGCGCGTTAGTTTTTATCTCCTTTCACCGAATCGTCAAAAAAGACTGAAAAGCCATGTTTGAAATTAATCCGGTCAAAAATCGTATCCAGGACCTCAGTGAGCGCAGCGACGTTCTTCGGGGGTATCTTTGACTACGATGCCAAGAAAGAACGCCTCGAAGAAGTAAACGCCGAGCTGGAACAGCCTGACGTCTGGAACGAACCTGAGCGCGCGCAAGCGCTGGGTAAAGAACGCGCTTCACTGGAAGCGGTGGTGGAAACCTTAGATCACATGCGTCAGGGCCTGGAAGATGTGCAAGGCTTGCTGGATCTGGCGGTGGAAGCCGACGACGAAGAAACTTTCAACGAAGCGGTTGCCGAGCTTGATGCACTGGAAGTGAAGCTGGGCGAACTGGAATTCCGTCGTATGTTCTCAGGCGAATATGACAGCGCCGACTGCTACATGGATATTCAGGCCGGTTCCGGCGGCACCGAAGCGCAGGATTGGGCCAGCATGCTGCTGCGCATGTATCTGCGCTGGGCGGAAGCCAAAGGCTATAAAACCGAAATTATCGAAGAGTCAGACGGTGAAGTGGCCGGAACCAAATCCGCCACCATTAAAATCATCGGCGACTACGCGTTTGGCTGGCTGCGCACCGAAACCGGCGTTCATCGCCTGGTGCGTAAGAGCCCGTTCGATTCCGGCGGCCGCCGTCATACCTCATTCAGTTCGGTGTTTATCTACCCGGAAGTGGATGACAACATCGATATCGATATCAATCCCGCCGATTTGCGTATCGACGTTTACCGCGCCTCCGGTGCGGGCGGCCAGCACGTTAACAAAACCGAGTCTGCGGTGCGTATTACCCACTTGCCGACCAACATTGTGGTGCAGTGCCAGAACGACCGTTCACAGCACAAGAACAAAGATCAGGCCTTCAAGCAGTTACGCGCCAAGCTGTACGAATATGAGATGCAGAAGAAAAACGCGGACAAGCAGGCAGCGGAAGATAACAAATCTGATATTGGCTGGGGCAGCCAGATCCGTTCTTATGTTCTCGACGATTCACGCATCAAGGATCTGCGCACCAGCGTAGAAACCCGCAACACCCAAGCGGTGCTGGATGGCGATATCGATCGTTTTATTGAAGCAAGTTTAAAAGCAGGGCTATAAGGAACCGACATGTCTGAACAACAACCGCAGAGCGCTGATGCCGCCCTTGAGTTAAACAACGAACTGAAAGCGCGTCGCGAAAAACTCAGCGCGCTGCGTGAAAAAGGCGTGGCGTTTCCTAACGATTTCCGCCGCGACACCACGTCTGATGTGCTGCATGCCAGCTATGACGCTAAAGAGAACGAAGAGCTGGAAGCGCTGGGCGTAGAAGTGAGCGTGGCCGGTCGAATGATGACGCGCCGCATCATGGGTAAAGCGTCATTCGCCACCCTGCAGGATGTCGGCGGCCAGATTCAGATCTACGTCTCACGCGACGATCTGCCAGAAGGCGTCTACAACGAGCAGTTCAAAAAGTGGGATCTCGGCGATATCCTCGGTGCGCGCGGTAAGCTGTTCAAAACCAAAACCGGTGAGCTGTCGATCCACATCACTGAGCTGCGTCTGCTGACCAAAGCGCTGCGTCCGCTGCCGGACAAATTCCACGGTCTGGCCGATCAGGAAACCCGTTATCGTCAGCGTTATCTCGATCTGATCTCCAACGACGATTCGCGCAAAACCTTCAAAATTCGCTCACAAATCATGGCCGGCATTCGTCAGTTCATGGTGAACCGCGAGTTTATGGAAGTGGAAACCCCGATGATGCAGGTGATTCCTGGCGGCGCGTCTGCGCGTCCATTTATCACCCATCACAATGCGCTCGACATCGATATGTACCTGCGTATTGCGCCAGAGCTGTATCTGAAGCGTCTGGTGGTGGGCGGATTTGATCGCGTGTTCGAGATCAACCGTAACTTCCGTAACGAAGGTATTTCGCCGCGCCATAACCCAGAGTTCACCATGATGGAACTCTATATGGCGTATGCGGATTACAAAGATTTGATCGAGCTGACTGAGAGCCTGTTCCGTACCCTGGCGCAGGATGTGCTGGGCACCACCGAAGTGCCGTATGGCGATCACAGCTTCGATTTCGGTAAGCCGTTCGAGAAGCTCACCATGCGTGAAGCGATCAAGAAATACCGTCCGGAAACTGACCTGAGCGATCTGGAAGACTTCGATAAAGCGGTAGCGATTGCTCAATCGCTGCACATCAAAGTCGAGAAGAGTTGGGGCCTCGGCCGCGTAGTAACCGAGATCTTCGAAGAGACCGCTGAAGCGCACCTGATTCAGCCAACCTTCATCACCGAATACCCGGCTGAAGTGTCGCCGCTGGCGCGTCGTAACGACGAGAACCCGGAAATCACCGACCGCTTTGAGTTCTTCATCGGCGGCCGTGAAATCGGTAACGGCTTCTCAGAGCTGAACGATGCAGAAGATCAGGCCGAGCGTTTCCTGCAGCAGGTGAATGCGAAAGAGTCTGGCGATGACGAAGCGATGTTCTACGACGAAGACTACGTCACCGCGCTGGAACATGGCCTGCCACCAACCGCTGGTTTGGGCATTGGTATCGACCGTATGGTGATGCTGTTCACCAACAGCCACACCATCCGCGATGTGATCCTGTTCCCGGCACTGCGCCCTAGCGCTAAGTAGTATTGCGCCGCTGTCCCCCATCCCGGCCTTCCCCCGCAAGCGGGGGAAGGAGACGCTGCGACATGCAAGTTCAAGACTGACATATGGCAGCATCTTCCTCCCCCATTTATGGGGGAGGACCGAGGAGGGGGACAGCAAGCACACTTCCCCCCAACACAAAATTCCTGATGACAACCCGGCACGCTCTGTGCAGGATGGTTTTTTTCATTTTCAGGGAATCACCATGAGTGCAAAAGCGGCAACGTTAGAGGGCCGGATTCGTCAGCACTGGGATCAACTCTCCAGCCACGAGCAGCGACTTGCCGATGTGCTACTCGCCGCACCGGGCCAGTTAGCCATGAACACCGCCACCGAACTGGCGCACAGCGCGGGCGTATCCAAAGCCACTACCACGCGCTTCTTCCGCCATCTCGGCTATGAAAGTTATGAAGCCGCTCGTCGCCAGGCGCGTGAAATGCAGAGCAGCGGATCACCGCTCTACCTGCAACCGGCACCCAGCGCGTCGCCGCTGGCCAGCATCATGCAGCAGCATCTGGAAAAAGAGATTGCCAACCTGGTCAACAGCTATCGCACGCTGGACAGCGAACAGCTGCAGCAGGCGGTTACCGCCATCAGCCAGGCGCGTCGCGTGGTGGTGATGGGTTGGCGCCACAGCCAAACCATCGCGCATCTGATCTATCGCGATCTGATCCATATTCACTCCGACGTGCGTCTGCTGCCGCGTCCCGGTGATTCGCTGGCGGAACATATGGCGGCTCTGACCGCTGAAGATGTGGTGATCTGCGTCGGTCTGCGTCGACGCATGCCCGCGCTGGAAGCGGCGATGAACGCGCTGGCCGAGCGCAATGTGCCGATGCTGTATATCGCCGATGTACTTTCTGGCAAACCGGCGCGCCATGCGCAGTGGGTAATCCGCTGTCACACCGACAGCAGCCTGATCTTCGACAGCACCGCCGCGCTCTCCGGCGTGTGTAATCTGCTCTGTTCACTGGTGGCCCGACAAATGGGTAAAGCCAGCAACGATCATCTCGCGCAAATCGAAGCGCTGCACCAATCCCTCGACGAACTCGAATAATGCGCCGTGCTGGCGCAGGGTGCGCCAGAAAAATCACCAAAACGGTGCAATTCTGTCCACCCTCCGCCAATCCATCCATCCCAATTCTGCATCATGTGAAATAGTAGAAATTAAAAATAAAAAACAAGAAACAAATGTTTCCAATTGATTTTATTACCTAAAGAATGAGTTGTTGTGGGTTTTCCTGCGTAGTGGTGAAAAAACTGGCACAAAATATGCTCAGTAGAAAAAGACATTTCACCAACACCAGGGAAACACCATAATGAAAAAAACAGCACTGCTGATTGCCGCTCTTCTCTCCGTAGGCACCTTAGCGCAGGCGCAAGCCGACACGCTGGCCGACATCAAAAGCAGCGGCAAAATCACCGTCGGTATCGATCCAACCTTTCCTCCCTACGAATACACCGATGACAAAGGTGAGATCACCGGTTACAGCGTGGCGATTATGCAATCCTTCGCCAACGAGCTCGGTGTGAAACTTGAGTTTCAGAAAACCGCCTTCAGCGGCATTCTGCCGGGCCTGATTTCCGGCTCTTTCAATGCCGAAGGTTCATCCCTTAACGTCACGGCGGAACGCGCGAAAAAAGTGCTGTTCACCGTGCCGTACAGCAAAACCGTTAATGGCGTGCTGGTGCGTGAAGCCGAGGCGAAAACCTTCAACGGCAAAACCCTGAGTCCGGAAAGCTTGTCGGGTCTGCGCGGTGCGGTGAAAACCGCCAGCGTGCCAGAGCAGCTGCTGAAGGGCTTCAACGAGCAGTTGAAGAATGAGGGTAAAAAACCGATCACCATCATCAATGTCGATTCACTTGATCAAACCGTCAGCACGCTGATGACCAAACGCGCCGACTTCGTTTATGACGACATCTCGGTACTGGCACCAGTAGCAAAAAAATATGCCGGCAAAGTGGCGCAGGTGGGCGAAGTCGGCCCGTCGCAGTGGATGGGTTGGGCGACGCGTAAAGAAGATGGCAGCCTGAACAAAGCCATTAGCGACCACATCCTGGCGATGCAGAAAGAGGGCGAACTGACCAAACTGCAGCAGCAATATCTCGGCACCACCTTTACCGTGCCCGCCAGCGACTTCATCCCGCAGGAGTAATTATGTGCCAGTCCAACCTGACGGTACCTGCCGGCTTTGGCAAAACCTTCCGCGTGCGCAAGGGCCAGTTTATTACCGTGATTGACAGTGAAGGGCAGCAGGCGGCCGATTTCGTCGCGGTGAATGCCGATGATCTGAATGAGAAGCTGTCGCCGGTGCATACGCGTCAACAACTGCGCTCGCTGTTCTTCAAGCCGGGCGACGCGCTGTGGTCGAGTGAAAACCGTCCGATGCTGCGCATTCTTGCCGATAGCATCGGCATCCACGACGCCAACGTGCCCGCCTGCGATCGCACCCGTTTCAGCATTGATTTCGGTGTCGAAGGGCATCGCAACTGCGTGGATAACCTGCTGGAAGGGATGAAGGAATTTGGCGTCACCTACTTCTCGCTGCCAGAGCCGTTCAACCTGTTCCAGAACGGCCCGGTCACCGCCGATGGCCGCATGGAAGTCACCGATCCCAACAGCAAAGCGGGCGACAGCATCACCTTTGAAGCACTGTGCGATCTCATCTGCTCGGTGTCATCTTGCCCGCAGGACATCATTCCCGGCAACGGCCTGCAGGTGACGCCCATCGACATCGTGGTCAGCGACCATTTTCACGCTCAGGAGATGAATCATGCTGTTAATGCGTGAAAGTTTTGAAGAAACCGCTGTGCGCACGTTGGCTGAACCGGTGCAGGTTGCGCCGGGCAGCATCGGTTCGATTCGCGTGCTGCGCGGCCAGTTACTGCGTATCACTGCACAGGGCGACGGAGCGGTGGCTTCGCTGTTTGGCTTTAGCCTGGCCGATCCCGCCGTGTGGCTGTCGGTGCATCACACGCGGGTGTTCAGCAACAGCTACCTGCTCGGTTCCGGTATGCGTCTGGTGAATAACCGTCGCCGTCCGATGATGGTGCTGGGTAAAGACAGCGTGAAACGTCACGACCTGCTGCTGCCGGCTTCCACCACGGCGTTTCTCACTGAACGCGGCCATCAGGGCGAAGGTTGCCTCGATGCGCTGCGTGGCGAGCTGGCGCGTCTGGGCATGGTGGTACCGAAGCTGCCGGATCCCATCAACCTGTTTATGCACGTCAAGCTGACGCGGGAAGGCGATATTCTGCCGGAAACCAACCTGACCAAAGCCGGTGACAGCATTACCTGTCGCGTGGTGATGGACACGCAGTTCATCGTCTCCGCCTGCAACACCGGCATTGAGGGCAACGATCGTCCCGCGCCGCTGCTGCTGTCGGTGGCGGAAAACCTGCACGACTTTAACGCGGAGTAACGCATGGGGCTGGATCAACAGGTAGTGGCCGCGCTGCCGGAACTCGGACACGGCCTGCTGATGACGCTGGTGCTGACCGTGCTGGCGTCGTTAGTCAGCGTAGTAATGGGGCAGCTCGGCTGCTTCCTGCAACTGCGTCGTGCCTGGATCTGGCGCGCCATCGGGCGTTTCTATGTCAGCGTGATGCGCGGAACGCCGGCGATTGTGCAGCTGTTTGTGGTGTTTTTTACCTTGCCACGGCTGGGATTGGGCGGTCAGCCAATGCTGGCGGCGGTGATTGCCATTGGTCTTAACAGCGGCGCTTACGTGGCGGAAATCCTGCGCGTCAATCGCAGTCTGGTGACGCGCGGACAGCTTGAAGCGTCGCGCACCTTGGGCCTGAGCCGCTTGTTGACGTGGTGGTACGTCATCAACCCACAAGTGATGCGCGCCAGTCTGCCAATGCTGGTCAATGAGTTCACCATTCTGCTGAAAACCACGCCGCTGGCGTCGGTGGTGGCGCTCACCGAACTGACCTACGCCGGACAGATCGTCATCGCCCGCACCTACGAAGCCACGCAGGTGTTGCTGCTGGTGGCGGCCGGTTATCTGCTGATCGCCATGCCGTTGATTGCGGCGGCGCGTCGTCTGGAAGCGAAACGGAGGTTGGCATAATGGATTGGCAGGCAATTATCACCTCTTTGCCGTCGCTGGGTGACGGCTTGCTCGCCACCTTGCAGCTCTGTTTGGTGGCGGCGCTCTGCTCGCTGCTGTGGGGCGCGCTATTGGCCGTGCTGCTAATGCGCGCCTCGCCGTTCTGGCTGCGTTTGCTCAATCTTTATATTGGTTTAACGCTCGCCTTGCCGCTGCTGGTGGTGATCTATCTGCTCTACTTTGTGCTGCCGGAATATGACATCACGCTGTCGTCGCCGGTGGTGGGCGTGCTGGCGCTAACGCTCTACTACGCGCCCTATATTGCGCAGGTGATCCGCTCGGCGATTGATGCGCTGCCGCAAGGGCAGTGGGAAGCGTGTCGCGTGCTGGGCCTGAGCCGCAGTGAACAACTGCGCGACGTGGTGCTGCCGCAAACATTGCCGCAGATGCTGTCGCCGCTGGTTGGGCTGATGATTGGTTTGATTAAAGACTCCGCGCTGCTGTCGATTGTCTCGGTGCAGGAGTTTATGTACGCCGCCAAACAGGCGATTTCGGATACCTACGCGCCGCTGGAGATCTATCTCACGGTGGCGCTCTGTTACTGGCTGCTCAACAGCGTTATCGACTGGCTGGCGCGCTGCCTTGAATCTCGCATGACGCGCTACCGTCGTGCCATGCAGCATTAATCAGGAGAACAACATGTCGGCTGAATTTCAGCATCGTGAAGCGATGACCATCCCGGCGCGCTACGGCAAAGCGGTGCGTCTGCAGAAAGGTGAAGCGGTGCAGGTGATTAATCTGCACGGCACGCAGGTGGTGGATTGCTGGGCGTATAACGCCGAAGACGTGAGTGAATATATGTGTATGGAGGCGACGCGCGTGTGGAATCAGCGTCTCAATCCCAAAGTGGGCGACAGCTTTATCACCAGCCAGCGCCACCCGATTTTGACGCTGGTGGCAGATACCTCGCCAGGCGTGCACGACACCTTTATGGCGGCCTGCGACGCACGTCGTTATGAGCTGCTCGGCTGCACCGAACCGCATCGCAACTGTCATGACAACCTGTTTGAAGGCATGAGCGAGCTGGGCGTGACGCTGCCGCACGGCAATCTGGCCTCGTTTAATATCTTTATGAATATTCAGGTGCAGCCGGATGGCATCACGCTGAAGACGCTGCCAGTGGTCACGAAGCCGGGCGACTATATTGTGCTGCGCGCCGAGATGGATTGTTTTGTGGCGTTTTCCGCCTGTCCGCAGGATATCGTCAGCATTCAGGGGCAGGGCGACAACACCCCGCGCGATGCCGAACTGCGTATTTTGACCAGCGGATTCCCGCAGGTGCAGTTGAAGGGGGCGTGGGTTCCGGCGTGACTGTGCACGCTGTCCCCCATCCCGACCTTCCCCCGCTCGCGGGGGAAGGAGACGCTGCCACATGCAGCTCCCCAACTATCATATTGCAACATCTTCCTCCCCCATTTATGGGGGAGGACCGAGGAGGGGGACAGCCAGCACCGGCCGGGATGGGGGACAGCGCGCACGCTCTAAGACTTCACCACCCCATCCAGCCACGCCTGAAACCGTGCATACGGCACATACAGCGCCACATTCTTAAACAGCGTCTTACCGCTTTTATTGTCATCAATCTGGCTGCTGTAACCGACAATCACGCCCGCCAGCGTATCATCGCTGGCGTTATACACCGCGCCGCCGGACATGCCTTTCACCACGCCGGCATTGGCCGCCACCACCACGCAGCTGGCTTTGTTCCAGTCATTTGCCAGCGTGGTGTTAATCAGATTCTTGCCGCTCGACGCCACCGGCATCGCCGAAATAAAGCTGTAGCCATACAGATTCACGTCATCGCCAATGTGGCTATTGCGGAACGGCGGTGGCAGATTGGCTTCGCTGTTTTTGTGGTACACCACGGCGATATCGCATTCGGGATGCCAGGCTTTCACCCGATAGAGCGAATACCTGGCCACGTGGGCCGCCGTCAGGCTGTATTCGGGCGTGAGAGGAATGGTGGTGCCAAGCGCACCAATGCCCAGCACCGTTGGAATGCCGGTGACGGTCATATCGACGCGTTTTGCTGCTTCTTTGCTGTATTCGTAATGCCCAACAGAGCAGCCACTCAGGCAGCCAACCGTTAGCGCGATGAGCCATCGCATACGCTTTCCCCTCGATTTTTGACACCCCATAACCGGGCAATCCATTGAGGTATCGGCAGTGCACGTCCATCCTTTACTGTTTGATTTTGCGTCAAAAGCTGACTCACTGTGATAACGATCACATCCTTTTCAAGCGTAGCGCGGAAACATCAATCTGTCTCAATGGTTAGTCTGTGACATTTTCCCGCGCAGGGATTATTGCTGCGGGCGCAAATAAGCCTTGCGGCGCGCGGGGTAGTTGGCATGAGAGGGCTATGCTTTAATAACAGTGTGACGCAGTTCAAATTTTAATAAGCGTCTGTTGTAACCGTACTGCGCTCGCAGTGCGGTCCGCCTGCAAAAAAATTATTGGGAGAGTGTGTTATGCCTGTTGCATTACTGGCGCTGGCGCTGAGTGCGTTCGCCATCGGCACCACGGAATTCGTCATTATGGGATTGCTGCCCGAAGTGGCGGGCGATCTGCAAGTGACGATTCCTTCTGCGGGATGGCTAATCAGCGGTTACGCGCTGGGCGTTGCCATCGGCGCGCCGATCATGGCGTTGCTGACCGCCAAACTGCCGCGTAAACGTACTCTGATTCTGCTGATGATCATCTTCATCATCGGTAACGTGCTCTGTGCTTTGGCCTACACCTACAACCTGCTGATGCTGGCGCGTGTGGTGACGGCGCTGTGTCACGGTGCGTTCTTCGGCATCGGTGCGGTGGTCGCGGCGAGTCTGGTGGCACCGGGTAAACAGGCTTCTGCTGTGGCGCTGATGTTCACCGGCCTGACGCTGGCGAACGTGCTCGGCGTGCCGCTCGGCACCTGGTTTGGTCAGATGTTTGGCTGGCGCGCCACCTTCTGGGGCGTGGCGATCATCGGCATCTTCGCCTTTATCGCGCTGATTGTGAGCCTGCCGACCAACAAAGAAGAGAAGCCGGTGCATCTGGCGAGTGAAATCAGCGCGCTGGCCAACGGCAAACTGTGGCTGTCGCTGCTGATGACGGTGTTCTTTGCGGCGGCGATGTTTGCGCTGTTTAGCTACATTGCGCCGCTGCTGCTGCAGGTGACCGGCATCTCAGATCGCGGTGTCAGCTGGACGCTGTTCCTGATTGGTGCGGGCCTGACCGTCGGCAACATCCTCGGCGGCAAGCTGGCCGACTGGAAAGTGTCGTTTAGCCTGATCCTCAGCTTTATGCTGATTGCGCTGTTCTCGCTGCTGTTCAGCTGGACCAGCCATGCGCTGTGGCTGGCGGAAATCACGCTGTTCCTGTGGGCGATGGCGACCTTCGCCACCGTGCCGGGCTTGCAGATTAACGTGGTGCGCCACGGCAAAGATGCGCCAAATCTGGTCTCGACGCTGAATATCTCCGCCTTCAACGTCGGCAATGCGCTCGGCGCGTGGGTCGGTGGCGCGGTGATAGAGAAAGGTTATGGCCTGACGTCGGTGCCGGTTGCCGCTGCCGCACTCGCGGCAGTTGGTTTGGTGATCTGCCTGATCACCTTCCGTAAATCGGGCGGGCAGGGCGAAGCGGTCAACGCTTAAGCCAGCCGTTCGGCAATACGTTGTGGAAACGCGGCCACGTGCTGTTGCAGGTGGTCGCAGAAGTGATCGACCAGCGCCGAAGCCGGTCGATGCTGCGGCCGCACCAGACTGACGGTGAAGGGCACGGCAATACTGAAGCGACGCATCACCACACCGCTGTCGGCGTAATCCAGCGCCGTCAGCGGATTCACAATCGAAATCCCCACGCCCGCGCGCACCATCGCGCACACCGACGCCGCGCTGTGCGTCTCCAGCACCAGACGACGCTCCACATCCTGCTCATGAAACAGCGAATCCAGCAGCTGACGATAGCTATCGCTGCGCGACAGGCTGACGTAGTTTTCACCGTGGAAATCCTGTGGCGTCAGCACCTCGCGCTGACACAGCGGATGCTGTGGCGGCAGCACGCACACTTCATCACAGGTCAGCAGCGGCACACGTTCGGTACCCGCTGGCGGGTGTTGGGTTTCGGTCAGACCGAGATCGTAACGCTGCGCCGACAGCCACTCTTCCAGTAGCGGCGACTCCTGCGGAATAATATTCAGGCTGACCTGCGGATAGCGCTGCAAAAACGGTTGTAGCAGCGGCGGCAACAGCGACTGCGAAAACACCGGCAAGCAGGCGATCGACAATTCGCCCTGACGAAACTGACGCAATCCTTCGGCGGCATCCATAATGCGATCCAGTCCGTACCACGAGCGCTGTACCTCTTCGTACAGCCGCAAGCCTTGCACCGTTGGTTGCAAGCGGCCACGCACGCGTTCGAACAGTTGCAGGCCAAGCTGCTGCTCCAGGCGCGCCAGTTCGCGGCTTACCGTCGGCTGCGAAGTGTGCAGCAGCGTGGCCGCCTGCGTCAGGTTGCCGCTGGTCATCACCGCGTGAAAAATTTCGATATGTCGCCAGTTAATTTTCGCCATCGTCTCCTCCGCTGAATCCATATCATATTTGTATAGATGTCGCTAAAACAGATATTTTTCTGAATTGATGCGCTGTGGCTAAATGGCCTCAATGACACAGGAGAATTGACATGCCACGCCCACTCAACAACAGCGAAACCGCATTAACTGCCGCCAACTTACTGCCGCTGGCGCAGCGTTATTCTGGCCCATTCTGGGCGTACGATGCGGCGATCATTCAGCAGCGTATTGCGCAACTCGGCGCCTTTGACGTGGTGCGTTTTGCACAGAAAGCCTGCTCCAACATCCACATTTTGCGTCTGATGCGCGCGGCGGGCGTCAAAGTCGATTCGGTGTCGCTGGGCGAAATCGAGCGTGCTATTGCCGCCGGTTATCAGCCGGGCGGCGAAGATATCGTCTTCACCGCCGATGTGTTCGATCAGCCAACGCTGACGCGCATCGCCGAGCTAAAAGTGCCGGTCAATGCTGGTTCGGTGGATATGCTGCATCAACTGGGCGAACTGTCGCCGGGCCACGCGGTGTGGCTGCGCATCAATCCTGGTTTTGGTCACGGTCACAGCCAGAAAACCAACACCGGCGGTGAGAACAGCAAACACGGCATCTGGCATAGCGATCTGCCGCTGGCGCTGGCGGCGATTCAGCAGCACGGCCTGCGTCTGGTCGGCCTGCATATGCATATCGGTTCCGGCGTGGATTACGGCCATCTGCAGCAGGTGTGTGACGCGATGGTCGATCAGGTGGTGGCGTTTGGTCAGGATCTTGAGGCGATTTCTGCCGGTGGCGGTTTGTCGATTCCTTATCGTATTGGCGAAGAAGCCATTGATACCCAGCACTATTACGGCTTGTGGAACGGCGCGCGTCAGCGTATCGCCGCGCATCTCGGTCATCCAGTGAAACTGGAGATCGAGCCAGGTCGCTTCCTGGTGGCCGAATCGGGCGTGCTGGTGTCGCAGGTGCGTGCAGTGAAAGAGATGGGCAGCCGTCACTTTGTGCTGGTTGATGCCGGTTTCAGCGATTTGATGCGTCCGTCGATGTACGGCAGCTATCACCACATTTCTCTGCTGCCGGTCGATGGCCGCGCGTTGGGCGACGCCACTGTCGAGAGCGTGGTGGCCGGTCCGCTGTGTGAATCGGGTGACGTGTTCACGCAGCTGGAAGGCGGCAAAGTGGAAACCCGCGCGCTGCCTGCGGCGCAGGTCGGCGATTATCTGGTGTTCCACGATACCGGCGCGTACGGCGCATCGATGTCGTCGAACTACAACAGCCGCCCGCTGATTCCGGAAGTGCTGTTTGAGAATGGCGCACCGCGTGAAATTCGTCGTGCGCAGACCATTCAGGAGCTGCTGGCGCTGGAGCTGATCTGATGAAGATTGTCGCGCTCAGCGAGGTGCCGCATCACGCCTCGCAGATCACCGATTGGCTGTGGCAGGCATTTGGCGACGGTACGTCGCGTGAGTTTTACGACAGTATCGTGCGCAGCAGCCTCAACGGCGCCGATTTCCCGGTGACCTTTGTGGCGCTTGATGGCGATATACCGCTCGGCACGGTGGGATTCTGGCGCTGCGATTTGATCAGCCGTCAGGATCTCACACCGTGGGTGGCGGCGCTGTTTGTCGAGGAGTCCGCGCGCGGCAAAGGGTTGAGCGAAGCGCTGCAGCAGCATGTGATCGATTTCGCGCAGCAGCGTGGTCATGACAAGCTGTGGTTATGGTCAACCTTTGGCGGTTATTACGAACGTTTTGGCTGGCAGTATCAGTGTGACGCGCTGGAGTTCCCGGATGTGCGGGTGAAGGTGTACTCGCGGGAGTTGTGATGGGTGCGCGTTGTCCCTCACCCTAACCCTCTCCCGCAAGCGGGCGAGGGGATGATTAGGTGAAAAACGCACTCGCTCAGTCCCCTCTCCCTTTGGGAGAGGGCCAGGGTGAGGGAAACCACGCACAAACCCAAATTAACCCGGCCCACTCACCGAATGCCGTCTTACCAGCGTGGGGCTAAACATATTGGTCACTTCCGGCATCTCGCTGCCATTGGCGAGCGCCAGCGCCAGTTGCGCCGCCTGTTGCGCCATGGTGACAATCGGGTAGCGCACCGTGGTTAAACGCGGGCGCACATAGCGCGACACCAGCACATCATCAAAGCCAATCAGCGACATCTCTTCCGGCACGCGAATGCCGTTATCACTCAGCACCGCCAGCGCGCCGGCGGCCATCGAATCGTTATAACAGGCCACCGCCGTGAACTGCTTGCCGCGTCCCATCAGCTCGGTCATCGCCTGCTCGCCGCCCACTTCGTCCGGTTCGCCCCACGCCACTAAACGATCGTTGCACGGCAAACCGTGCTCTTTCAGCGCGTCGTAATAGCCTTGCAGACGATCTTCAGCATCGGAAATGGTGTGAGTGGAGCAGATAAAGGCGATTTGCGTATGGCCTTGCTGAATCAGATGGCGCGTTGCCAGCCACGCGCCGTAGCGGTCATCCAGCGCGATGCAGCGATGCTCAAAGCCTTTCAGCAGACGATTCAGCAGCACCATGCCCGGCACCTGCTTCATCAGCATCTCTAAATCGTCATCGGGGATTTTCTTGGCGTGCACCACTAAGGCGGCGCAGCGATGACGCATCAGTTGCTCAATCGCCTGACGCTCTTTTTGCTCATTGTGGTAACCGTTACCAATCAGCAAAAAGTTGCCGGTTTGGCCCGCAACTTCATCCACCGCTTTGACCATCGCGCCAAAAAACGGGTCGGAAACATCGCCCACCACTAACCCCAGGGTTTCGGTGGATTGCTGCGCCAGGGCGCGTGCGTTGGCGTTCGGGTGATACTGCAACTGCTCCATTGCCGCCGTGACGGCGAGGCGAGAACTCTCGCTGGCTTTGGGCGAATTATTGATGACGCGGGAGACGGTCGCAACCGACACCCCAGCCATACGGGCAACATCCTTAATGGTAGCCATGCGATTATCGACATCCGGGAAAACGTTTACACATGCCACCAGTGTTACGGAAAACCCACCCTGTAGCAACCCGGCAGAATGCCAGCGCTGTCGCAAAAGCACGGAAAATCAGGCGCTCACAGCCGCGCTTTAGCTCGGTTACAGGCTCATGTTATGCTGCCAGACACAATCACACCTGCCTGCCGGACCCAAAAACCATGAAAACTCGCGTGCCACACCTGGCGCACTGGGGTGCATTCACTGCCGTCACTGAAAACGATCGCCTGATTGGCTGTGAACCCTTCTTCGCCGATGCCGATCCGTCGCCGATGCTCAACACCATTCCTGAACTGGTCTATTCGGATAAGCGTATCCGCCAGCCAATGGTGCGCCGTTCATGGCTGAAGTCGCGCGAGAACAGCGATCGCACCTTACGCGGTCGGGAAGATTTCGTGGCGGTGGATTGGGATACCGCGCTCGATTTGGTGGCGGAAGAGAATCGCCGCGTGCGCGATCGCTACGGCGCAGCGGGCATTTTCAACGGCTCATACGGCTGGTCATCCGCCGGGCGCGTCAACCACGCGCGCACGCTGATTCGCCGCTTCTATTTTCAGGGCGGCGGCGGGGTCGATCAGCAAGGCAACTACAGCTGGGGCGCGGCGCAGTTCTTCCTGCCGTACGTGATTGGCACCTACATGCCGCTCACTGGCCGCGTGACCGACTGGCCGGAAGTGGTGCAGCACGCCGACATCTTTATCGCCTTCGGCGGCCTGGCGCTGAAAAACGCGCAGGTGGCGTCCGGCGGCGCGGGGCAGCACAGCCTGAAACCGGCGCTGGAGCAGCTTAGCGCCAAAGGCACGCCAATCATTAACATTAGCCCGATGCGCGATGACTGTCCGGCGTTCGTCAATGCCGAGTGGATTCCGATTCGCCCGAACACCGACGTGGCGCTGATGCTGGCGCTGGGTTTTGAAATCACCAGGCATAACGCGCTGGATGAAAGCTTCCTCGCCAGCCACTGTATCGGCTGGCCGCAGCTGCGCGGCTATCTGCTCGGTGAAAGCGATGGCATCGCCAAAACGCCTGAGTGGGCCAGCAGCATTACCGGCATTCCGGCGGCGCGCATTGCTTTGCTGGCGCAGCAGCTGATTGGCAAACGCAGCTTTATTACCTGCTCCTATTCGGTACAGCGCGCCCATCGCGGCGAGCAGCCGTACTGGATGATGATTGCGCTGTCGTCAATGCTCGGTCAGCCGGGCTTGCCGGGCGGCGGTTTCTCCTTTGGTCACGGCTCGATGAACAGCGTCGGCAATCCGCGTCAGGACGGTCCGGCACCGATGATGAGCACCGGCCCGAATCCGGGCAATTTGTCGATTCCGGTGGCGCGCATCAGCGACATGCTGCTCAATCCCGGCCAGCCGTACGCATTCCAGGGTGAAACCCAGCACTATCCGGATATCCATTTGGTGCACTGGGCGGGCGGCAATCCGTTCCATCATCATCAGCAGCTCAATCGTCTGGTGGAAGGCTGGCAGCGCCCGGATACCGTGATTGTGCAGGATATCGTCTGGACGCCGGCGGCGCAGATGGCGGATATCGTGTTGCCCGCCACCACCACGCTGGAGCGTAACGACATCGGCGGATCGTCGCGCGATCGCTTCGTGCTGGCAATGCATCAGGCGATCAAGCCGCAGCATCAGGCGCGCAATGATTTCGACATCTTCGCTGATATCGCCGATCGTCTGGGCTACCGTGAGGTGTTCACCGAAGGGCGTAATGAGATGCAGTGGATTGAGCATCTGTATCAGCAGTGCGCAGTGGCGCATGCGCGCCGCGATATTCCTTTCCCGGAGTTCGATGAGTTCTGGGAGCGCGGTTTTGTCGAGATTCCCGAAGGCGGCAAGCCGTTCGTGTTTATGGATGATTTCCGCGCTAACCCAGAAACGCATCCAATTCAAACCGCCAGCGGCAAGATTGAGCTGTTCTGCCAAACCATTGCCGATTATCAGCTGGACGATTTCGCCGGCCATCCCGAGTGGCGCGAGCCGCAAGAGTGGCTGGGCGCGCCGCTCAGTTCACAGTTTCCGCTGCATATGATCTCGATTCAGCCATCCGATCGTCTGCACAGCCAGATGGACGCCACCGCCACGGTGCAAGGCAACAAAACCGCCGGACATGAGACGCTGTATATGCATCCGCAGGATGCGGCAACGCGTGATATTCAGAATGGTGATGAGATTGAGGTGAGCAACGCGCGTGGTCGCATGCTGGCCGGTGTGCGCCTGACCGACGGTTTAACGCCGGGCGTGGTGATCATCGCCACCGGCGCCTGGTTCGATCCCGGATTTGGTCGCGCCTGGCAGCCGTGGGATCGCGCCGGCAACCCGAATGTACTGACGTTAGACATCGGTACCTCGTCGTTAACCCAGGGCCCTAACGCCATGAGTTGCCTGGTGGAAATCAAAAAACATCTGATGTGAATGGGCAACGAATAATCTCATCGCTGGTTACATTTTGCCGGTAACTGTTGCGTTTAGGAGATGGTTTCCCAGCGTGCCGCCTTGCTACAGTCAGGGTCCCAGAGGTATTGATGGGTGAACATCAAAAAGTTTTCTTGATTACACCGACCTGCGCAGATGCGCAGGTTTTTTTTTTGCTTAACGAATCGAAACACAGTTTTCCTGTCAACTCGCTTTACGTTTCTTTATAACTGCAAGCAATAAGCTTCAGATTCACTTACAGCAGCGGATTGCCATGCCTCAAATAAAAAAATTTCTGGGAAAAGACCAGATAAAAGCGCCCTTTAACCCGTTTCGTTTTCGCCTGATTTGCCTTGGCGTTTTCTGCTGTCTGGTGCTGTTGCTGATTTGCGTTGGTGACCTACAGCTGATCAAGCATCCGATGCTAGAGCACGAAGCCGATCAGCGTTCGCTGCGTACCGTGACGCTGCCGACTAATCGCGGCACCTTGCTGGATCGCGACGGCCAGGCGTTAGCGCTGAGCGTTCCGGCGCGTGACATCATCGCCGATCCAATGCGCGTGCTGGAGGCGAATCCCGATTTCACCAGCGCCAAATGGGCGTATCTGGCGGCGGCGCTCAATCAGCGTCCGGAAGATCTGCGCGCGGCCATTACCGCCAACCCGAAAAAACGTTTCCTCTATCTGGGCCGTAAAATCGAACTCGGCATCGCTAAAGATATCGCCGAGCTGAAACTGAAAGGCATCAGTTCGGTGTATAACGACAGCCGTTTCTATCCGATGAGTGAAGCGGCCGCGCCGCTGATTGGTATCGTGGGAGCCGACAGCAACGGCCTGAATGGCATCGAAAAAGGCTTCGACCATGTGCTGCAGGGCGATCCCGGCAAAGAGGTTTATCGTCAGGATGGCGAAGGCAACATCATTGCGATGATCGATTACCAGCCGCCACAGCAGCCGCCAACCGTGCAGCTCAGCATCGACAAGTTCGACCAATTCACGCTCTACAGCAAACTGCGCGACGGCGTACTGCTGAACAAAGCGGATTCGGGCGCGGCGGTATTGGTGAAAATCGACACCGGCGAAATTCTGGCGATGGCTTCTTATCCGTCGTTCAACCCGAACAATTATGAAAACGCCACGCCGGCGCAGATGCGTAACTCGGCGATCAACGACAGCTACGAACCTGGCTCCACGGTGAAGCCGCTTGTGGTGATGGAAGGGCTGGAGCGCCATCTGGTGCGCGCCGACTCGGTGATCGATACCACGCCGTACAGCGTTAACGGCCACCTGATCCGCGACGTCGGTCACTGGCCGCGCCTCACCATGACCGGCATCCTGCAGAAATCGAGTGACATCGGCGTCTCGCACATTGCGCTGGCAATGCCCGCTGAAGCGCTGGTTAATACCTATCAGGCGTTTGGTCTGGGTAAACCTACCGGGCTGGGATTGACCGGCGAGAGCGTCGGTTACTTCCCGCTGCATCGCGAGCGCTGGGCCGATATCGAACGCGCCACCTTCGCCTTTGGCTACGGCTTGCGCGTTACGCCTCTGCAGATTGCGCGTGAATACGCCACGCTCGGCTCTTACGGCGTCTATCGTCCGCTGTCGATCACTAAAGTGACGCCGCCGGTGTTAGGCAAACAGGTGGCGAATCCGCAGGTGGTGCAAACCGTGGTGCATATGCTGGAGAGCGACGTGCTGCCAGGCGGCACCGGTGTTAGAGCGGCGGTGCCGGGTTATCGTCTGGCGACCAAAACCGGTACCGCAGAGAAGATGGGCACCAGCGGCAAGTACGATGGCGGTTATATCAACTACACCGCAGGCATCGCGCCTGCCAGCCATCCGGAAGTGGCGCTGGTGGTGATGATCAACCATCCTACTGCTGGCGATCACTTTGGTGGATCGGTGGCGGCACCGATCTTCGGCAACATCATGGGCCCGGTACTCAAGCACATGAACGTGGCACCTGACGCGATCTACAGTAAACCTTCTTCAGATAAATCTTAGTTAAATCAAAAGTGTAAGTGAGGTGTGGAGAATATTCACACCTCGTTTCACTTCCCCAAACACCGTTGCTTTTTGCACCTGTCTTTCACCGGCTCAACGGTGCCAATATGGACATCCCAGAGGTATTGATGGGTGTGAAACAAGCTGCTTTGGCAGTACCCTGTTATTACACCGACCCACGCAGATGCGTGGGTTTTTTTTGCCTGTTATTTACTGCCGAGCGAACTCGCTCACACCTCTTGTCTGAGTCTTAACACTTCCCCGGCAACATAAAAATATCGGGTTGTGTAACCTGTATGTAACGCACCGCGATGTCGCATTCCATGGCGGTTCGCTAGCCCCTTACAGTGTTGGTAGCGCTTTAGGGGGCGATTTTTTTTTGCGATTCGTTGAGGCCACCCGCAATGCCAAAAACCAAAGACCGCACGCCAAAAGGCGAGGGCCGATCCTCGGCGTTTCAGTTACGTATTCATCCGGAGCTGCATGAACAGCTGCGCAGTGTGACCGAAGACGACAACGTTACGCTGTCGTGCTGGTTAAAAGAGCTGGCACGCTGCGAGCTGCGCCGCCGCGGCATCGAACCCAAAGGTTAACCGTAGGGTCGTCATTCATGACGACCTTGCCAATGACCGTACTGTGCGGCCTCCGGAACGGTCACCCTAAATGGCGACCCTACGGGTGCGATATGCACGGACGGAATTGCCATCAAAAAACCGCAAAAAGCCAAAAACACCAACGATTTATGGCACGAAAGGTTTACCATTTTCCTTTGGAAAATATATTTTACGCAACCTTAACAACCTCGCTTAACCCGCCTCCCTACAATGACTTTTTGAGTCATTACCTTCGTGACTATTCCCTTCCTATCTTTTAGAGAACAACTATGCGCCTGAAAATTCTTTCTGCCAGCGTGGTGTTTTTACTGGCAGCCTGTGACCAGGGCGGAGCAAAGCCCGCCGCATCCGCCACCCCGCAAGTGGGCGTGGTCAACCTGAAAGCGCAACCCGTTACGCTTGTTAGCCAATTGCCAGGCCGAACCACGGCGGTGAGAACTGCGCAGGTGCGTCCGCAGGTGAGCGGCGTGATTGAAAAAATCCTGTTTACTGAGGGCGGTGAAGTGAAAGCCGGCCAGCCGCTGTATCAAATCGATCCGGCCACCTATAAAGCCGCCTACGACAAAGCGATGACGACCTGGCAGAACGATGCAATGGTGGTGAAACGCTATCAGCCGCTGGCCAACGCGCACGCCATCAGCCAGCAAATCTACGACGATGCGGTTGCCGCCGCGCGTGAAGCGCAGGCCGATGTGGAAACCGCCAAGGTGAATCTCGATTACACGCTGGTGAAAGCGCCGATTTCCGGCCACATCAGCCGCTCGCTGTTTACCGCCGGTGCGCTGGTCACCAACGGGCAAACCGATTATCTCGCCACCATCACTCAGCTTGATCCGATCTATGTCGATGTCAGCGAATCCTCCACCGATCTGCTGCGTCTGCGCCGCGCGCTGGCCGACGGCAAAATCGCCAAAGTGGCCGACAACACCGCCGCAGTGGGCTTGTCGCTGGAAGATAACAGCCAGTACGCCGAGCAAGGCAAGCTGGCGTTCTCGGAAGTGAATGTTGATACCGCCACCGGCACCGTGGTGCTGCGCGCGGTGTTCCCGAATCCACACAACGAACTGCTGCCTGGCATGTACGTGCACGCCAGCTTCCCGCAGGGCATTCAGCAGCAGGGCATTTTGCTGCCGCAAGAGTCGATCATGCATGACACCAAAGGCCAGCCGTATGTCTATGTGGTGAAAAGCGACAACACCATTGAGCAGCGCAGCATCCACACCGGCGAGATGATCAAAGGCGAATGGTTGGTAACGTCGGGCCTGCAGCAAGGGGAAAACGTGGTGGTGAACAACCTGCAAAGCGTGCGCAGCGGGGTGAAAGTCACCACTACCGCTGCCAACACCAATGACACGCCATCCGCCAATGCGGTGAGTCTTTCGATGACTGACGCAGCAGCGCAATAGGGAGGCGGCATGTCGAAGTTTTTTATTGAACGTCCAATTTTTGCCTGGGTTATCGCGATTATCGTGATGCTGGTGGGCGCGATTGCCGCTATCAGTTTGCCGGTCAATCAATATCCTAACATCTCCGCGCCGGCGGTCTCCATCTCGGTGACCTATCCGGGCGCCAGCGCCGAAACCACGCAAAACACCGTGGTGCAGGTGATTGAGCAGCAGCTGAACGGCCTGGATGGTTTGCGTTATCTGGAGTCGAGCAGCGCCTCGGACGGTAGCGCGCAGATCATCGCCACCTTTAATCAGGGCATCAATCCCGATATCGCCCAGGTTCAGGTGCAGGACCGCGTGTCGCTGGCGGAGTCGCAGTTGCCCACCGATGTCACGCAGCAAGGCATCCGTATCCGTAAGTACCAGAAAAACTTCATGATGGTCATTGGGCTGATCGCCAAAGACGGCAAGCTGACCAACGGCGATCTGGCCGACATGCTGGTGTCGAAACTGGAAGATCCGATCTCGCGTACGCCGGGCGTCGGCGACTTCATGGTGCTGGGATCCGAATACGCGATGCGCATCTGGCTCGATCCGGCCAAGCTGTATAAATACAATCTGATGCCGAGCGATGTCACTACCGCGATTGATAACCAGAACGTGCAGGTGTCGTCCGGTTCACTCGGCGGTTTGCCGACCATTCAGAGCGCAAAAACCCAGGCGACGATCCTCGGCAAAACCCGTTTCACCACCGTGAAGCAGTTTGAGAATGTGCTGCTGAAAGTGAACAGCGACGGCTCGCAGGTGCGGCTGAAAGATGTGGCTAGCGTAGCGCTCGGGCCGCAAAGTTACGGCATCGACGCCACCATGAACGGCAAACCGGCCGCCGGTATCGCGCTGCGTCTGGCAACCGGCGCTAACGAACTGGATACCGCCAAAGCGGTGCGCCAAACCATCGCCGACCTGAAAGATTCGCTGCCGGATAACGTCGAAATTCAGTACCCGTACGACACCTCGCCGGTGGTCAGCGCCTCGATTGAAGAAGTGGTGAAAACGCTGATCGAAGCGGTAGTGCTGGTGTTCTTCGTGATGCTGATCTTCCTGCAAAACCTGCGCGCTACGCTGATCACCACGCTGGTGGTACCGGTGGTGCTGCTGGGCACCTTCGGCATTCTGTCGGCGTTTGGTTACAGCATTAACACTCTCACCATGTTCGGTATGGTGCTCGCCATCGGGTTGCTGGTGGATGACGCCATTGTGGTGGTGGAGAACGTCGAGCGAGTGATGCACGAAGAGCATCTCGATCCCAAAGCCGCCACCATCAAGTCGATGCAGCAGATTCAGGGCGCGCTGTTTGGCATTGCGCTGGTGTTGTCGGCGGTGCTGCTGCCGATGGCGTTCTTCTCCGGATTGACCGGTGTGATTTATCGCCAGTTCTCGGTCACCATCGTTTCGGCGATGGCGCTGTCGGTGATCATGGCGCTGATCTTCACGCCTGCGCTGTGCGCCACCTTGCTGAAACCGGCGGCGGCGGAGCACAAAACCACCGGATTCGCCGGTTGGTTTAACCGCAAGTTCGACAGCGGGGCGATGCATTACACCAACGGCGTCAGCAAAGTGATTTCCCGTCGCGGCCTGTTCCTGGTGATCTATCTGGTGATTGTCGGCGTGACGGGCTTTTTGTTCACCCGCGTACCCACCACCTTCCTGCCGGGCGAAGATCAGGGCTTGATGATGGTGCAAATCACACTGCCGGTGAACTCGTCGTCGCAGCGTACTCAGCAGGTCATCAACGATCTCAACGCCTATCTGCAACAGAACGAAGCGTCGGTGGTGACCACCACCTTTGGCGTGGCGGGCTTTAACTTTGCCGGTCGCGGTCAGAGCAACGCCATGGCCTTTGTGCGCCTGAAAGATTGGGGCGACCGCACGCACAGCGGGCAAAGCGTACAGGATTTGGCGAACCGCGTGATGGCGCACTTCGCCAACTATCAGAACGCCAAAATCTTCGCCATGGTGCCGCCAGCGGTGATGGAGCTGGGCAACGCAACCGGCTTCGACCTCTATCTTCAGGATACCGGCGCGCACAGCCATCAGCAGATGATGGATGCCGCGCACCAGCTTATTTCGCTGGCGAACAAAGATCCGCATCTGGCGCAGGTGCGTCTTAACGGGCTGGAAGATGAGCCGCAGTATCAGCTGGAGATCAATGATGAGAAGGCCAGCGCGCTTGGCCTGAGCATGACCGACATCAACAACACCTTGTCGGTGGCTTGGGGCTCCAGCTACATCGATCAGTTCATGTATAACGGCCGCGTGAAAGAGGTCTATCTGATGGGCAAAGCGGACTCACGCGTCACGCCGTCCGATCTCGACAAATGGTACTTCCGCAACAGCAGCGGCACCATGGTGCCATTCTCCGCTTTTGCTTCGGGTAAATGGGTGTATGGCTCGCCGCACTTTGAACGCTTTAACGGCTTAACCGCCGAAGAGATCCTCGGATCGCCCGCGCCGGGCCAAAGTACCGGTGAAGCGATGAAAGCGGTGGAGCAGCTGGCGAAGCAGCTGCCGCACGGATTCCGCGTGCAGTGGTACGGCATTTCGTATGAGGAGCAAGCCTCCGGCAGCCAAACCACGCAGCTCTATCTGATCTCGATTCTGGTGGTGTTCCTGTGTCTGGCGGCGCTGTACGAGAGCTGGTCGATTCCGTTCTCGGTGATCATGGTGGTGCCGCTCGGCATTCTTGGCACCATCAGCGCGGTGCTACTGCGCGGCCTGCAGAACGATGTGTTCTTCCAGGTTGGCTTACTCACCACGGTCGGGCTGGCGGCGAAGAACGCCATTTTGATCGTAGAGTTTGCCAAAGAGCTGCATGAGCGTGAGGGCAAAACGCTGGTGGAAGCGGCGGTGGAAGCGGCGCGGCTGCGTATCCGTCCAATCATTATGACCTCGATGGCGTTTATTCTCGGCGTGCTGCCGCTGACCATCTCCAACGGCGCGGGCGCTGGCAGTCAGCACTCGATTGGTACGGCGGTAGCGGGCGGGATGATCACCGCGACTTTCCTCGCCATTTTCTTTGTGCCGATGTTTTACGTGGTGGTTTCGCAGTTCTTTGCGCGCAAGAAACAAACATCCGCAGAGGTGGTTAAAAATGAACATTAGTAATTTCCGTCTGGCGCTGTTGCCGCTGACTTTGGCATTGGCCGGTTGTACGCTGGCGCCGCATTATCAGCGCCCGGCGCTGCCGGTGGATGAGAAATACGATCAGGCGACACCGGTCGGCAACGTGGCGGATTTGCCGTGGCAGAACTTCTTCACTGACGTCACGCTGCGCAACCTGATTCAGCTGTCGCTCGACAACAACCGCGACCTGCGCGTGGCGGCGCTGAATGTGCAAGAGGCGCAGCAGGGCGTCACGGTGCAGCGCGCGGCGTTGATGCCGTCGATCAACGCCACGGCCAGCCAGACCTCGGCGCATGAACCGGCCAATCTCTACAACACCAAAACCAGCGGCGCGGTGACCTATCACGAGCTGAACAGTGGTTTGAGTGTGACCTCGTGGGAGCTGGATTTCTTTGGCCGCCTGCAAAGCCTGAGCGATCAGGCGCAGGAAACCTATCTGTCGAGCGCCGCCACCGAGCGCGCCACGCGTATCTCGCTGATTGCGGAAGTGGCGACGGCGTGGCTAACGCTGAGTTCGGATAACGATCTGCTGCATCTGGCGCAACGTACTGCGCAAAGCCAGCAGGAGTCGTATCACCTGACCAAACTCAGCTACGACGGCGGTGCCAGCAGCGATCAGGATCTGGCGCAGGCTGAAAGCACGGTGCGCGCGGCGCAGGCCGACGTGGCGAGTTATACGCGGCAGGTGCGGCAGGATGTCGATGCGCTGCGCTTGCTGGTCGGCACCGATCTGCCCGCCACGCTGCTGTCGCACGCCACGCTGGACGCCAACTGGCAGTTCCCAGCCACGCCGGCTGGCTTGCCATCGGATCTGCTGACGCGTCGCCCGGACATCATGGCGGCGGAGCATACGCTGAAGGCGGCGAACGCCAATATCGGCGCGGCGCGTGCCGCCTTCTTCCCGAGCATTACGCTGACCGCGTCCGGCGGCTCCACCAGCAGTTCGCTTGGCAGCCTGTTGGGCGGCGGCACTGGCGCATGGTCATTTATGCCATCGATTAATCTGCCGATTTTTGACGGCGGTAAAAACGAGGCCAACCTGAATATCGCGCATATCGAAAAACGCATCGACATTGCTGATTACGAGAAAGCGATTCAAACCGCCTTCAAAGAGGTGAACGATGCGCTGGCCGGGCAGGACACATGGCAGGATCAGCTGACGGCGCTGCAACAGGAGGTTGGCGCCAATCAGCGCGACTACGACTACTCCGCATTGCGCTTCAGGCAAGGCGTAGACAATTATCTCAATGTGTTAGTGGCCCAGCGATCGCTTTACAGTTCGCAGCAGTCGCTGATCAGCGCGCATCTGGGCCAGCTGAGCCAGAAAATCACCCTCTACAAGGCGTTAGGCGGCGGCTGGAAATCGTAATTGCCTTAACGAAACCCTTACGGTTCGCGTATGGAATTCGCGCGGGCATTCAACCGATAATGCGCGCAGTGATGGTTTCCCTTTGAAATAATCCCCTGTTTTACCGGGGACTTTCCTTTTTCTTGCTGACTTGAAGATCCTGATGACTCCTAACGCTTCCCGCTCCACGTTCTCTCGCTGGCTGAAATGGCTGCTCCTGTTGGTTGTGCTGTTGATTGTGGCGGGCGTGATCTGGCGCGTGGTCGGCGGGCATGGCGGCATGCCGCCGGGCGGCGAGAAGGGCGGTCGCGGCGGTCATCGCGGTGGCGCGGGCGGCCCGCCGGGCATGGCGATGATGATGGGCGGCGCAACGCTGGTGCACAGCGGCGTCGCCACGACTGCCGATGTACCGCATTATCTCAACGCGCTTGGCACGGTGATCCCCAATGCCAGCGTCACCGTCACCAGCCGCGTCGCCGGTCAGCTGGAAAAGGTGTTCTTCACCGAAGGACAGAAAGTCAGCACCGGACAGCTGCTGGCGCAGATCGATCCGCGCAGCTATCAAGCCACGCTGGCGCAGTATCAGGGCGATCTCAATCAGAATCAGGCGTTGCTGAAAAGCGCGCAGTTAACGCTGGTGCGCTATCAGAAACTGGCGGCGCAGGACTCGCTGTCGCGCCAGGATCTCGATACGCAAACTGCCACCGTCGGCCAATACAAAGGCGCGGTCGCCGCCGATGAAGCGCAGATCGCCAGCGCTAAACTGGATATCGATTACGCGCGCATCATCTCGCCGATCACCGGACGCGTCGGTTTGCGTCTGGTCGATCCCGGCAACATGGTGCAAACCACCGATACCACCGGCATCGTGGTGGTGACGCAGATGCAGCCCGCCGCCGTGACCTTTAGCGTGCCGCAGGGCAACATTCCGCAGTTGACCAAAGCGCTGCACGGCGGACAAAGCCTGCCCGCCACCGCCTACGATCAGGACAACAGCAGCGCGCTGGCGCAGGGCGAGGTGAAGTTCATCAGCAACCAGATCGATACCGCCACCGGCACCATTGAGCTGAAAGCCACCTTCCCGAATGAAGACGAGTCGCTGTTTGCCAATCAGTTCGTTAATTTGCGACTGCAAACCAACATCCTGAAAAACGCCACGGTGATCCCGGCGCAGGCGCTGCAGCTGAGCAGCGACGGCAGCTTCGTGTTTGTCATCAATAAAGACAACACCGTGACGCGCAAAGCGGTCACCACCGGGCCAACGTTTGGTGAAGATCAGCAGGCGATCCTCAAAGGCGTGGCGCCGGGCGATCGTCTGGTGACCGAAGGCATCGATCGCCTGACCAACGGCAGCAAAGTGCAGCTGGCGGATGAGCGCAAAACCACCGCGACCGTCGAGGCCAAATGAATCCGTCTCGCCTGTTTATCCAGCGTCCGGTCGCCACCATTTTGCTGATGGTCGGCGTGCTGATCGCCGGGATCTTCTCCTATCGCTTTCTTTCTACTTCGGCGCTGCCGCAGGTGGATTACCCGACCATCCAGGTCACCACGCTCTATCCCGGTGCCAGCCCGGATGTGATGGCGTCGTCCGTCACCTCGCCGCTGGAGCGCCAGCTCGGCCAAATGGCCGGTTTGAGCCAGATGACGTCGACCAGCTCAAGCGGATCGTCGATCGTCACGCTGAAGTTCAGCCTCGATCTGTCGCTGGATGTCGCCGAGCAGGAAGTGCAGGCGGCGATCAACGCTGCCAATAATTTGCTGCCGAGCGATCTGCCCAATCCGCCGACCTATAAAAAGGTCAATCCGGCTGATACGGCGGTGATTACGCTGGCGGTGAGTTCCGACACGCTGCCGCTGACCCAGGTGCAGGATCTGGTGAACACGCGCGTGGCGCTCAAGCTGTCGCAGATTAACGGCGTCGGCATGGTGACGCTGGCGGGCGGCCATCAACCGGCGATTCGCGTGCAGATGGACCCGAAAGCGCTGGCAGCGCACAAGCTGTCGCTGGAAGACGTCAACACGCTGATCAGTAACAGCAACGTTAACGGCTCGAAAGGCGGCTTCGACGGCAAATATCACTCGGTCACCATCGACGCCAACGATCAGCTGCGCACCGCCGATGAGTACGGCAATCTGATCATCACTTATCAAAACGGCGCGGCGCTGCGGCTGAAAGATATCGCGCATATCGAACAAGGGCCGGAGAACAGCTTCCAATCGGCGTGGGCTAACAACAGCCCGGCTATTGTCATCAGCGTGCAGCGCCAGCCCGGTGCCAACGTGATTCAGGTGGTGGACAGCATCAAAGCGCAGCTGCCGAAATTGCAGGCGGCGCTGCCGGACGGCGTGAAGATGAGCATCCTGTCGGACCGTACGCAAACCATTCGCGCCTCCATTAGCGATGTGCAGTTTGAGCTGATGCTGTCGGTGGCGCTGGTGGTGATGGTGACGTTCCTGTTCCTGCGCAACGTGGCGGCGACGCTGATTCCCAGCGTGGCGGTGCCGCTGTCGCTGATTGGCACCTTCGGCGTGATGTATCTGGCCGACTTCAGCCTGAATAACCTGTCGCTGATGGCGCTGACTATCGCCACCGGCTTCGTTATTGACGATGCGATTGTGGTGGTGGAGAACATTTCTCGCCGGCTGGAAGAGGGCGAAACGCCGATGCAGGCGGCGCTGAAAGGCTCGCAGCAGATTGGCTTTACCATTATCTCGCTGACCTTTTCGCTGATTGCGGTGCTGATCCCGCTGCTGTTTATGGGCGATGTGGTCGGGCGGCTGTTCCGCGAATTTGCCATCACGCTGGCGGTGTCGATTCTGGTGTCGATGGGGGTGTCACTAACGCTGACGCCGATGCTGTGCGCCTATCTGTTGCAGCACATTCCGCCGGAAAAACAGTCGCGCTTCTCGCGTAAAGGCGGCGAGCTGTTCGACAAGCTGGTGCGCGGCTACGACCGCATGCTGACGGTGGTACTGAACCATCAGAAGCTGACGCTGCTGGTGGCGCTGGCGACCTTTGCGTTCACCGCGCTTTTGTATATCGCCATCCCAAAAGGCTTCTTCCCGACGCAGGATACCGGGATGATTCAGGGCGTCACCGTAGCGTCGCAGGATGTGTCGTTTAGCGAGATGTCGAAGCGGCAGCAGGCGCTGGCGAAGGTGATTTTGCAAAATCCGTCGGTGGCGAGTTTGTCCTCAACCATCGGTATTGATGGCAGCAACACCAGCCTGAATAGCGGGCGCATCCAGATCAACCTCAAGCCATTTGGCGATCGCGATGACAAAGCCGATGTGGTGATCAAACAGCTGCAACAGGCGGCGCAGCAGGTGGCGGGCATTCAGCTCTATCTGCAACCGGCGCAGGATTTGACCGTCAACGATCAGGTGTCGCCGAGCCAGTATCAATTCACGCTGGATGATGCCGACAGCGAAAACCTGGTGAGCTGGACGCCGAAGATGGTCGCCGCCTTGCAGCAGCGTCCGGAGTTTAACGGCGTAGTGAGCAACCTGCAGGATCAAGGGCGTGTGGCTTACGTCGAACTCAACCGCGATAAAGCGGCGCGCTACGGCATTACCGCCTCCGACGTCGATACCGCGCTGTATAACAGCTTCGGTCAGCGTCTGGTCTCGACCATCTTTACCCAGGCCAATCAGTATCGCGTGGTGCTGGAAGTGGCGCCGCAGTACCAGCAATCGCCAGCTTCGTTTGATGATGTCTATTTGCCGGTGACCAGCAGTACCACGTCTTCCACGGATGACACCACCACAACCACCACCGGCATGGTGAAGCTTACTTCCATCGCCACCATTCACCAGCGCACCGGTTCGCTAATGCACATGCGCCTTAATCAGTTCCCGGCGGTAATGGTGTCATTCAATCTCAACAGCGGCTATTCGCTGGAGGATGGGCAGAAGGCGATCGCCGAGGTGACGCAGCAGCTCAATCTGCCATCGAGCATCACCTTGCGTTATCAGGGCGAAACCTCGGCGTTCCAGAGCGCCACCGGCAATACGTTGTGGCTGATTCTGGCGGCATTAATCACGATGTACGTGGTGCTCGGCATTCTGTACGAGAGCTTTATTCATCCGGTGACCATTCTCTCGACGCTGCCGTCGGCGGCGGTCGGTGCGCTGTTGACGCTGCTGCTGGCGGGCAGCGAGTTCAGCCTGATCGCGCTGATTGGCGTGATCCTGCTGATCGGTATCGTCAAGAAGAACGCGATTATGATGATCGACTTCGCGCTGGAGGCGGAAAACACGCAGCACATGAGCGCGCGCGACGCGATTCATCAGGCCTGTTTACTGCGCTTCCGCCCGATTCTGATGACCACCATGGCGGCGCTGCTGGGTGCGCTGCCGCTGATGCTGGCGTCCGGTTCCGGTGCTGAGCTGCGCCAGCCGCTGGGTTTGGTGATTGTCGGCGGTTTGATTGTCAGCCAGGTGCTAACGCTGTTCTCCACGCCGGTGATTTACCTGTGGTTTGATGGCATCGCGCAGCGCGGCAAGCGCTACATGCAGCGCAAGCAGCAGCAGGCGCGAGGCGAGCGATGAACCTCACCCGGCTGTTTATCTTCCGCCCGGTTGCCACGTTATTGCTGACGCTGGCGATCCTGCTGCTGGGCGCGTTGGGCTATCGGCTGCTGCCGGTGGCGCCGCTGCCGCAGGTGGATTTCCCCACCATTATGGTAAGCGCCAGCCTGGCCGGTGCCAGCCCGGAAACCATGGCGGCCACCGTCGCCACGCCGCTGGAGCGTTCGCTGGGGCAAATCGCCGGTGTCACCGAGATGACCTCAAGCAGTTCGCAGGGATCGACCAGCGTGATTTTGCAGTTTGATCTCGATCGCGACATCAACGGCGCGGCGCGTGACGTGCAGGCGGCGATCAACGCCGCGCGCAGTTTGCTGCCGAGCGCGATGGAGTCGCTGCCGACCTATCGCAAAGCCAATCCATCGGATGCGCCGATTGTGATGCTGGCGCTGACTTCCGCCACGCGCACGCCAGGCGAACTTTACGATCTGGCCGAAAGCAAAATCGAGCAGGCGATGGGCCAGGTGAAAGGCGTGGGCGAAGTGTCGCTGATGGGCAGCGCCTTACCGGCGGTGCGTATCGATCTACAGCCGCTGAAGCTGACGCAGTACGGCATTTCGCTGGATACGGTGCGCAGCGCCATCGCCAACAGCACCACCAATAAGCCGAAAGGGATTTTGCAGGGCAGCAGCCAGTCATGGGTGGTGGACAGCAACGGCCAGCTGGATAAAGCCGCGCAGTATCAGGATCTGATCGTCACCTATAAAGCGGGCAAAGCAGTGCGGCTGCATGATGTGGCGACCGTTTATGATTCGGTGGAAGATCAGTATCAGGCCGGTTTCCTCAACGCTATGCCGTCGGTGATGGTGGGCATCAAGCGCCAGGCCGGTGCCAATATGCTCGACACCATTGATGCCATCAAAGCACAGCTACCGGCGCTGGAAAAAGATCTGCCCGCCGATACGCAACTGAAAGTGGTGGTGGATCGCTCGCCGACGGTGCGCGCCTCGCTGTACGACACCGAAGAGACGCTGCTGGTGGCGATGCTGCTGGTGATCGGCGTGGTGTTTGTGTTTCTGCGCAACGTGCAGGCGGTGATTATCCCGGCGCTGGCGCTGCCGGTTTCGCTGATTGGTACCTGCGCGGTGATGTATCTGCTGGGTTACAGCCTCGATAATCTGTCGCTGATGGCGCTGATTATCGCCACCGGTTTTGTCGTCGATGACGCGATTGTGGTGCTGGAAAACATCACGCGCCATATTGAAGAAGGGCTCAGTCCGCTGCGCGCGGCGCTGCGTGGCGCGCAGGAAGTGAGTTTTACCGTGCTGTCGATGACTATGTCGCTGATTGCGGTGTTTATCCCGATTCTGCTGATGGGCAGCATCGTCGGACGCTTGTTCCGCGAATTTGCCGTCACGCTGACGGTATCGCTGCTGATCTCGATGTTTGTCTCGCTGAGCCTGACGCCGATGCTGTGCGCGCGCCTGTTAAAGCCAAAGCCCAAAGTCACTCAACGCCCACATCCGCTGTATCAGTTTATCGAAAACCAACTTAACGCGTTGCTGGCGGCTTACTCGCGCGGGTTGGCTTGGGTGATGGCGCACCAAAAGCTGACGATGTTCAGTCTGGTGCTGACCGTGTTGCTCAATCTGTTCCTGTTTTCCGTGGTGCAGAAAGGCTTTTTCCCCAATCAGGATACCGGCTTGCTGATGGGCGCGCTGCGCGCTGACCAGAACATCTCCTTCCAGGCGATGAAGCCGAAAATGCTGCAGTTCACCAAAATCATCCAGTCCGATCCGGCGGTGGAGAGCGTGATGTCGTCGATGGGCAGCGGCATGTTCGGCTCGCGCAACAGCGCCAACTTCTTCGTGCGGCTCAAAGATTTTGACAAGCGCGATGCCACCGCCACCGAAGTGGCCAACCGCCTGAGTATGAAAACCCGCGATATCGCCGGCGCGCAGATGTTCCTGATGGCGGCGCAGGATCTGCATATCGGCGGGCGCAGTGCCAACGCCACCTATCAGTACAGCTTGCAGGCCGACGATCTCGATCTGCTGCGCACATGGACGCCAAAAGTGCAGGCGGCGCTGGCGGCGATCCCGCAATTGAATAGCGTCGATTCTGATGCGCAAACCGGCGGTCAGGAAGTGGTGATCAACATCGATCGCGACCGCGCCAAACGGTTTGGCGTGAACGTGCAGATGCTCGACACAATGCTGAATAACGCCTTCAGCCAGCGTCAGGTCGCCACGCTTTATCACACGCTTAATCAGTATCATGTGGTGATGTCGCTGCAGGATAGCTACACGCGCGATCCGGCGATTCTCCAGCAGCTGTACGTGATTAACGACAGCGGCGATCGCGTGCCGCTCGCGGCGTTCGCCAGCTTCACCGGCGGCAACGCACCACTGTCGGTGGCGCATCAGGGCCAATCCGCCACCAGCACCATCGCCTTCAACCTGAATGATGGCGTGTCGCTGGAGCAGGCGCAGGCGCTGATTAAGCAGGCGATGGCGCAGCTCGGTTTACCCTCCACCCTTCAGGCCGGTTTTGCTGGCACCGCCGCCGCGTTCGCCCAGCTTACCGCCACCATGCCGTGGCTGATTATCGCGGCGCTGGCGGCGGTGTATATCGTGCTCGGCGTGCTGTATGAGAGTTACATCCATCCGATCACCATTCTCTCGACGCTGCCGTCGGCGGGCGTGGGCGCGCTGCTGCTGTTGCTGCTCACCAACACGCAGCTGACGGTGATCGCGCTGATCGGCATCATCCTGCTGATCGGTATCGTGAAAAAGAACGCCATCATGATGATCGACTTTGCGATTCACGCCGAGCGCAGTCAAGGCATGACGCCGCAGCAGGCGATTACCCAAGCCTGTTTGATGCGTTTCCGGCCGATCATGATGACCACGCTGGCGGCGTTCTTCGGCGCGCTGCCGCTGGCGTTGGGCAGCGGCGGCGATGCCGACTTACGTAGCCCGCTCGGGCTGGCGATTGCCGGTGGTTTGGCGCTGAGCCAGCTGCTGACGCTGTTTACTACGCCGGTGGTTTATCTCTGGCTTGATCGTTTGAGCCGCGCCACGCAACGTCAGTGGCTGCGGTTGCGTCATGTGGAATCCCGATAGATGAAAATGTCCCTGAAAATAACGCCGTTGCTCACCGTGATGCTGCTGGCGGGCTGCGCGGTTGGCCCCAATTATCAGCGCCCGACGATGGCGATGCCGACCCATTTCAAAGAAGCCAAAGGCTGGACGCAGGCGACGCCGCAGGATGCAACCAGCAAAGGGGATTGGTGGCAGGTGTATCACGATGCCACGCTGGATAGCCTGCTGAAGCAGGTGAGCATCTCCAATCAGAACGTCGCCACTTATGCCGCGCAGTACCGCGAAGCGCAGGCGCTGGCCGGGCAATCACGCGCGGCGTTGTTGCCGTCGGTGGGCTACGATGCCAGTAGCACGCGCAGCGGCAGCCGCGCCAGCGCTACCGGACAACGCAGCGTTAGCAACAGCCATGCCGCCGAACTCAGCGCCAGCTGGGAGCTGGATTTGTGGGGCAAACTGCGGCGCACGCTGGAGGAGAACAACGCCAGCGCCGAAGCCAGCAAAGCCGAGCTGGCAAATATCACCTTGAGCGCGCAGTCCGAACTGGCGCAGGACTATTTCCAACTGCGCATCATCGACGAGAAAATCGCGCTCTTTCAGCGCAGTATCGATGCTTATCAGCGCTATTTAACCGTGATTCAAAATAAATACGCGGCGGGCAGCGAATCGCGCGCCACCTTAGCGCAGGCGCAGATGCAGCTGGAGAGCGCCCGCGCCTCAGCGCAGGATTATCAGTGGCAGCGTGCACAGATGGAGCACGCGATTGCGCTGCTGCTGGGCCGCGCACCGGCGGATTTCTCCTTGCCGGTGGCGAAGCTGGAGGCGGCGATGCCCGCGATACCGAACAGCGTGCCGTCGCAGCTGTTGCAGCGCCGTCCTGATATCGCCTATGCCGAGCGCAACGTCGCTGCGGCAAATGCGGCGGTTGGCGTGGCGATTGCCGGTTACTATCCTGATCTGACGCTGAGCGCCAGCGGCGGCGTGAGTTCATCGGCGATCAACAGTTTGTTCTCGCTGCCTGATCGCGTCTGGTCTTTGGGGCCGGAACTGAGCGGCACGCTGTTAGATTTCGGTGCCACCTCAGCGAAAGTGGAACAGGCGCGCGCCGCCTATGATGCCAGCGTCGCCAGCTATCGCCAGTCGGTGCTGACGGGCATGGGGGAAGTGGAAGATTATCTGGTGCAGCTGAACACCTTGCAGGGCGAAATCGCCTCGCAGCAGGCGGCCACCGACGCAGCGCAGGAATCGGCACGCGTGACGCGCAATCAGTATGACGCCGGGATGATCGACTATCTCGACGTCGCCACCACCGAAAACAGCAGCCTGAGTGCGCAGCAGAGTTTGCTGTCGCTGCAGAGCACGCAATGGGTGAGCAGCGTTGGTCTGATCGCGGCGCTGGGCGGCGGCTGGCAGATGGATGCGCGGTGAAACCAGGTCGCCATGAATGGCGGACCCTACGGAATTTGCAGCGACTGTGAGTCAAAATAATACATTGATGCTGCAGCGCGGGTGTTGAGGCGACATCCCAAACCGCTGAGCGAATGAGGGATTCCAGGGCGAGCCGCATGGATGCGGTGAGAGGTGGCGTTGAGCAGGAGCGAATCGCCACCGGTCCGTCAGGAATCGTGAATAAGTGAAGGCACCGCGAAGCGGCGGGTTGGGCTGGCGCAAGGCCCGGGAGTGCAGAGGGCGCGGCCATGCGTCCTCTGCTCGGTCGCCGCACGAAGGTGCTGCAACTGCATCAGCACGAGGCGAACGAAAGTCGCTCTGTGCTTAACGCCATGAATGGCGGCTCTACAACCGCAATTGCGTTTAAATCACCGCGCCACTTGTCGAAAATCCCCAGATCCTGCATCGTAAGAGCCATTTTTTACGACTGCTAAGGAGCTGGCATGCTACTGACTTTTTTCCGTTTCCTGTTCCGCCTGCTGTGGCGTGTGGAACTGCGCGGCGACCTCGCGGCACTGCATAAAGAGAAAGTGCTGATCACCCCCAACCATATGTCATTTCTCGATGGCGTATTGGTGGCGCTGTTTCTGCCGATCAAACCGGTGTTCGCGGTCTATTCGTCGATCAGCGATCAATGGTTTATGCGTCTGCTGAAGCCGATTATCGACTTCGTTCCGCTCGATCCCACCAAGCCGATGTCGATCAAACATCTGGTGCGCATGATCAATCAGGGCCGTCCGGTGGTAATCTTCCCGGAAGGGCGCATCACCGTGACCGGATCGCTGATGAAGATCTACAGCGGCGCGGGCTTTGTGGCGGCGAAATCCGGTGCCACCGTGGTGCCGATGCGTATCGAAGGCGCGGAATATACACCGTTTGGTCGTCTGGCGGGCGTGTTTAAACGCCGCCTGTTCCCACGCATCACCTTAACGGTGCTGCCGCCAACGGTAATCCCGATGCCTGACGCCAAACGCGCGCGCGATCGCCGCACGCTGGCGGGCGAGCACCTTCATCATGTGATGATGGAAGCCCGCATGGCAGTGCGTCCGCGTGAGACGCTGTTCGAGGCTTTCCTCAATGCGCGTCAGCGTTATGGCGCGATGAAGCCGTGTATCGAAGACGTCAACTTCAAACCGGATAGCTACACCGGTTTGCTGAAGAAAGCGCTTGGCGTGGGCCGCATTCTGGAGCGCTACAGCCAGCAAGGTGAATACGTCGGTCTGCTGCTGCCGAACGCCACGGTGACGGCGGCGGCGATTCTCGGTGCTTCGCTGCGCGGCCGCATTCCGGCGATGCTCAACTACACCGCAGGTGTGAATGGCATGCGTGCGGCGTTGACCGCATCGCAGGTGAAAACTGTCTTTACCTCGCGGCAGTTCCTCGAAAAAGGCAACCTGTGGCACTTGCCGCAGGGACTGACCGAAGTGCAGTGGATCTATCTGGAAGATCTGAAAGATACCGTTACGCTGCAGGACAAGTTGTGGATTGTGGCGCATCTGCTGATGCCGCGCCGTGCGCTGGTGGCGCAGCAGCCGGAAGATGCGGCGATGGTGCTGTTTACCTCCGGTTCGGAAGGCCATCCCAAAGGTGTGGTGCACTCGCATAAAAGTCTGCTGGCGAACGTTGAGCAGATTCGTACCGTGGCGGATTTCACCCCGCGCGACCGCTTTATGTCGGCGCTGCCGCTGTTCCATGCTTTTGGTTTAACCGTTGGCCTGTTTACCCCGTTGCTGACCGGCGCGCAGGTGTTTCTCTATCCGAGCCCGCTGCATTACCGCATCGTGCCGGAGCTGGTTTACGACCGTAACTGCACCGTGCTGTTTGGTACTTCAACCTTCCTCGGTAACTACGCGCGTTTCGCCAGCCCTTACGATTTTGCGCGTCTGCGCTATGTGGTGGCAGGCGCGGAGAAACTGCAGGAAGCGACGCGTCAGATCTACATGGAGAAATACGGCATCCGTATTCTCGAAGGCTACGGCGTGACGGAGTGTGCGCCGGTGGTGGCGATCAACGTGCCGATGGCGGCGAAAAATCACACTGTCGGCCGCATTCTGCCGGGCATGGATTCGCGTCTGATTTCGGTGCCGGGCATTGAGCAGGGCGGTCGCCTGCAGCTGCGCGGTCCAAACGTGATGAACGGGTATCTGCGCGTGGAAAATCCAGGCGTGCTGGAAGTGCCGGTCGCCGATAACGGCGAAGGCGAGATGGAAGCAGGCTGGTACGACACCGGCGATATCGTCAGCTTTGATGAAGGCGGTTTCTGCCAGATTCAGGGGCGTGCGAAACGCTTTGCCAAAATTGCCGGTGAGATGGTGTCGCTGGAAATTGTGGAGCAGATTGCGCTGAAAGCCTCCAACGAGAAACAGCATGCGGCATCGCTGCGTCCGGACGGTAATCGGGGTGAAGCTTTGGTGCTGTTTACTACCGACAGCGAACTGGGGCGCGATACCTTGCTGAAAGCAGCACGTGAGATTGGCGCACCAGAACTGGCGGTGCCGCGCGATATCCGCGTGATGAAACAGCTGCCGATGCTGGGCAGCGGCAAACCGGACTATGTCAGCCTCAAGCAGCTGGCGGAACAGGAGCAAGCATGAGCCAGGCGTTAAATAACGATGCACCGCTAATGTCACGCAACATGCTGGCGGTGATTGTGGCGCAGTTCTTCTCGGCATTTGGCGACAACGCGCTGTTGTTCGTAACGCTGGCGGTGCTGAAAAACCAGTTCTATCCGGACTGGAGCCAGCCGATCCTGCAAATGCTGTTTGTCGCTACTTACATTCTGCTCGCGCCGTTCGTTGGGCAGATGGCGGATAGCTTCGCCAAAGGTCGGGTGATGATGTTCGCCAACAGCCTCAAGCTGCTGGGCGCGCTGACCATCTGCTTCGGCTTCAATCCGTTCCTTGGCTACACGCTGGTGGGGATTGGCGCGGCATCCTATTCGCCGGCCAAGTACGGCATCCTGACGGAGATCACCAGCGGTGAACGCCTGGTCAAAGCCAACGGCTTGATGGAAGGTTCGACCATTGCAGCGATTCTGCTGGGTTCGGTGGCGGGCGGGATGCTGGCGGACTGGAACCTGGTCGCCGCGCTGGTGGTGTGTGCCATGACCTATGCGATGGCGGTGGTGGCGAACATCTTTATTCCGCGCCTGACGGCGGCGCGTCCGGGCCAGAGCTGGCATTTTGCTGCCATGCTGCGCAGTTTCGTCACGGCCACGAAGCTGCTGTGGCGTAACGGCGAAACGCGTTTCTCGCTGCTCGGTACCAGTTTGTTTTGGGGCGCGGGCGTGACGCTGCGTTTCCTGCTGGTGCTGTGGGTACCGGTGGCGCTTGGCATCAGCGACAACAAAACCCCGACCACGCTGAATGCGATGGTGGCGATTGGCATCGTGATTGGCGCGGCTGCGGCGGCAAAACTGGTGACGCTGCAAACCGTGCGTCGCTGCATGCCTGCCGGTGTGCTGATTGGCGTGATGGTGGTGGTGTTCGCGTTGCAAACCAGCTTGCTGAATGCCTATCTGGTGCTGATGTTGATTGGTGCGCTGGGTGGTTTCTTTGTAGTGCCGCTGAATGCGCTGCTGCAGGAGCGCGGCAAGGAGTCCGTGGGTTCAGGCAACGCGATTGCGGTGCAGAATCTCGGTGAAAATACCGCGATGCTGCTGATGCTGGGATTGTATACCGTGGCGATTAAGCTGGGCGCGCCTGCGGTGGCGACCGGCGTCGGATTCGGCGCGATTTTCGCCGTGGCGATTGCGGTGTTGTGGTGGAAAGGGCGGCGGTAGAAGGTGCGGTGGATTGTACGGTAATTAAAAAGGTCGCCATGAATGGCGACCCTACGGTTTTACGGGGCTGGATAGGTAAACTGGCGATGAATCGCTTCCAGTTCCTCTAACACATCAGCATTCAGCGTCAGATTGAAACTCTCAACGTTAATCTTCAGTTGCTCCAGCGTGGTGGCGCCCAGCAAAGTACTGGCGACAAACGGCTGTTGACGCACATACGCCAGCGCCATCTGCGACGGATCCATATTGTGCTTCTTCGCCAGCGCAACATAGGCAGCAATCGCCTGATTGGACTGATCGCCGCTGTAACGGGTGAAGCGGCTAAACAGCGTATTGCGCGCACCGGCGGGTTTCGCACCGTTCAGGTATTTACCGCTCAAGGTACCGAATGCCAGGCTGGAATAAGCCAGCAGCTCAACGCCTTCATGCTGACTGATCTCCGCTAAACCAACCTCGAAGCTGCGGTTCAGCAGGCTGTACGGATTCTGGATGGTGACGATACGCGGCAGCTCATGCTTTTCAGCCAGCTGCAGGTAACGCATCACGCCCCACGCGGTTTCGTTCGACACGCCAATGTAGCGAATCTTACCGGCGCGCACCTGTTCGGTCAGCGCTTCCAGCGTTTCCAGCAGCGTCACCGGCACGCTGGAATCGGTGTATTGATAACCCAGCTTGCCGAAATAGTTGGTCTGACGCTGCGGCCAGTGCAGCTGATAGAGATCGAGATAATCGGTATTCAGGCGTTTCAGGCTGGCATCCAGCGCTTCGCGGATGTTTTTGCGATCCAGCGCCTGGTTCGGGCGAATCGACGCATCCGCGCCGCGTACCGGACCGGCCACTTTGCTGGCGAGGATGATTTTGTCACGGCTGCCGCGCTTCTTCAGCCAGCTACCAATGTATTGTTCGGTTAATCCCTGAGTTTCCGGGCGCGGCGGCACCGGATACATTTCCGCGGTATCAATCAGGTTAATACCACTGCTAACCGCGTAATCAAGCTGTGCGTGGGCGTCGGCTTCGCTGTTCTGCTCACCAAACGTCATGGTTCCAAGCCCCAGCTGACTCACTTCCAGCGTGCTATGGGGAATACGGTGATAGTGCATTTGCCGGCATCCTTTTTTCATTATGAAAGGGAATGTTGTGTCCTTTGGGACTATAGCGTGTGAAGCGGCGCGGAAGGAAGAGGGGAAAGTTCGGGAAATCGCCTGCACAAAGGGAAAACGCGTGCAGGCAGGGCAATTTGGCACTTAACGCTCAATGATGGTTGAAACCTCATCACCATTGATCTGCATCTGATGGCCTTTCTCATCGGTGTACTGTACCAATCCGGTCTCTTTATCGATGGCGGGTTTGCCATCTGTCATGATCATGCGGCCATCTTTGGTCGCCATGACGTAATCACTGCTACAACCACTCAATAACAGCGCCACCAACGCTAAACCCACTGCACTCACCAACCCTTTCATTCTTATCTCCTTCTCGCGACTTCAACAGCAAAAGTGTAGTAATAAATGCTTTCGTCGTTAGGAGTAATCGCATCATTCCTAAAATTATCGGCAGCAATATGCATTTACAGTAAAAAATGTCGCGCCAAAAGCGGACCGGTGAAGCTTTTCTTCAGATAAAAGCCGCGCGGCAGCGTCATGATCGGCTCGCCGTGTTCGCCGATGGCTTCGGTCAACGCTTTGCTGTTGGCGGCTTTAGGACGGATCTGCAGCCAGGCACCGTGACGTGCGGTGATGCGCTCCACCTGACCGAGCACAATCATATCCATCAACTCTTCCCAGTCTTCACGCAGCTGTTGCTCCTCTTCTTCACTCGGATGCCACAGCAGCGGCGAACCGACGCGGCGCTCGGCCAAAGGCAAGGTACGATCGCCTTCGATCGGGATCCACAGCACTCGCGCCAGTTTGTGCCGCACATGGCTGGTTTGCCAGGTCACGCCGCTATTGCCAGTTAATGGCGCGACGCACACGAAGGTGGTCTCCAGCGGTTTGCCTTGCGCATCAACCGGAATAGTTTTCAGCTCAATGCCGAGATGGGCGAAATCCTGCTCAGCTTTGCTGCCAGCGCTGGCGCCCAAATGCAGCTCTAACAGCATGCCAACCCAGCCTTTGTCGCGTTTCAAATCTGCGGGAATCGGCAGGTTAATCTGCGCCGCCAGCGCGGCAAAGGTCTGTCCCGCCAGCTGTTGTGCGCGCTGCAGTAATTCCGCTTCGTTTTCAGGTGGTGACGGCAATAACGGTGAGGAGTGCATGCTAAAACTCACATTGGTTGAAGAGTGAACAGTAAACGCGGGTCGGGTTTGTCCACATGGCAGTTAGTTGAATAACCGTGATAATAGCATGATTCAGCATGCTTTTTTATTCCAATGGAATGGGGCCATCCGATGATATGGCCAGGTTATCCCAGCTTGTTATCGACAATGAACAGGTGTTGAACCTGGTTATCCACAGAAAAGTGGGGTAACACCCCTTTGTTCGTACCCCTGTTTCCATTTACAGCCTTGACTTTAGTGTTTTGAACGCTTTTTTTCCTTTCTTTGACCAGGTTTAGGGCATTCTCTGTGGATAAAAACGTCGGTGATGGATCTTTAACCGATCGAAAAAACCGAGCGGAGGATAACCGTTGATCCTGATAGTGATTTAACGGTTAATAAGTTTTATATCGATGAAATATATCGTATTTATCGCCGCTATTATGCTGAGCGATGAGATTTATCCGAAGTGGTTATTCAACTCATTCCCGTGTTCTGCACAAAGCTATCCACAGAAAACGTGAATAAGATCGCCGATAAATGGGATCGTCTGTTTATAACTTGGCTAATCTCTGTGAGTTATCCTGTTTTTATTCCGCCTGCGGCCCGCTATCCAGTGGTTTACCGCCTGTAAGGAGTGTGAAACAATCAGGCTATTCAAATTTAGCTTTGAGGTAGTCCAGTGATCGATGATGATGGCTACCGCCCGAATGTTGGTATCGTAATCTGTAACAGGCAAGGACAAGTGTTGTGGGCCAGGCGCTTTGGACAGCACTCCTGGCAATTTCCTCAGGGAGGCATCAATCCGGGTGAAACTGCTGAACAGGCGATGTATCGCGAACTGTTCGAAGAAGTGGGTTTACACCGCAAAGATGTTCGAATACTTGCTTCAACCCGAAACTGGTTACGCTACAAGTTGCCAAAACGTTTGGTGCGTTGGGACACAAAGCCGGTGTGTATCGGCCAGAAACAAAAGTGGTTTCTTCTGCAGTTGATGTGTAGTGACGCGGAAATCAATGTGCAGCACAGCAGCACGCCGGAGTTTGATGGTTGGCGCTGGGTTAGCTTCTGGTATCCGGTACGTCAGGTGGTCTCTTTCAAGCGCGATGTTTATCGCCGCGTAATGAAAGAATTCGCGGGCGTAGTGATGTCTATGCAGGAGAGTGCGGGGCAGCGGAATAACGCCGCCCAACGACGTAAAAGAGGATAGGCCACGCCCTTTATGCTCACTCAGTTACGCGAAATTGTAGAGAAAGTGGCGAGTGCTCCACGTCTGAATGAAGCACTCGACATTCTGGTAAACGAAATTTGCCTTGCGATGGAAACCGAGGTTTGCTCGGTTTATCTCGCCGATCACGATCGTCGTTGCTACTACCTGATGGCGACACGCGGGCTAAAAAAGCCGCGTGGTCGTACGGTCACGCTGGCGTTTGATGAAGGCATTGTTGGCCTTGTTGGACGCTTAGCTGAGCCGATCAACCTCGCCGACGCGCAAAGCCATCCCAGCTTCAAATACATTCCTTCTGTTAAAGAGGAGCGCTATCGCTCCTTCCTCGGCGTCCCGATCATCAGCCGTCGCCAGCTGCTTGGCGTGCTGGTTATCCAGCAGCGCGAACACCGTCAGTTTGATGAAAGCGAAGAGTCTTTCCTCGTCACGCTCGCCACGCAAATGGCGGGCTTGCTGTCGCAGTCGCAGCTCGGTCAACTGTTTGGTCAATTCCGTCAGACGCGGGTAAAAGCCATTGCTGCGGCACCTGGCGTGGCGGTTGCGCCCGGATGGGTGGATGAAACTCAACCGCTGCTCGACCAGGTTTCTGCTGCGTCCACGCTCGACGTGCAGCGTGAACGCGAGCGTCTGGTGCTGGCGATGGGCGAAGCCGGCAACGAATTCCGCCGCTTCAGTAAACGCTTTGCTGCCAGCGTGCAGAAAGAGAGCGCGGCGATCTTCGATCTCTATTCGCACCTGCTTACCGATGCGCGCCTGAAAAAAGATCTGTTTGATGAGATCGAGCGCGGATCGGTAGCCGAGTGGGCAGTGAAAACGGTGATCGAGAAGTTCGCCGAGCAGTTCGCCAACCTGCAGGATCAATATTTACGCGAGCGCGCCGGCGATCTGCGCGTGCTCGGTCAGCGTCTGCTGTTCCACCTCGATGATTCACTGGTCGGCACCAATGCGTGGCCGGAACGCTTCGTGTTAGTCGCCGATGAACTCACCGCCACCACGCTGGCGGAATTGCCGCAGGAACGTCTGGCGGGCGTGGTGGTGCGCGACGGCGCGGCCAACTCGCATGCGGCGATTTTGACGCGCGCGATGGGCATCCCCACCGTAATGGGCGCGGATATCCTGCCGGCGCAGCTCAACAAACGCTTGCTGATTGTTGATGGCTATCGCGGCGAAGTGCTGATCGATCCGGAACCGGTGCTGGTGCAGGAGTATCAGCGTTTGATCAGCGAAGAGAACGCGCTGAGCAAAATGGCCGAAGGCGTGGTCGAGCAGCCCGGCGAGCTGAAAAGCGGTGAGCGCATTCAGGTGATGCTGAATGCCGGTCTCAGCGCGGAACACGAGCAGGCACTGGATAACTGGGTAGATGGCATCGGTCTGTACCGCACCGAAATTCCGTTCATGCTGCACAACGGCTTCCCGTCCGAAGAGGAGCAGGTGGCGCAGTATCAGGGCATGCTGCAGCTGTTCTACGACAAGCCGGTGACGCTGCGTACGCTGGATGTCGGCGCGGATAAACAGCTGCCGTATATGCCGATCAGCGAGGAGAATCCGTGCCTTGGCTGGCGTGGCATTCGCCTAACGCTCGATCAGCCTGAAATCTTCCTGGTACAGGTGCGCGCCATGCTGCGTGCCAACGTGGCGTCTGGCAACTTAAGCATTTTGCTGCCGATGATCAGCCATATCGATGAGATCGATGATGCGCGTCGTCTGATCGATCGCGCTGGCCGCGAAGTGGAAGAGATGCTCGGCTATGTGATTCCTAAGCCGCGCATTGGCATCATGATTGAAGTGCCGTCGATGCTGTTTATGATCCCGCATCTGGCGGATCGCGTGGATTTTGTCTCCGTCGGTACCAACGATTTGACGCAATATTTGCTGGCGGTCGATCGTAACAACACGCGCGTGGCGAACCTGTATGATTCGCTGCATCCGGCGATGCTGCGGGCGCTGCACACCATCGCCAGCGAAGCCCGCCAGGCCAAACTGGAGCTCTGCTTGTGTGGTGAAATGGCCGGCGATCCAATGTGTGTCGCGCTGTTAGTGGGCATGGGATATCACCATCTCAGCATGAACGGCAAGAATGTACCGCGTGTGAAATATCTGCTGCGTCATCTCGACTTTGAAGAGGCGCAGAAGCTTAGCGAGCATGGGCTGGCTGCGCATACCGCCTCGGAAGTGCGCCATCTGGTCTCTACCTTTATGGAGCGCCGTGGTTTAGGCGGTTTAATTCGCGGCGGGCGTTAACGGTTACATCTTCGCGACCTGTGTTAAACGTGGCTGTGCTATTATGCGCGGCCTTTTATTATGTGAACCCTTAGCCAGACCCGTTTCAGGGCAGAAAAAAACAGTGGTGAAAGATGACTGACGGCTACATTTCGTTTCCCCAATTCGATCCGGTAATTTTCTCTATCGGACCGGTTTCGCTTCACTGGTACGGCTTGATGTATCTGGTGGGCTTTGTATTTGCCATGTGGCTGGCGACGCGACGCGCCAACAAACCTGGCAGCGGCTGGAAAAAAGAGGAAGTGGAAAACCTGCTGTATGCGGGCTTCCTCGGCGTATTCCTCGGTGGACGTATCGGCTATGTGTTGTTCTACAACCTGCCGCTGTTCCTGGAAAATCCGCTGTATCTGTTTAAGGTCTGGGATGGCGGCATGTCGTTCCACGGCGGCCTGATTGGTGTGATTGTGGTGATGCTGATCTTCGCACGCCGCACCAAGCGTACTTTCTTCCAGGTGGCGGATTTCATTGCACCGCTGATCCCGTTTGGTTTGGGTGCCGGTCGTCTCGGTAACTTCATCAATGGCGAACTGTGGGGCCGCGTGGCGCCCGATTTCAAATACGCGATGTTGTTCCCGGGTTCACGCAGCGAAGATATCGCGCTGGCGGCCAACAATCCGCAGTACCAGGAGTTGCTGAACACCTACGGCGTACTACCGCGTCATGCGTCACAGCTGTATGAGCTGTGCCTCGAAGGTATCGTGCTGTTCATCATTCTCAACCTGTTTATCCGCAAGCCGCGCCCAATGGGCAGCGTCTCGGGCCTGTTCCTGATTGGCTACGGCGCATTCCGCATTATCGTGGAGTTCTTCCGTCAGCCGGATGCGCAGCTTGGCCTGTTTGAAGGCGGCGTCAGCATGGGACAGATTTTGTCGATCCCAATGATTCTGGCCGGTGTGATTATGATGATCTGGGCGTATCGTCGTCGCCCGCAGCAACAAACTCGTGAGGTAAAATGAAACAGTATCTGGACCTAATGCAACATGTGCTGAATGAAGGCGCTGAAAAGGCCGACCGTACCGGCACCGGCACTCTCTCGATCTTTGGCCACCAGATGCGTTTCAATTTGCAGGACGGTTTTCCGCTGGTTACCACCAAGAAAGTGCACCTGCGCTCGATCATTCATGAGCTGCTGTGGTTCCTGAAAGGTGAGACCAACATCGGTTACCTGAAAGAGAACAAGGTCACCATCTGGGACGAATGGGCAGATGATAATGGCGATCTTGGTCCGGTGTATGGCAAGCAGTGGCGCAGCTGGGGCAGCGCGTCGGGCGAAGAGATTGATCAAATCAGTAAAGTGATTGAGCAGTTGAAGCGTGACCCGGATTCGCGCCGCATCATCGTCTCGGCGTGGAACGTGGGCGAGCTGGATCAAATGGCGCTGGCACCTTGCCACGCCTTCTTCCAGTTCTACGTGGCGAACGGCAAGCTCTCTTGCCAGCTCTATCAGCGTTCGTGCGATATCTTCCTTGGTCTGCCATTCAACATCGCCAGCTACGCGCTGCTGGTGCATATGGTGGCGCAGCAGTGCGATCTCGAAGTGGGCGATTTTGTCTGGACCGGTGGCGATACCCATCTGTACAGCAACCATTTAGAGCAAGCACGCCTGCAGTTAACGCGCGAACCGCGTCCGTTGCCGAAGCTGGTGATCAAGCGTAAACCGGCCTCTATCTTTGATTATCAGTTCGATGATTTCGAGATTGAAGGCTACGATCCGCATCCCGCGATTAAAGCGCCCGTCGCAATTTAACACCACACTCGTAGGGTCGCCATTCATGGCGACCTCTACTCACCCGCACCTCAATCCTCACCGCATCTCACTCTCCAACCGCACCTCAATCCTGAATCCGCCTCACAAAACGCTGTATCCCACTGCACACCTCACCCGATTCCCTGCGCAACGTTTCCCAACGCTGATTTCCCAAGCTTGTTCAACCTCATGCCGCTGGGCACATTACCCGCCATGAACAGAAACGATAACCACGGCTTCACCTTGCCCGAACTGCTATTGGTGATGGTGATCGCCGGCATACTCAGCGTTGGCGCGCTGCATGGTTGGCAGCGCTGGCAGCAGTATCAACAGCTGCGCGACAGCGTACTGCAACTGCAGGGATTTCTGCTGCGCCTGCGCGCCCATGCAAACTGGCACAATCGCGATCTCACGCTGTGGTTACAAAGCGGTGAAAACGGTTGTCTTGGCGCGGGAGCCAAACCGGCAGAAGGCTGCGCATTGCCCTCGCGCTGGTTATTTAAACCGCCGCACGACAGCGTGCGCCTTGTCGCCATCACCGGCGACGTCGGTTTTTACGGACGGCGTGATGTTGCGCGTCCTGGCAGCATCGATCTCGCCAGTGCGGCGGGGCGCTGGCGCTTAATCATCTCCGCCAGAGCGCGCATCCGCGCCTGCCAGCCGGGAGAAAAAGGATGCGAATAGCGCAACGTGGATTCAGCCTGCTGGAGATGCTGATTGCCATGGCGATAGGCGCGGTACTGATGATCAGCGTCGGGCGATTTTTACCGCTGCTGCTGGAGCAGAATCTGCGCCTGCAACAGCGCGTGCAGTTACAGCAGGAGCTGCAGCAGATCGTCAATACGCTGCATAAAGCGCTGCGCCGAGCCGGCTATTGTCACGGCCAGTGCAGCGGTTCGGCGCTAACGATTGCCGCCAGCGGCAGTTGCGTTTTACTGCGCTGGGATGAGAACAGCAACGGGCGCTGGGAAGGCGTGGGCCACAGCGAAAGTGACTATTACGGCTATCGGCTGCGCAGCGGACAGCTTGAAATGCAGCGTGGCGTGGATGAGTGCAACAGCAGCGGTTGGGAGAAACTCTCCGATCCGGCGTTTCTCACCATCGATACCTTCAAGCTTGAGCGGCAGGGAACGCGTCTGGTGCTGCAACTGGCGGGACACGCTGACAGCCAAAGCGTAGAACTGGAAAACTGGATTGAAGGAATCAATCTGTGAAGCAGCGCGGCAATAGCACGCTGGGCATGGTGCTGATGATGTTACTGATGGGCGGATTGACGCTACACGCCACGCGAACGCAGCTTTCGCAAAGCATGGTATTAGTGGCTGACGAGCAACTGCACGGCCAGGATTTCTGGCAGGCGCAGGCGGCGTTAGAGTGGGGCAGCGTGCAAAACTGGCCGCAGGCCACCGGCTGGCAATGTCAGCAATGGACAGCAGAGCAGTGGCAAAGCTGCCTGCTACGGATGGAGGATGACAATGCGTTGTTATCGGGACATGGAGAAGGGCGCGCGCTGTGGCTCTATCGTTGGGTATCAATTCCCAACACGCAACCACAGCGGCAAGCGCATGGCTGGATCGATTACTGTCCGCTGTCGCAGCCGGCGCTGTGCCAGCCAGAAGCAGCAGGGCTTTAGCCTCGCAGAAACACTGGTGGCGATGCTGATGTTGGCGATGACCATCAGCACCTTGCTGCAATATCATCGCGCGCTGGCGCTGGGTTTTAGCCAGCAGTGGCAGCAGCGACAGGCGTGGCGTGTTGCCGGTCAGGCGTTGCTTGGACGTGAGGTTGAGGGATGGCAGAATCAGCGCCAGCAGCAGAGCCTGGCGGGCGGCTGTACGCTGGAGCGCGTGACGGTTACGGGTCCACAGCAGCGTTCCGCCTCACTGGCGCAGCTCAATTGCCACTAGCGGTAGGCATCGCAGGTGATAAACGGTAGAGTGGCTCGGCTGCGTTGTTGTCTTGTGTTTAGGAGAAATATGTTCCGGGTCTATCACTCAAATCAGCTTGATCTGTTGAAGAATCTGGCAGGAATTCTGATTGAAAATCAACCGCTGGCCGACCCGCTGGCGGCTGAGCAGGTGCTGGTACAAAGCCCAGGCATGGCGCAGTGGCTGCAAATGGAGCTGGCTAACAGTTTCGGCATTGCCGCCAACATCGATTTCCCGCTGCCTGCCAGCTTCATCTGGAACATGTTCGTCAAGGTGCTGCCCGATATTCCTGAAGAGAGCGCCTTTACCAAAGCCAGCATGAGCTGGAAGCTGATGCATCGCTTGCCAACTTTGCTGGAGCAGGACGCATTCCAGCCGCTGCGTCACTACCTCAATGATGATGACGATAAGCGCAAGCTGTATCAGCTCAGCGCCCGTGTTGCTGACCTGTTTGACCAATATCTGGTGTATCGCTCGGACTGGCTCAACAGCTGGGAGCGCGGTGAACTGATTGATGGCTTGGGCGAATCGCAGCAGTGGCAGGCACCGCTGTGGTGCGATCTGGTCAACTTCACCGAAAGCCTGGGTCAGCCGATGTGGCATCGCGCCAATCTCTATGCGCGCTTCATCCAAAAGCTGGAACAGGCGCAAACGCCGCCGGCAGGCTTGCCGCAACGCGTGTTTATTTGCGGTATTTCCGCGCTGCCTCCGGTCTATCTGCAGGCACTGGAAGCGCTGGGTCGGCACATTGATATCCATCTGCTGTTCACCAACCCCTGCCGTCACTATTGGGGCGACATTCAGGATTATGCTTTTCTGGCGAAGCTGCAAAGCCGCCAGCGTCGCCGCATACAATCGGACGAGCTGCAGCCGCTGTTCCGCGATCCAGCCAGCGCGCCGGCATTGTTTAACGACATCGGCGAGCAGCAGCTAACCAATCCGCTGCTGGCATCATGGGGCAAACTGGGGCGCGATAATCTGTTTCTGCTGAGCCAGATGGAATCCGCTGCCAACGACATTGATGCCTTCGTTGAGATGCCACAAGACAATCTGCTGCACAGCTTGCAAGCGGATCTGCTCAATCTGGACGATAGAGCGGTCATTGGTCTTAATGCGGGAGAATTGGCGAACAGCGCCGAGAAACGCCTGCTTGATCCGGAAGATCGCTCGATCACGCTGCAGGTGTGTCATAGCGCCCAGCGTGAAGTTGAAGTGCTGCAGGATCATCTGCTCACGCTGATGGAAGCCAATCCCGAACTCAAGCCGCGCGACATCATCGTGATGGTGGCGGATATCGACAGTTACGCCCCTTTTATTCAGGCCGCTTTTGCCAGCGCGCCGAGCGAACGCTATTTGCCGTTCGCCATTTCCGACCGCCGCGCCAGTCAGGCGCATCCGGCGATTCTGGCGCTGCTCAGCTTGCTGTCGCTGCCTGAAAGTCGCTTTGCCTCCGAAGATGTGCTGGCGCTGCTTGAGGTTCCCGCGCTGGCACAGCGCTTCTCGGTAGATGAAAGCGGGCTGCGACTGCTGCGCCGTTGGGTGATGGAGTCCGGCATTCGCTGGGGATTGGATGATGCCAGCGTAGAAGCGCTGGCGCTGCCGGTAACCGGACAACACACCTGGCGCTTTGGCCTGCAGCGCATGCTGCTCGGCTATGCGCTGGAGAGCCGCAACGGTGACTGGCAAGGGATTCTGCCTTATGACGAATCCAGGGGTTTGATCGCTGAACTGGCGGGTCATCTGGCTGAACTGCTATCGCGACTGGAAGAGTGGCGTGCGCGTCTGGCAGAAGAACGCACGCTGGCAGAGTGGCAGCCGCTGTGCCGTGAGCTGATTGAGTGCTTCTTTAGCGGAGACGCCGAAAGTGAAGCCGCGCTACTGCTGGTGGAAACGCAGTGGAAACAGATTATCGAACAGGGCATGCAGGCGGCGTATCAACAGCCGATTCCGGTTACGCTGCTACGCGATGAGCTGCGTTCGCGCCTCGATCAACAGCGCATCAGCCAACGTTTTCTCGCCGGTCCCATCAACTTCTGTACGCTGATGCCGATGCGTTCGATTCCCTTCAAAGTGGTGTGTTTGCTGGGCATGAACGATGGCGTCTATCCGCGCACCTTAGCGCCGCTTGGTTTCGACCTGATGCAGCAACAGATGCGCAAAGGCGACCGTAGCCGCCGCGATGATGACCGCTATCTGTTCCTCGAAGCGCTGATCTCGGCGCAGCAGCAGCTCTATATCAGCTACATTGGCCGGGCGATTCAGGACAACACGGAGCGCTATCCATCGGTATTAGTGAGCGAGCTGGTGGATTATCTGGGACAAAGCTTCCGTCTGCCGGAGGATGAAGCACTTGAACCCGATATCAGTGAGCAACGCGTGCGCGACCATCTGCAAAAGCTGCACAGCCGCATGCCGTTTGCCGCAGAGAACTTCCAACCGGGCGCACCCGGGCAAAGCTTTGCTGCGGAGTGGCTGCCAGCGGCCAGCGGCAGCGGCGTGGCACAGCCGGATTTTGTACAGCCTTTGCCGCCTGCACCGTTAGAAACCTTGTCGCTGGAGCAACTGCTGCGCTTCTGGCGTCATCCGGTGCGCGCATGGTTCCAGCAGCGCTTGGGTGTGGCTTTCTGGATGGAAGAGAGCGAACTGCCCGACAGCGAACCGTTCGCGCCTGATAGCCTCGAACGCTACCAAATCAACGCCCAATTACTGAATACGCTGGTCAACGGTGACGATCCGGCGCAACTGTATGCGCGCCATCGCGCGGCAGGCAATCTGCCTTACGGCGCGTTCGGGGAACTTTTCTGGCAGAGCCAGACCGAAGAGATGCTGGAAGTGGCAGTCGAGGTGAGTGGTCAACGCCAGCCCGCCGAAAGTTGGGAAATCAATCTGACGCTCGGCGCAGTGCAATTGACCGGTTGGCTGACGCAGGTGCAAGCTGATGGCCTGCTGCGCTGGCGTCCGGGCGTGCTCAACATGAATGATGGCCTGCTGCTATGGCTGGAACATCTGGTGTATTGCGCATTGGGCGGCAGCGGTGAAAGCCGCATGTACGGTCGTAAACAGAGTCACTGGCGCTTCGCGGCGCTGCCTGCGGAACAGGCGCTGTCGCTACTGAATGAGTATGTTGCGGGTTATCAGGCTGGATTAGTCCAGCCGCTGATGCTGCTGAATAAATCCGGCGGAGCCTGGCTGGAAGCCAGCTTTGACAGTAAGTCGCAGCAGTTGCTGGAAGACGAAGCAACGCAGAAAAAGGCACTTAACAAATTGCTGCAAGCCTGGCAGGGTGGTTTCCAGGTGGAAGGCGAGGGCAGCGATCCCTATCTGCAGCGCCTGAGTCGCTCATTGGATGATGATGCCGTGCATGCGATAACTGCCGCCGCACGCCAATGGTATTTGCCGGTGCGCCTGGCGCATCAAAATGATGAATAGCAAGGGAATACGGCCTCGTTTGAGGTTGTTCCTGACACGATAAGAAAGTTTGTCTATTTCACCGCTGGGCACACAGCAAGCGGAAAAGGGTAACGTAAGGGGTTTAAATGCGGATTTACGCACGCTGGATTGGAGCGCTGCTGCTGAGCACGTTAGCGCTGAATGCCTTTGCCGATACCGATCGCGGCTGGCAACCCATCAATGACACCATTCGTAAAAGCGATCACGATCCACGCAGTTACCAGGCGATTACATTAAACAACGGCATGACCGTGCTGCTGGTCTCGGATGCCGAAGCGCCTAAATCACTGGCGGCGCTGACCTTACCGATTGGTTCGCTGGACGATCCTAATCAGCAACTGGGTTTGGCGCACTATCTCGAACACATGGTGTTGATGGGATCAAAGCGTTATCCGCAGCCTGATAATCTCGCCGAATTCCTGAAAAAGAATGGCGGCAGCCACAATGCCAGCACCGCGTCGTATCGCACGGCGTTCTATCTGGAAGTGGAAAACAGTGCGCTGCAGCCAGCAGTCGATCGTCTGGCTGATGCGATTGCTGAACCGTTGCTCGATCCGGTTAATGCCGACCGTGAGCGCCATGCGGTCAACGCAGAACTGACCATGGCTCGCTCACGCGATGGCTTGCGCATGGCGCAGGTGGGCGCAGAAACCCTCAATCCCGCGCATCCGGGCTCGCGCTATTCCGGCGGCAACCTCGATACGTTGAGCGACAAGCCGGACAGCAAATTGCATCAGGCGCTGACCGACTTTTATCACAGCCATTATTCCGCCAATCTGATGAAGGCGGTGATCTACAGCAACAAACCGCTACCCGAGATGGCCGACATTGCGGCAAAAACCTTTGGTCGTGTGGCTAATCATCAGACCACCGTGCCAGAGATTGACGTGCCGGTGGTGACCGACGCGCAGAAGGGCATCATTATCCATTACGTGCCCGCGCAGCCGCGCAAGCAGTTAAAAATTGAGTTCCGTATCCCGAACAACAGCGGCCAGTTCCGCAGTAAAACCGATACGCTGATCAGCTACATTCTCAGCAATCGCAGTAAAAACACCCTCAACGACTGGCTGCAAAAACAGGGGCTGGCGGATGGCGTCAGCGCCGGTGCTGACCCAATGACCGAGCGCAATAGCGGCGTCTTCGCTATCAGCGTTTCGTTAACCGACAAAGGTCTTGCGCAGCGCGATGAAGTGGTCGCTGCGGTGTTTAATTACCTCGATATGCTGCGCAGCAAAGGCATCAGTAAAGCGTACTTCGATGAAGTCTCCCACGTGCTGGCGCTGGATTTCCGTTATCCATCGATTACCCGCGATATGGATTACATTGAGTGGCTGGTGGATACCATGCTGCGGGTGCCGGTTGAACACACGCTGGATGCGCCGTATCTGGCCGATCAGTTCGATCCCGCCGCAATCAAAACGCGTCTCGATGAGATGACGCCGCAGAACGCGCGTATCTGGTACATCAGCCCGCAGGAGCCGCATAACAAAGAGGCCTACTTTGTGAATGCGCCCTATCAGGTGGACAAAATCAGCGAGGCCCAGTTCAGCGACTGGCAGCAACGCGCCGCACAGCTCCAGCTGTCGATGCCCACGCTGAATCCCTACATTCCGTCGGATTTTTCCATCATTCCTGCCGATGGCAAAACCTACGATCATCCGGTCGCACTGACCAATGGCGACAGCATGCGTATTTACTGGATGCCAAGTCAGCTGTTTGCCAGCGAACCGAAAGCCGCTATCACCCTGGCGCTGCGTAACAAATCCGCGATTAGCGATGCGCGCCAGCAGGTGCTGTTTGGCTTGAATGACTATCTCTCTAGCCTGGCGCTGGATGAACTGAATTCGCAAGCCTCGATTGGCGGCATCAGTTTCTCCACCGGGGAAGATGATGGCATCGTGTTTAGCGCCAGCGGTTTTACCCAACGTCTTCCGGAATTGCTAAAGAAGCTGGTGGAAGGTTACGCCACCTTTACGCCGGATCAGCAGCAGCTGGAGCAGGCCAAATCCTGGTATCTGGATCGACTGGAGGCGGCAGAGAAGGGCAAAGCGTTTGAACAGGCGATTCAGCCGATGCAGATGTTGTCGCAGCTGCCTTACACCCAGCGTGAAACGCGCCGCAAACTGGTGAAGGACATCACGCTGAAAGAGGTCACCGATTACCGCGATGCGCTGATTCATCATGCAACGCCGGAAATGATGGTGGTGGGCAATCTCTCTGCCGATCGCGTGAAACAGCTCGGCGATGAGCTGCAGCAGCAGTTGCAGAGCGATGGTCACGGCTACTGGCACAGTGATTATGTGTCGGTGGATAAAGCGATCAAGGCCAACCTGCAAAAAGCCGGCAGTAGCACCGATTCGGCGCTGGCCGCGCTGTATGTGCCGTTGGGCTTCAGCGAATATCAAAGCATGGCCAACAGCACCATGCTGAGCCAGATCGTCCAACCCTGGTTCTACAACCAGTTGCGTACCGAAGAGCAGCTCGGCTACGCGGTGTTTGCGTATCAGATGCCGATTGGTCGCCAATGGGGCATCGGTTTCCTGCTGCAAAGTAACAGCAAGCAGCCGACGTTTTTACTGCAACGCTTCCAGGCGTTTTATCCGCAGGCGGAACAGCGTCTGCGCAGCATGAAAGCGGAAGATTTTGCCCAGTATCAGCAGGCGCTAATTAACGATATGAAGCAGCGCCCGCAAACGCTGGATGAAGAGGCGAACCGCTTTAACCGTGACTTTAAACGTCAGAACTTTGCTTTCGATACGCGTGAAAAAGCGATTGAGCAAATCCAGCAGCTAACACCAGCTGGTCTGGCCGACTTCTTCCATCAGGCGGTATTAGCACAAACAGGCATGGCGATGATTTCTCAGATTGGCGGCAGCCATGATGGCGCGACCAAAGATGACTACGCACAGCTGCCGGGCTGGACCACATGGGATGAGGTCCAGAAACTGCAGCAATCCTTGCCCGTGAAGAGTGACGCGCAATGAGTCTGCTACCTGAATCGCTCAATCCTCTGACGCTGCCGCTGCGCGGTGAGCGTCTGATTGAGGCCTCCGCAGGGACCGGTAAAACCTTTACCATCGGGCTGCTCTATCTGCGGCTGCTGCTGGGATTGGGCGGACAACATGCTTATTCGCGTCCGCTGTCGGTCGAAGAGATTCTGGTGGTGACCTTTACCGAGGCCGCTACCGCTGAACTGCGCGGGCGTATTCGCGCCAACATCCACGAGCTGCGGTTAGCCTGCCTGCGCGGCATTAGCAGCAATCCGATGCTGATGCAGCTGCTGCAAGAGATCCCGCAACCCGCCGATGCCGCCTCGCTGCTGCTGGCCGCCGAACGTCAGATGGATGAAGCCGCCATTTTCACCATTCACGGCTTCTGCCAGCGCATGCTGAATCTCAACGCCTTTGAGTCCGGCATGCTGTTTGAACAACAGCTGATTGAGGATGAACAGCTGCTGCTGCGCCAGGCGACCGCCGATTTCTGGCGTCGTCACTGCTATCCGCTGACGCTGGATGTTGCGCGGGTAATTGTCAGTGAATGGAGCGGCCCAGAGCAGTTGCTTTCCACTTTGCGTCCGTGGTTGCAGGGCGAATCGCCCAGCCTGCTTCTGCCGCCTGCTGACAGTGAAACTCTGGCTTCGCGCCACAGCGAAAACCTGGCGCGTATCGCCGCCATGAAAGCGCAATGGCTGGCGGTGGGTGAAGAGGTGCTGACGCTGGTGGGGCAATCTGATGTGGATAAGCGCAGCTACAGCAGCAAAAATTTGCCGGTCTGGGTCAACAAAGTCAGCTCCTGGGCGCAGAGCGAAACGCGTGATTATCAGGTGCCTGCCGAACTGGCGCGCTTCGGTCAGCGCATGCTTGAAGAGAAGACCAAAAAGGGCAATCCGCCGCATCACACCCTGTTTGACGCCATCGACAGTTTCCTTGCCCAGCCGCTGTCGCTGCGCGATCTGGTGATTGCGCGCGCGCTGGTAGAGGTGCGCGCTGCGGTGCGCAAAGAGAAACGTCAGCAGGCGCTGTTAGGCTTTGATGATTTGCTGAGCCGCCTCGACGAAGCCCTGCAACAGCCGAGCGGTGAGCAGCTGGCTCAGGCGATTCGCCAGCGTTTCCCGGTGGCACTGATAGATGAGTTTCAGGACACCGATCCGCTGCAATACCGCATCTTCCGCACGCTTTACATCAATCAGCCAGCGCATGCGCTGCTGCTGATTGGCGATCCCAAACAGGCGATTTACGCGTTTCGTGGCGCGGATATTTTTACCTATATCCGCGCGCGCAGCGAAGTCAGTGCGCACTACACGCTGGACACCAACTGGCGCTCGTCGCCAGCGATGGTTAACAGCGTTAATCAACTGTTTGCACGCCTCGACGCGCCCTTCCTGTTTGCGGAGATCCCGTTCCAGCCGGTGCAGTTCGCACCACCAAACCAGCCGTTGTCTCTTAGCATCGATCAGGTTGAGCAAGCGGCGTTACGCTTCTGGCTACAACCAGGCGAAGGCTGCAGCGTTGGCGATTATCAGCAACGTATGGCGCAGCAGTGTGCAGCCGATATTAGTCGCTGGTTGCAGGCCGGGCAGCAGCAGCGCGCGATGCTGGGCAAAGCGCCCACTTTGCGGCCGGTACAAGCCTCTGACATCACCGTGCTGGTGCGCAGCCGTAACGAAGCCAACCTGATTCGCGAAGCACTCAATCTGCTGGGCATTCCATCGGTTTACCTGTCGAATCGCGACAGCGTTTACACCACGCCGGAAGCGCGTGAGCTGTTATGGCTGTTGCAGGCAGTACTGGCGCCGGAGCAGGAGCGTATGCTGCGCACCGCGCTGGCAACCTCGCTGTTTGCTTTTGATGCCTCGCAGCTGGATGCGCTGGATCAGGATGCGCGCGGTTGGGATGAACTGGTGGATACCTTTGCCCGCTGGCAGCTGGTGTGGCAGCAGCGTGGCGTCTTGCCGATGCTGCGCGAAATGATGCTGGAGCGCCAGCTGGCGGAAAATCTGCTGGCCTCGGAGAACGGTGAGCGTCGTCTGACAGATTTACTGCATCTGGGCGAACTGCTGCAGGAAGCGGCTGCACAACTGGATAGCCCGCATGCGCTGGTGCGCCATCTGGCACAGCAGATCGCGCGTCCGGACAGCCAGTCTGCCAGCCAGCAGCTGCGTCTGGAGAGCGATCGCCATCTGGTGCAGATCGTCACCATCCACAAATCTAAAGGCCTGCAATATCCGTTAGTGTGGCTGCCGTTTGCCGCCGGTTTCCGCGAGGCCGATACCGCGCTCTATCACGATCGTGAGAACTTTGACGCGGTGCTGGATCTGCAAGCCGACGAGGAGAGTCTGGCGCTGGCCGAACAGGAGCGTCTGGCGGAGGATTTACGCCTGCTTTACGTGGCATTGACCCGTTCGATCTATCACTGCAGCGTCGGCGTGGCACCGCTGTTTCGCGGCACACGCAAGAAAGAGGGCGAGAGCGATTTGCATAAAAGCGCGCTCGGTTTTCTGTTGCAGCGCGGCGAAGCGGCGACGGCCGAACAGCTCGGTGCGTTACTGCATGACATGGACGCGGCGGGCACCGATGTGGTGCTGGCAGAAGATATGCAAGCCGAGCGCTGGCAGGTTGAGGCTATCGCCGATAGCGAATTGGGCGCGCGATCCGTAACGCGCGTGCTGGCCGATCCGTGGCGCGTCACCAGTTACTCCGGTTTGCAGCAGCACAGTGCTCATCGTCTGCTTGAGGTGATGCCGAATTTTGATGTCGAAGCGGCAGGCGAAGAGGAGCGTGAAGAGGAAGAGGAAGCAGCGCTCACGCCACATCATTTCCCGCGCGGTGCTGCGCCGGGAACATTTTTACACGAGCTGTTCGAATCGCTGGATTTCCCGCAGCCGCCTTCTGAAGAGAAGCTGGCGCAACATCTGCAGCAAAACGGCTATCCGCTGCACTGGCAGCCGATGCTCAGCGCGTGGATTACGCGTGTATTGAGCACGCCGCTCAACGCGCAGGGCATTCATCTGGCACAGGTGCAGAGCAGCGATCGTTTGGTAGAGATGGCGTTCTATCTACCGATTGACAACGTGCTGACCGCGCACGAACTGAGCGCGTTAATTTCTCAGGATGCGTTATCGGCACAGGCTCCGCCGCTCGATTTTCGTCAGGTGCAGGGCATGCTGAAAGGCTTTATCGATCTGGTTTTCCGCTGGCAGGGCAAATATTACCTGCTGGATTATAAATCCAACTGGCTCGGCGACAGCCATGAGGCTTACACGCCGCAGGCCATGGCGCAGGCGATGATCGACCACCGCTACGATTTGCAGTACCAACTCTACACGCTGGCGCTGCACCGCTATTTACAACATCGCGTGCCGGATTACGATTATGAGCAGCATTTCGGCGGTGTGTTTTATCTGTTCCTGCGTGGCATGGACGGCAGTTCGCCAGACAACGGTGTGTTCCACACCCGCCCGACTTTCGATTTTGTTTCACAACTGGATAGCCTGTTTCGCGGGCCGGGAGCGACAGCATGAGCGGTATGACCGCGCTTTTAGCACAGGCGGCTGAGCTGCGTTTGCTGCGCTCGCTGGATGTCCAGTTCGCTCAACTGCTGGCCGACGACGAGCAACCGGCGCGTTTGCTGCTGGCAGCGTGCCTCAGCGCGGAGGCGGGAGATGGGCATGTCTGTTTGCCGTTATCACAGCTAAGCCGTGACAACCTGTTTAAAGGGCGTCATGCGGAGCTGGCGCAGGCCATCTGGCAAGCGGCAGGCGAACCGCAGGATTGGGCTGCAATTTTAAGCGGCTGGTCGGCGCTGAGTCGCAGCGAGCAAGCAGCGCCCATCGTGCTGAGCGAAGATCGTCTCTATCTGCATCGTCTTTGGCACAACGAAGGGCAGGTGGCGCGTTTCTTCCAGACTCAACCAACATCACAAGCTTTTGCGGCTGAAGAGGTGCGGCTAGTGCTGGATCAGCTGTTTGGCATCGAGCCGGATAACTGGCAGAAGATTGCGGCTGCGGTGGCGCTGACGCAGAAAACTGCGGTGATCTCGGGCGGTCCCGGCACCGGCAAAACCACCACGGTGGCAAAACTGCTGGCGGCGCTGATCCGTCTCAGTGAAGGCGCGTTACGTATTCAGTTGGCTGCACCAACCGGTAAAGCGGCGGCGCGTCTCACCGAATCGCTGGGCAAGGCGCTGCAAAAGCTGCCGGTGAGCGAGGCGGAGCGGCAGCGCTTTCCAGCCGATGCCACCACGCTGCACCGCTTGTTAGGCGCGCAGCCGGAAACGCAGCGCCTGCGCTATCACGCCGGGAATCCGCTGCATCTGGATGTGCTGGTGGTGGATGAAGCCTCAATGGTCGATCTCGGCATGATGGCGAACCTGATTGCGGCATTGCCAGCGCAGGCGCGCGTGATATTTCTTGGCGATCGCGATCAGCTGGCGTCGGTGGAAGCGGGCGCGGTGCTCGGTGACATCTGTCGTTGTGCCGAAGCCGGATACAGCCCGATGCGTGCTGCGCAGCTGAGTGCGCTCACCGGCAGTGAAGTAGCGGGTAACGATGACAGCAGCGCGCCCGCCGTGCGCGACGCGATTTGCCTGCTGCGTAAAAGCTACCGCTTTGACGCCAACTCCGGCATTGGCCAACTGGCCGCAGCGGTTAACGCCGGTGATGTAAAGGCGGTTGAAGCTGTGTTCCAGGCCGGTTTCAGCGATATCACCCGTCAACCTTTACAGGATGCGGATGCGTATCAGGCGATGCTGACGGAGATTGCTGCCGGTTATCAGCCATTCCTGAAACTCATTAGCCAACGCGCTGATCCTGCAGAGATTATCGCGGCATTTGGCCGATATCAGCTGCTGTGCGCGCTGCGTGAAGGGCCGTTTGGCGTGCAGGGATTGAACCAGCGTATTGAGCAGAAGCTGATGCAGCTGCAGCTGATTCGTCGTCCAACCGGCGGCAGTCGCTGGTATCAGGGACGTCCGGTGATGGTGACGCGCAACGACAGCGCGCTGGGCCTGTTTAACGGCGATATCGGCATTACGCTGTTTGATGAGGAAGGTCTGCTGAAAGTGTTCTTCCCGTTGCCGGATGGCAGCATTAAAGCGGTGCAGCCGAGCCGATTGCCGACGCACGATACCGCGTGGGCGATGACGGTACATAAATCGCAGGGTTCGGAGTTTGATCATACGGCGCTGGTGATGCCGGCGCAGTTTCTGCCGGTGTTAACGCGCGAACTGATTTACACCGCGATTACCCGCGCACGTAAGCAGCTGACGTTGTATAGCGATGACAGCGTGTTCCGCCGTGCTGTGCAGTTGCGTACCCAGCGACGCAGCGGATTGCTGGAGCGGTTGAGCGGGGAGTAAAGCTGGTGCGGTGATGGACAAGGTCGGCATTAATGCCGACCCTACGGGAATGGTTTCGTATGGCCGATATGAACGGTTTTAGTAGGGTCGCCATTTATGGCGACCAATCACACCAACCGCACTTAACCCAAATCCGCCATCAGCACTTTTGAACGGCGCTGATAGTTATACATCTGCTTCTTGCTCTCAGGCAGCGACTCAATATCCACCGGCGTAAAGCCACGCTCCTGGAACCAATGAATGCTGCGCGTGGTTAACACAAACAGCTTCTTCAGCCCCATCTGACGCGCCTGTAACGCCACGCGATCCAGCAGCAGCTCACCCCGCGACGAACTACGGTAATCCGGATGCACTGCCACACAAGCCATCTCGCCAATCTGCTCATCCGGGAACGGATAGAGCGCGGCGCAGGCGATGGTCAGGTTATCGCGCTGAATAATGGTGAACTTATCAATCTCCATCTCCAGCTGCTCGCGGGAACGACGCACTAAAATCCCTTGCTGCTCCAGCGGGCGAATCAGCTCAAGAATACCGCCGATATCGTTGATGTTGGCGCGACGAATCTGCTCGGCTGACTCCATCACAATCTGGGTACCGATACCGTCGCGCGAGAACAGTTCTTGCAGCAACGCACCATCTTCCTGATAGCTGATTAAGTGACTGCGACGCACGCCGCTGCGGCAGGCTTTTACCGCACCACGCAAGAAACGCACGGTGCCAGAAAGGAAATCGCCATCGCTTTCCATCTCGTCAATGCGCGCCTGGGCTTCGTTCGGGAACAGTTCAGAAATAATCGCGCCTTCGCGATTGGTCACGCCCTGTTCAGAGCAGAAACCAATCATCTTCTCGGCTTTCAATTTGATCGCCAGCTGCGTCGCCACTTCTTCTGACGTCAGGTTAAAACTCTCACCGGTCACAGAAACCGCCACCGGACCGAGCAGTACAATCGCGTCGTTGTCCAGCTGACGATGAATCGCTTCCTCATCAATACGACGAATACGGCCGCTATGGCAGTAATCAACACCATCATCCACGCCGAGCGGCTGCGCGATAATGAAGTTGCCGCTCACCACATTAATGTGCGCACCTTGCAGCGGCGTGTTGTTGAGGCTCATCGACAGACGCGCGGTGATATCCAGCTGTAAACGACCTGCGGCTTGCTTCACCAGCTCAAGGGACTGCGCATCGGTCACGCGGGTGTGTTTGTGGTAAATCGGTTCCAGCTGTTGCTGGGCCATGCTGGCGTCAATTTGCGGACGCGCACCATAAACCACCACTAAGCGAATGCCGAGGCTATGCAGCAGACCGATATCATTAACGATGCTTGAGAAGTTCTCATGCTCGATGGCCTCGCCACCCAACATGATGACAAAGGTCTTGTCACGATGGGTATTTATATAGGGAACGGTATGGCGAAAACCCTGAACCAGTTCTGTACTGCGTTCCTTCACGGCAAAGCCCTCTGTGCATGTTTATTCGTAATTTTCGTATTTTTATGCTCTTTTGCCCCTTATTGCAAGCGTCGGGGCTGACGTTACTTTACGATTTTCCTGATGCAACACGCGCTAACAGCCTGCATTATCTGGGTTTTCCGGCAAGACAAGACAATTCTCATCGAACAAAGTTTTCACTTTCTTGCCATCAAGTGACGATTTTTTAGACATAACACAGCAGTTGGAGCGGCATGTCCGAAGCTTTTACACGAAGACGATTATTACAGGGCGCAGGCGCACTATTAATGCTAAGCGTTACGCGCACCGGGCTGGCTGCCAGCCAGCGTATTGTGGCGGTGCGCATCTGGCCATCATCGACTTACTCCCGCGTTACACTGGAATCAAACGTTCCCCTAAAGTACAAGCAGTTCACGCTGAGTAATCCCGATCGTCTGGTTATCGATATCGAAAATATGCACATCAATCCGGTTCTGAAAGGGGTCGATAAGCTGGTGCGCGTAGACGATCCCTTTATTAAAACCGCACGCGTGGGCCAGTTTGATGCCAATACGGTGCGGCTGGTGCTGGAACTGAAGCGCAGCACGGCACCTAAGACCTTCACCCTGGCGCCGGTGGCGGGCATCAAGCATCGCTTAGTGGTCGATCTCTATCCTAATCAGCAATCACGGGAAGAGGATCCGCTACTGGCATTACTGCAGGATTACAATCAGGGTGATCTTGAGCGCGATCAGCCGGTGCAGGCGGCGCTACCGGGGAAAGCAGGGCGCGATCGACCGATTATCATCATGATCGATCCTGGACATGGCGGTGAAGATCCCGGCGCGCATGGCAAATACAAAACGCGCGAGAAGGATATCGTGTTGAAAATCGGTCGCTATCTGAAGGCGCTGATCGATAAAGAGCGCAACATGAAAGCCTACATGACGCGCAATGAGGATGTGTTCATCCCGCTGCGTGTGCGCGTGGCGAAAGCGCGAAAGCAGCGCGCGGATCTGTTTATCTCGATCCACGCCGATGCCTTCACCAGCCGGGCCGCGCGTGGTTCGTCGGTGTTTGCGCTTTCAACCAGCGGCGCAACTTCAGCGGCGGCGCGCTTCCTCGCGCAAACGCAGAATGATGCCGATTTGATTGGCGGCGTCAGCATGAGCGGCGATCGCTATCTCGACCACACCATGTTCGACATGGTGCAGCGGCAGACCATCAGCGACAGCCTGAAGTTTGGTAAAGAGGTGCTGTCACGCATGGGACATATCAACCACCTGCACAAGCGCACGGTCGATCAGGCGGGATTCGCAGTGTTGAAAGCACCGGATATTCCTTCGATACTGGTGGAAACCGCGTTTATCAGTAATGTCGAAGAGGAGCGCAAGCTGCGCACGGCGCGCTATCAGCATCAGGTGGCTGAGGCGATTCTGCATGGGATTAAGGCGTATTTTAATAAGGGTGCGGCGCTGGCGCATCGCTGAGGAGGGCGGCAGCAATGCCGCTTTTTCCGGACGGCAGAAACAAAAAAACACCCGTTAAGGTGTTTAAATGATTGGTTGCGGGGGCCGGATTTGAACCGACGACCTTCGGGTTATGAGCCCGACGAGCTACCAGGCTGCTCCACCCCGCGTCCGTCTGTCGCGTTAAGCGACTTTTCACATTGTATTCTTCTTAAGACAATTGGTTGCGGGGGCCGGATTTGAACCGACGACCTTCGGGTTATGAGCCCGACGAGCTACCAGGCTGCTCCACCCCGCGTCCGACTGACGCGTTACACGACACTTCACATTGTCTCTTCATTTAAGAAGAATTGGTTGCGGGGGCCGGATTTGAACCGACGACCTTCGGGTTATGAGCCCGACGAGCTACCAGGCTGCTCCACCCCGCGTCCGTGGATGCGCACTATACTCTGGACGCGCGGCGATGCAACCCCTTTTTGAGACAAAACGCTAAATTTACAGTCAGTTGATGAATAAACTCGCCATTGGGTGAATTATTGTACAGATGTGAGCGTGACCGCTTAGGGCAGATTTCAATCTCTCTGTCCCTTTGCTATCTTCGCCGGGCAAACAATCGATAAAAAGAGAAGGTTATGAAAGGACATTGGGCGAAGTATGCACTTACTGGCGCATTTATCGCGCTGTTAGCGGGCTGTAGTTCCAAACCGACCGACCGCGGTCAACAATATATTGATGGCAAGCTGGAGCAACCGCTCGGGCTGGTCAATCAGCCGAATGCCAAAGGGCGTCCGGTGAACGGTAAAGACTTTGGCGATCAGGTGGTGCAGATTCAAACCGCCTCTTCTGGCCTGTTTGGGCGCAACAACGGCACCTACAGCGCAGTGCAAAACTGGCTGCTGTCCGGCGCCGATACGCGTCAGCTTAATCAGTTTGGTTTGAATGCCTACCAGATGGAAGGCACCGACAATTACGGTAACGTGCAATTCACCGGCTACTACACGCCGGTCGTGGAAGCGCGTTATACCCGTCAGGGCGAGTTCCAGTATCCGATTTATCGTATGCCGCCGCGTCCGCGCGGACAGAAGCTGCCGAGTCGCGCTTCTATATATAGCGGCGGGCTCGACGATCGCTACATCATTGCTTACAGCAACTCGCTGATCGATAACTTCATGATGGATGTGCAGGGCAGCGGCTACGTTGATTTTGGCGATGGCCGTCCGCTGCGCTTCTTTGGCTACGGCGGCAAAAATGGCTGGGCTTACCACAGCATTGGTAAAGAGCTGATCGATCGCGGTGAAGTGAAGCGCGAAGATATGTCGATGCAGGCGATTCGCCAGTGGGCGCAAGAGCATTCGCCACAGGAAGTGCGTTCGGTGCTGGAAACCAATCAATCCTTCGTCTTCTTTAAACCGGAAGAGTATGTGCCGGTGCGCGGTGCCAGCGCGGTACCGCTAATTGCCAAAGCCTCTGTTGCCTCCGATCGTTCACTGATTCCAGCCGGAACCGTGCTGTTGGCGGAAGTGCCGCAGCTGAACGAGAAGGGCAAGTTCAATGGCAAATATGAGATGCGCCTGATGGTGGCGTTGGACGTGGGCGGCGCGATTAAAGGCCAGCACTTCGATATCTATCAGGGCGTTGGCCCCGATGCGGCGCATCTGGCCGGTTTCTACAACCACTATGGCCGCGTCTGGGTATTGAAAGCCGCGCCGGGCACCGGTCAGCCGATGTTCAGCAACCCACAAAATGGCAACAACGGTTCGCTGCTGTTAGGTTCTAATTAATGTCCCGTTTTAGCGGAAAGGTTTGGTTATGACAGTAGTCAGCGACGCCTGGCGACAACGTTTTGGCGGCACGGCGCGTCTTTATGGGCAGGACGCGCTACAGCGTTTTGCCGACGCGCATTTTTGCGTGATTGGTATTGGGGGGGTGGGATCGTGGGCGGCGGAAGCGTTAGCGCGCACCGGCATCGGTAAAATCACCCTGATTGATATGGACGATGTCTGTATCACCAATACCAACCGCCAGATTCATGCGCTGCAGGGCAAAGTGGGCCAGGCGAAAACCGAAGTGATGGCGGAACGTATGCGCGCCATCAATCCGGAATGCGAAGTGATCTGTATTGATGACTTCATCACGCCGGAGAATACCGCCGAACTGTTATCAGCGGGGTTTGACTACGTGATTGATGCGATTGATAGCGTGCGGCCCAAAGCTGCGTTGATTGCCTGGTGTCGTCGCAACAAGATCCCGCTGATTACCACCGGCGGCGCGGGCGGCCAGATCGATCCCACACAGATCCAGGTTAGCGATCTGGCGAAAACCATTCAGGATCCGCTGGCGGCTAAGCTGCGTGAGAGATTGAAAGGGGATTTCGGCGTGGTGAAGAACAGCAAAGGCAAGCTCGGCATCGACTGCGTGTTCTCAACGGAAGCACTGATGTATCCGCAGCCGGACGGCAGCGTGTGCACTTCACGCTCCACCGCCGAAGGGCCGAAACGGATGGATTGTGCCGCCGGATTCGGCGCGGCGACCATGGTGACCGCCACTTTCGGGTTTGTGGCGGTTTCTCACGCGTTGAAGAAGTTTCTGGCGAAAGCGGCGCGTCAAACGGCCTGAGTGTGCTGACGTGCAGCGCGTTGCACCGCATCCGCCAGCGCCTGTAAGCCGCTGCTGCGCGACGCACTCAGCTGCGCACGCAGCCCTAACGTATCAAACAACGCCAGCGGATCTTGCTGTAGCAAGTCGGCTGGCGTTTTGCCTTCCACCGCCGTCAGTAACACCGCCAGCAATCCACGCACGATGCGTCCTTCACTGTCGCCATAAAAGTGCAGCGTGCCGTCGTTCAACAGCTGGCAGCTGAGCCACACGCGATTTTCACAGCCTGTAAGCTCGATATCCGCCGTCTTTAGCTCTTCGGCTAACGCAGGCAGCTGGCGGCTGAGCTGGATCAACTGACGATAGCGATCTTCCCACTGATGAAAATAGCTGAATTTTTCCGTCAGGCTGGCGGCGGTAATCAGATCGCCGAACGGATGCGGGGCGAGCAGGGTTGATGTCATGGGCTTATTCACTCAGTAAATCGACGGCATGGCGCATGGCGCGCACCAGCGCATCCACGTCCTGCAAATTATTATAGGGGGCGAACGAGACACGCAGCGTGCCGGTAACGCCAAGCGCCGCCATCAGCGGCTGCGCGCAGTGCTGTCCGGCGCGTAATGCGATGCCGTGCTCGGCGAGCAGCGTGACGATGTCGCTGTGATGAATGCCGGCAATATCAAACGCCAGCAGGCTGGCATTGCCACAGCGGAAGCTGCGGAAACCGGCGATGTCGCTCAGCTGCTCTTCAGCGAGGCTGGCCAGCTGCTGGCTCCACATTTCGGCTTTTTTGCCATCATGTTGCGCCAGCCACTCCAGCGCGGCACTCAAACCCACCACGCCCGCAACGTTGGGCGTTCCGGCCTCAAAACGCCACGGTACTGGCTGCGGCGTGAAACCGTTAAAATCGACCTGCGTCAGCATTTTGCCGCCGCCTTGCCATGGATCCATCGCTTCCAGCAATTCCGCCTTACCATACAGCACGCCAATGCCCATTGGGCCGTAAAGTTTATGGCCGGAAAAAGCATAGAAATCAATATCCAGCGCCTGCACATCCGGCGGACAATGCACCACGCCTTGTGCGCCATCTACCATCACTTTGGCGCCGACGTCATGGGCTAAACGGATCGCCTGCGCCAGATCCGGACAGCCGCCGGTGACGTTCGACATCTGGCCAACGGCTAACAATCGGGTGCGTGAATTGAGCAATGCCGGCAACTGCGCGATATCCGGTAGACGATCGGCGCCCAGCGGCCATTTCACTACTTTCGCGCCCGCCGCTTTTGCCACCATTAGCCACGGCACCAGATTGGCGTGATGTTCGGCTTCGCTAACTACGATTTCATCGCCAGCCTGCAGTCGCGGCGCCAGCCAGCTGTTCGCCACCAGATTGATCGCTTCGGTGGTACCGCGCGTCCAGACAATCTGCCGATCGTCCGCAGCATTGAGCCAGCGCGCCACTAAACCGCGCGCCTGTTCGTACTTTTCGGTTAATGCGCGAGCGGCAGCGAACTGGCTACGATGCACGGTGCCCGCGCTTAAGCTGTAGAACTGTGCCGTTGCGTCGATCACCGCCTGCGGCTTGAGCGCAGTGGCCGCGCTATCGAGGTAGATACCGGCATCGCTCATTGCGGGGAACTGCTGGCGGAAGGCGCCTGGGGAAAAAATGGTCATACTCAGCCCACTGTTAATCATATTAGGACCAGGCTGAAAGCTGGCCCGTTGCCTGGCAAAGCTGGAAAAGCGCGTTATGCTAATTATTGCAAGGTTTGAACCGAAACCCGCATAACGCGTCGCTATTCACAGTCGATTTCACTGGCGCTACCTTTGGTGAGCGCATGCGGGTGGTTTAATGCAATCAATCTGCAAGGAGAAATAAGATGAATAAACTCACCGCAGTGCTGGCCGTATGTACTCTGGCCTTTACCCTGTCCGCATGTTCCAGCAATTACGTGATGCACACTAATGATGGTCGCACCATCGTCGCCGACGGCAAACCTAAAGTTGATGATGAAACCGGTATGATCAGCTATCAGGATGCCAATGGCAACAAGCAGCAGATTAACCGCTCTGACGTTAAAGAGATGGTAGAGATGGGGCAGTAATTAGGCAAAAAAAAGCACCGCAATTTGCGGTGCTATTTAAAATCACTATGGACAGACAGGGTAAATCTACAGGAATTAAAAGCTTGATCTGCAAGCGGCAGATCAAAATGCAAACACAACATCACGACCACAAGCCAAAAGCTCTCCAAAAGTCTGCGATCTCTCGCACGTTTCCAGAAATCTTTTCGTTCCGGCTCAGGAAGTGCGGCAACTATAGGTATTTGCTGGAGCTTCCTCAACGGACAAATTATAATGTCTCGGATTAAAAAAACTAATACGTAGCGACTTTGTATAAGTTGAAGTATTACCTTGTCAATCCGGATACGGAAAACCATGTCTAAACGCCTTCCGCCGCTCAATGCTTTACGCGTCTTCGATGCTGCTGCCCGTCATTTAAGCTTCACCAAAGCCGCTGAAGAGCTGTTTGTTACCCAGGCTGCTGTCAGCCATCAGATCAAATCTCTGGAAGATTTCTTAGGTTTAAAGCTGTTTCGCCGGAGGAATCGTTCGCTTTTACTGACAGAAGAAGGTCAAAGCTACTATTTAGACATCAAGGAGATTTTCTCCGCCCTAAACGATGCGACACGTAAGTTGCAGGCGCGCAGCGCCAAAGGTGCACTTACCGTCAGTTTGCTGCCGAGTTTCGCCATTCAGTGGCTGGTGCCTCGCCTTTCCAGCTTTAATATGGCTTATCCGGGCATCGACGTGCGTATCCAGGCGGTGGACCGTGATGAGGAGAAACTGGCGGATGATGTTGACGTGGCGATTTTCTACGGTCGCGGCAATTGGCCAGGTCTGCGGGTTGAGAAATTGTATGCCGAATATTTGCTGCCGGTCTGCTCACCAATGTTGCTGACCGGCGACAATCCGCTCAAATCACCGGCTGATTTGGCGCACTGCACGCTGCTGCATGATGCATCGCGCCGCGACTGGCAATCTTATACGCGCCAGCTGGGATTGCAGCACATTAATGTGCAACAGGGCCCGATCTTCAGCCACAGCGCGATGGTGCTGCAGGCGGCGATACATGGTCAGGGCGTGGCGCTGGCAAATAATGTGATGGCGCAGAGTGAGATTGAAGCTGGTCGTCTGGTGTGTCCTTTTAATGACGTATTAGTCAGTAAAAATGCTTTTTATCTGGTTTGTCATGACAGCCAGGCAGAACTGGGTAAAATAGCCGCCTTTCGTCAGTGGATCCTGGAAAAAGCGGCCAATGAACAAGAAAAATTCCGTTTTCGCTACGATCACTAATGCATCGATGGCTGCACAGTGATGTGCGCATTACCTTGAGGATTCTTTGATGTCCAGTCGTGCCATGTTTGTTTTTGCTGCTATCAGTGGATTTTTACTGGTGGCGTTTGGTGCTTTCGGGGCGCATGTGCTGAGCAAATCGCTCGGCCCGGCCGAAATGGCGTGGATACATACCGGCCTCGAATATCAGGCGTATCACACGCTGGCGGTGATCGGCTTGGGTGCCGCCATGCTGCGCCGCGCCAATATCTGGTTTTACTGGAGTAGCGCTGCGATGGCGCTCGGTACCGTGTTGTTCAGTGGCAGCCTCTATTGTCTGGCGCTGTCGCACATGAAGTTTTGGGTTTTTGTTACGCCAGTGGGCGGCTTGTGCTTCCTTATTGGCTGGTTCTTGATGTTGATTGGCGCACTGCGTCTGAAACGAAAGGCAGATCGCCATGAATAAAGTTTTACTCTATTGCCGTCCGGGATTTGAGAAAGAGTGCGCGGCAGAAATCAGCGCGAAAGCAGCTGAGCGCGAGATTTACGGCTTCCCGCGCGTCAAAGATGACTCGGGTTACGTGCTGTATGAGTGCTATCAGCAGGAAGACGCTGAAAAGCTGATCCAAACGCTGCCGTTTGCCGAGCTGATCTTTGCGCGTCAGATGCTGGTGGTGGGAGAGCTGCTGCGCGATCTGCCGCCAGAAGATCGCATCACGCCGATTGTCGGCATGCTGACCGGTGTGGTGGAGAAGGGCGGTGAACTGCGCGTTGAAGTGCCGGATACCAATGAAGCGAAAGAGCTCACCAAGTTCTGCCGTAAATTAACTGTGCCGCTGCGTGCCAGCCTGCGTGAAAGCAAAATCCTGCTTAATTACGAAACGCCGAAGCGTCCGGTGGTGCATGTGTTCTTTATTGCGCCGGGCACCTGCTACGTTGGCTATTCGCTGCCGGAAAACAACTCACCATTCTACATGGGCATCCCGCGCCTGAAGTTCCCGTCCGATGCGCCGAGCCGTTCCACGCTCAAGCTGGAAGAGGCCTTCCACGTGTTTGTGCCGGCGGATGAGTGGGATGAGCGTTTAGCCAGCGGCATGTACGCCGTCGATCTTGGCGCTTGCCCCGGCGGCTGGACCTATCAGCTGGTGAAACGCAGCATGTGGGTATTTGCGGTGGATAACGGTCCGATGGCGCCAAGCCTGATGGATACCGGACAAGTCACGCACTGCCGCGAAGATGGTTTTAAATTCCGTCCGCCGCGTACCAATATCAGCTGGCTGGTGTGCGACATGGTGGAAAAACCGGTGCGCGTAGCGAGCCTGATGACCGAATGGCTGGTGAATGGCTGGTGCCGTGAAGCGATCTTCAACCTTAAGCTGCCCATGAAAAAGCGCTACGAAGAAGTGACGCAGAACCTGGCGATGATTGATGACGCGCTGAAAGCGCAGGGCATAAATGCCCAGATTCAGGCACGTCAGCTCTATCACGACCGCGAAGAGGTCACCGTTCACGTACGCCGGTTGTGGGCGGCAGTTGGCGGCCGTCGCGACGAGCGCTAGTCCTGCTTCATACTTTGCACTACAGCGGTCCTGCTTCATACTTTGCACTACAGCGGCGTTGGCTGCGTTTGCTCGCCCCGGTCACATACTGATGTATGCTCCCGGGGACTCGCGCACTTGCCGCCTTGCTGTAGCACAAATTATTTCGCAGGATATGATGTGTTTTGTAGGGTCGCCATTTATGGTGACCGCTATTTTGTATGATATCTCAATGTATTGAGATTGCCCTGTAAAACCAAATCCCGTTTTAACGTCGAGACCTTGCGGCAGATTTCTGCCATCTCCCGCTGTTCCTGCAATTTCCCCTGCCACTTGCTCGGCACCTGATCCCATTGCTGATAAATCGCATCCAGCGAACCAAACTGCATTAACAGCTCACGGGCGCTTTTCGGGCCAATGCCGGGTACGCCGGGAATTTTACTGCTGCTGATACCGCACAATCCCCAGTAATCAGGCAACTGCGCGGGCGTTACGCCAAACTCTTGCTCGATAAATGGCACATCCAGCCAGCGCTTCTGGAAATAGTCGCGAATACGAATGTTGGGTGCCAGCAGCTGGCAATAACCTTTATCGGTCGAGACAATGGTTGCTTGATGACCGGCGTCAGCCATTTTCACCGCCAGCGTGGCGGCGAGATCATCGGCTTCGTCTAAATCGGCCACCCAACAGCTGACGCCTGCTGCGCGGAAGGCGTCCTGCAGCGCGGGCATCTCCAGATGCAAATCTTCCGGCATCGGCGGACGGCCCGCTTTGTAATCCGGCAAAAGTTGATGGCGCCAACCGGGCTGACGCTCATGGCTATCAAACACCGCCACCACGTGCGTGGGCTGGGTATGTCCTAATAACTGATGCAAGGCGGCAACACAGCTGTCGCGGCACGGCGATCCCTGAACGGCGTGCAGACGGCGAATCAGATTGAGTGCATCAATGATAAGAAGATGAAACGACATAGCGATAGTGGCAGCCCGCAGGCTGCCTTCCTGATGGGTTATTTGATGATTTCGTAGCAAGGGATGTAGGCGCTGCCCGGCAGCTTCATGCGCTGCTGTGCGACAAAGCCTTGCAACAGCTCATCCATGCGGTGCATGAGATTGGCATCGCCGTGCAGCTTATATGGACCTTTCTCGCGAATTTCACGAATCCCGATCTCTTTAACGTTACCCGCGACAATGCCGGAGAAAGCGCGACGCAGATCCGCTGCCAACAGCTCGGCAGGCTGATCCGGAAACAGCTTCAGGTTTGCCATATTCTCGTGCGTCGGCAGGAAGGGCACCTGCAATTCGGGTGCGATACGAATCGACCAGTTAAAGCTGTAGGCATCGCCGGTTTCGCGACGATACTCTTTCACCTGCGGCATGGCTTTCTTCATCAGACGCGCTACTTCAGCGGCATCATCAATGATGATTTTGTAGTGCTTGCGTGCGCCTTCACCCAGCGTGTTAACGATGAAATCATCCAGCACGCGGAAGTAGTCGGCGCTCTCTTTGGGTCCGGTCAGAATCAGCGGAAGTACCTGATCGCTGTTATGCGGATTCATCAAAATACCCAACAGATAGAGCAGCTCTTCCGCTGTGCCTACGCCGCCTGGGAAAATCACGATGCCGTGGGCGATACGCACAAAGGCTTCGAGGCGTTTTTCGATATCCGGCATGATGATCAGCTCATTGACCAGCGGATTCGGTGGCTCTGCGGCAATGATTGACGGTTCGGTCAGGCCGATAAAGCGGCTGTCATGATAGCGCTGCTGCGCATGGCCAACGGCGGCACCTTTCATCGGGGCTTCCATCACGCCAGGCCCGCAACCGGTACAGATGTTGAGTTCGCGCAGGCCCATTTGTGTGCCGACATTGCGGCAATATTGGTATTCCACCGCATTGATCGAGTGACCGCCCCAGCACACCACGGTATTCGGGTACTCACCAATATGGAGCGCACGCGCGTTACGCAGAATCGAAAAAACCTGATTGGTGATATGCGCAGAGTCTTCCGGTTCATCACTCTGGCAGCGTTCGGTGGCCGCCAGTTGTCCGTTCACAAACAGGATGTCGCGCAGCACGGCAAACAGGTTCGCCTGCAGCGAACGAATAATACGGCCATCAACAAACGCCTCTTCCGGCGGGTTGATGAGTTCAAGTTTCACGCCGCGTTCACGGCGCAACACGTTGATATCAAAGTTTTCGAAACGCGAAAGCAATTCCTGGCTGCTGTCGGTTTGGCTGCCGGAATTGAGTACCGCAAGAGAACAGTTACGAAACAGCTGATAAAGGTCGCTGCTGGCGGTGCGCTTCAGCATGTCGACTTCAAGCTGGGAGAGCAGATCCATCGAGCCAAGCGGGCTGATATGTGTAATCAAGAGAACTCCTTTACACGCAAATGCGTGGCTGATGACGCTGCGCTTAACTTATTAACGCAGCGACGAAAATCCCTGGTCGCGCATGCTTCAATCGCGCCTTCAACAGAGTAACGTTGTCCGCCGTGAATGCTCAAGAGGAACCGCGCATCCGTGCAGCGCCCTGCGAGGCGTCTCGCAATCTGTTACTGGCGAACCAGGCGGGAAAAACCGGGAGAGAAGGGCACGTTGCTGCGCCACGGATTGATATCCAGACCGCCGCGCCGCGTGTAACGTGCATAAACGGTTAACGCTTCTGGCTGACAAAAGCACTGAACGTCGTTGAAAATGCGTTCAACGCACTGCTCATGAAACTCATTGTGCTGACGGAATGAGATCAGATAACGCAGCAGCGCTTCACGATCGATACGCGGGCCTTTGTAGCGGATCATTACCGAGCCCCAATCGGGCTGATTGGTGATTAAGCAGTTTGATTTCAGCAGATGGCTAACCAGCGTTTCTTCAACCACCTCGCGGCCAGCAGCCTGCGCCAGATAATCTGCGTTGAAGGCGTAATCGTGGATTTCGATATCTTGCTCATCAATCACTTCGCCATTGAAGTGGCCGATTGGCTGGCCTTCCACTTCGCTAAGACGAAACAGGGCCACGCTGACCTGACCCTTTGCGCAGGCGCTGAGATCGCGCTCCAGCGTCTGGCGCACTTCGCCCCAGTCAGCGAAAACTGTCTGATTAAAACTGTTAAGATAGAGCTTGAAACTCTTCGACTCGATCAGGTTTTGGCTATCGGCGCGCAGCACCACTTCGCCCACCGCGACTTGCGGAACGCCTTTGCTGTTGAGCCAGGAGAGTTCGTATAGCGTCCAGATATCTGCACCAGTAAATGGCAGTGTATCGGGATACAGCCCAAGCGGCTCACGGTTCAGGCTGCGCGGTACGGATTGCAGCAGCGTGTTATCGTAACGATCAACATAAGCCGTGGGCTTACCTAAGGTCAGGCCGCTTAATGCCTGATCCCGGTTTTCAGAAGACATAACGGTTACCACTAAATTTCATCAAAGTGGTTAAGTGTAACCTAACACCTGCGAGAATATGAATGATGCAGCAAACCGTAGATGCTCTGCGTGAGTTTACCGCCCGCTACGTTGAACATTGGCAGCAACAAACCGGACATTTTCCCGCCAGCGCCGATCTGCTTGGCGTTCCTTCAGATTGTATTATCAGCACGCTGGATGACCGCGTGTTGTGGCAGCCGCAGCCGTTTACCTTACCGGCCACGCTTGAAGCGGTGGAGCGCGCACTGGATCTGCAGCTGCAACCGGAAATCAGTGCGTTTTACACCACGCAATTTGCAGGCGATATGACGGCAACCTTAAAGCAGCGGCCGATTACCCTGCTGCAGGTATGGAGCGAAGCGGATTTCACCCGTCTGCAGGAGAACCTGATTGGCCATCTGGTCATGAAGCGCCGCTTAAGACAAGCACCGACCTTGTTTATCGCCACCACCGATTCAGAGAATGATGTGATTGCGCTGTGCAATCTTACCGGTGAGGTCATTCTGGAGGAGCCTGGCACTAAAAAGCGCGAAGTGCTGGCGCCATCCGTTAAGACATTTCTTAATGCATTACAACCGGTTACTCAGTGATTTGCAGATTTTCAGGCTTCGCTTTGTGAGAGATCTCTCACGCCGCGTGTGAGAGATCGCTAGATCATCGTGCAGACTTCTGGAAGCCGTAAATGTAAAAATATTGTGAATCATGAACTTATGGCATCAATCTGAAAATTAAGACAGGGCTTAATCCATTAACGCTTCTTACTGGCTTGTTATTGCGATGGTTTCTGGGAGAATAGTCACCACTGGCAGGATGCTGGGGATTAAGAGACGTTCAGGAGAATGTCAGCCATGAGGCAGGAACGTAACGGAGTTTACGGCACAAGGAAGGCTTCAGGACGAAGCAGGACACTCAGGATTGAGTCAGGGACACCTCCAGGACGGAGAATGAGAGCCACGCGGAATGTGGCGGGCCAGGATGCTAAGGACCAATGTCATGATGACAAGCGACGGAAAGCGCAGGAAAAGTTGTCATGGATGAGCAGGGAGCACAGCAGTAGCTGGAATGCTGCAAACGAAAACCGGGAGCACTGTAATCACAGTGCTCCCTTTTTTTATGCCATTTTTGCGCCGGGCGTGACTGATGGTATGCTTGCCGCCCAATTTTTCTCTGGAGGTGGCGCATGTCGTCGCAAATGATTTTTCAGCGCCTGCAGCAGGTCGAAGCGGTGATGCGCGAACACGGCCATTGGCAGTCACAATCCCCCGAGGCGAACGCCTTCGCCAGTACCGAACCTTTCTGTCTCGATACCATGGAGCCACTGCAGTGGCTGCAATGGGTATTGATGCCGCGCTTTTATGCGCTGCTCGAAAGTGGCGCGCCGTTACCGCAGAATTTCGCTATCGCACCTTATTATGAAGTCGCATTGCCAGACGACACCGCAGGCTATGCGGCGTTATTGCTGACGCTCAACAAATTTGATGCGCTGTTCCAGGAACCTTCCGCCTGATGCTCGAAATCCTTTATCAAGATGAGTGGCTGGTCGCGGTGAATAAGCCAGCCGGTTGGCTGGTGCATCGCAGCTGGCTCGATCGCAATGAAAAAGTGGTAGTGATGCAAACGGTGCGCGACCAGATTGGTCAGCATGTCTTCACCGTGCACCGCCTCGATCGCCCAACGTCTGGCGTGTTGCTGATGGCGTTATCGAGCGAAGTCGCCCATCTACTGGCGCAGCAGTTTGAACAGCATCAGATGCAGAAAACCTATCATGCGGTGCTGCGCGGCTGGCTGGAAGGCGGCGCGACGCTGGATTATCCGCTGGTGGAAGAGCTGGATAAGATTGCCGACAAATTCGCCACTCAAGAACCTGTTGCCCAACCGGCGGTAACGGATTACCAGGCGCTGGCACACGTTGAGATGCCGGTCGCTATCAGCCGTTATGACACCGCGCGCTATACGCTGGTGGAGATGGCGCCGCACACCGGCCGTAAACATCAGCTGCGCCGCCACATGGTGCATCTGCGTCATCCGATTATTGGCGACAGCGCGCACGGCGATCTGCGCCAGAATCGTGGTGCGGCGGCACACTTTGGCCTTAATCGCCTGATGCTGCATGCCAGCGCACTTAGCTTTACCCATCCCGTCACCGGCGCGCCCTTAGTGATTCGCGCCGGGCTGGATCGCGTCTGGCAGCAGATGCTTGAGCAATTTGGCTGGCAGGATCAGATCCCTGATGTTCCTAGGGTTGAGTTTGCCATTGATGCAGTCCAGGATAAGCCAACAGAATAAAGGAGCGGCAAGATGGCAAAGATTGGCATTTTTACAGGTACGGTTTACGGCAATGCGCTGCTGGTGGCTGAAGAAGCACAGACGGTGCTGGAAGAGCAGGGCCACGAGGTGAAGGTGTTTGAAGATCCGTCGATGGCGGATTGGCAGGCATATAGCAAAGAGGTGGTGCTGATTGTCACCTCAACCACTGGCCAGGGCGACTTCCCGGATAACATTGCCCGCCTCTATGTTAAGGTGCGCGATGAGCTGGGTTATCAACCTGAATTGCGTTACGGCGTGATTGGCTTGGGCGATAGCAGCTATGACCATTTCTGCGGTGCCGGTAAAACCTTCGATGCCACTTTGCAGGAGCAGAGCGCACAGCGTATCGGCGAGGTATTGCTGGTGGATGCGACGGAAGATCCTGAGCCAGAATCAGTGACGTCACCTTGGGTGGAGAGCTGGGGTAAGTTGCTGTAATGACTTTTCCCTCACCCTAACCCTCTCCCGCCAGCGGGAGAGGGAATATTTAGAGGGTGCAGCCCGCACGGTTTGTTCCCTCTCCCGCGAAGTGGGAGAGGGCTAGGGTGAGGGCAACAACCATCACGTCACCGGCGCCGGATTAAATACCGCCAGCTGATTACGAATCCCCCAACGATCCGACCACGTCTGTTTGCGCCCGCTGGCAATCTCCAGAATCAACTCAAACAGTCGCCAACCGACCTGTTCAATACTCTCTTCGCCCGTCGCAATGGTTCCGGCATTAATATCCATCAAATCATGCCAGCGATCGGCCAGCGCATTGCGCGTTGCCATCTTAATCACCGGAATGGCGGCTAAACCGTAAGGCGTGCCGCGCCCGGTGGTGAACACCTGCAAGGTAATGCCCGATGCCATCTGCTGCGTGCCACAGACGAAATCGCTGGCTGGCGTGGCCGCATAAATCAGCCCGCGTTTGGTAGGGCGCTGACCTGGCGACAACACTTCAACAATTGGGCTGCGACCTGACTTCGCAATCGAGCCCAGCGCTTTCTCCACCACATTCGCCAGCCCGCCTTTTTTGTTGCCCGGCGAGGGATTGGCGCTGCGATCGGTTTGGCCCTGGCTGAGATAATCGTCATACCACGCCATCTCTTCCAGCAGTCGTTTACCGACCGCTTCATCCACCACGCGCGGCGTCAGCAGATGAATGGCATCACGCACCTCGGTCACTTCTGAGAACATTACCGTTGCGCCGCAGCGCACCAGCAAGTCGGAGGCAAATCCCACGGCGGGGTTCGCCGTTACGCCCGAGAAAGCATCGCTGCCGCCGCATTGCGTGCCAATCACCAGCTCTGATGCCGGACAGGTTTCGCGCTGGCGTTGATTCAGCTTCTTCAGATGACGTTCGGCGACCTGCAGGATTTCATCCACCATCGCGCCAAAGCCCACCAACCGCTCATCCTGCAAACGCACAATGTCGTTGTCATCCAGCGAAATTGCCTGCACGTCCGGTGTGCCGGTCAGCAGACGTTCCGGCTGTAATTTCTCGCAGCCAAGGCTGACGATCATCACTTCGCCACCGAAATTGGGATTCAGTGCCAGATTATGAATGGTGCGAATCGGCACCACTGCGGCCGGCGCATTGATTGCCACGCCGCAGCCATACAGATGATTGAGCGCCACCACGCCATCGACATTGGGATAGCGCGGCAGCAAATCACGCTCGATGATCTGCACCACATAATCCACCACGCCTGCCACGCAGTGGACGCTGGTGGTGATACCGAGCAGGTTACGCGTGCCCACGCTGCCATCCGCGTTGCGATAGCCTTCGAAGGTATAACCTTCCAGCGGCGGCAGCGCGGGCGGCACATTGTTTGCCAGCGGCAAACTGTTGAGCGGTGGCGCTTCGGGCAGCGCCACCAGTGATTCTTCAATCCAGCTACCTTGTGGGATCGGACGCAGCGCGTAGCCAATCACTTCACCATAACGCAGGATCGCGCCCGCTTGCGGGATGTCGCTCAGCGCGACTTTATGTCCCTGCGGCACATGCTCCGTCAGTTGCAGCCCATCGTTGAAACGGGTGCCGGACGGCAATCCCTGATTGTTGACCACGATCGCCACGTTATCGGCATCGTGCACTTTGATATAGAGCGGTTTTTCTGTCAGAGGACGGTTCATTGCTCACCTTCCAGTTCGTCGCACTGTACTTAGCAGCGCGGTTTAAAATACGTCCATCACGTCATCGTTTTTTGCCAGCCTCAGTATATGCAGGGGTATTTGCCGGATGCATTGTGCAACTGACTGGCTTTAAGGAGATTTATCAGAGGATTTTGGTTCGTTTATCCAAACGCAAGTGAAGGGACTCACAAACTGCTCTTGGCCTGTACGTTTACCAGGCAAAATCGCGGTGAAAAAAAGCGTTCCGTGAGCCACGCCGCAGCGTTATGTGCAGATGCCATAAAATCATTCTCATTCGCCCTTCATCCTCATGCGTTCTTCCAGTGTTTCGCCGCCAGGCTGTTCCTATACTGATTCTCGTTCTTCAACGTTAGGTTATTCGTCACGACGCATCATCGTATTGCCAAATATAAAAATCGCCGTGTTTAACCCAACATCATTCTGATACCCAACGCGATGTGTATGCAGTCAGAGTGGATGTAGCGTTCGCTATATTTCAGGAGTGCATCATGAATAGTTTCGGCCAGACAGCGGAAGCGGTGCAAAAGCGCACCAATGCCCGTTACTGGATTGTGGTGATGTTATTTATCGTCACCTCGTTCAACTACGGTGACCGCGCAACCATTTCGATTGCCGGTTCGGCGATGTCCAAAGATATCGGCCTTGATTCGGTCGGCCTGGGTTACATCTTCTCCGCCTTCTCGTGGGCGTACGTTATTGGTCAGATTCCGGGCGGCTGGCTGCTCGACCGCTTCGGCTCAAAACGCGTCTACTTCTGGAGCATCTTCCTCTGGTCGCTGTTCACCTTGCTGCAGGGCTTCGTCGATCTGTTCAGCGGCTTTGGCATTATCATTTCGCTGTTCCTGTTGCGCTTCCTGGTTGGCCTGGCGGAAGCGCCATCCTTTCCCGGTAACAGCCGCATCGTTGCGGCCTGGTTCCCGGCGCAGGAGCGCGGCACCGCAGTAGCGATCTTCAACTCGGCGCAATACTTCGCCACGGTGATCTTCGCGCCGATCATGGGTTGGCTGGTATCCGAAGTGGGCTGGGCGCACGTGTTCTGGTTCATGGGTGGATTGGGCATCATCCTCAGCTTCATCTGGCTGAAAGTGATCCACGATCCCACCGATCATCCGGGCGTTAACAAAGCCGAACTGGAGTACATGGAGCAGGGCGGCGCGCTGATCAACATGGACGTCAAAAAGGACGACCGCAAAGTGAGCTGGAGCGAGAAGTGGTTCCAGATCAAACAGCTGCTGACTTCCCGCATGATGCTGGGCATCTATCTCGGCCAATACTGCGTCAACGCCTTAACCTACTTCTTTATCACCTGGTTCCCGGTTTATCTGGTGCAGGCGCGCGGTATGTCGATTCTGAAGGCGGGCTTTATTGCCTCGATTCCAGCGGTATGCGGCTTCCTCGGCGGCGTCTTGGGCGGTGTGATTTCTGATTATCTGATGCGCAAAACCGGTTCGCTGAATATCGCGCGTAAAACGCCGATTGTGCTTGGCATGCTGCTTTCCATTTCGATGGTGATGTGTAACTACACCGACACCGAATGGGTGGTGGTGTTCTTCATGGCGCTGGCGTTCTTCGGCAAAGGCATTGGCGCGCTGGGTTGGGCGGTGATGGCAGATACTGCACCGAAAGAGATCAGCGGTTTGAGCGGCGGTCTGTTCAATATGTTCGGTAACTTTTCCGGCATCGTCACGCCAATCGCTATCGGTTACATCATCGCCACCAGCGGTTCCTTCGAAGGCGCGCTGATTTATGTCGGTATCCATGCCTTTGTCGCCGCATTTAGCTTCCTGGTGATTGCCGGCGATATCAAACGCGTCGAGCTGAAAACAAGGCCATAAGGACGGACTATGACTACGCAAAGCACGCCGGTCATCACCGACATGCAGGTGATTCCGGTTGCCGGTTACGACAGCATGCTGCTCAACATCGGTGGCGCGCACAGCGCCTGCTTCACCCGCAATATTGTGGTGCTGACTGACAGCGCCGGACATACCGGCGTCGGTGAAGCACCGGGCGGTGAAACCATCTACCAAACGCTGGTTGAGGCGATTCCGCAGGTAAAAGGTCAGCAGGTTGCGCGCATGAATCGTCTGGTGCAGCAGGTGCACAAAGGCAATCAGTCGGCGGATTTCGATACCTTCGGCAAAGGCGCGTGGACCTTCGAGCTGCGCGTCAATGCGGTGGCCGCACTGGAAGCTGCGCTGCTCGATCTGCTCGGCCAATACCTCGGCGTGCCGGTGGCGGAACTGCTCGGTCCGGGCCAGCAGCGCGATGAAGTCACGGTGCTCGGTTATCTGTTTTATCTCGGCGATCGTCGCAAAACCGATTTGCCCTATCTGACCGGCGAAAATGCCAGCCACGATTGGTATCACTTACGCCATCAGGAAGCGCTGACGCCGGAATCTGTGGTGCGGCTGGCGGAAGCGGCGCAGGACAAATACGGCTTCAAAGATTTCAAACTCAAAGGCGGCGTGCTGCCGGGCGAGCAGGAAATTGAATCGGCGGCGGCGCTGAAAAAACGCTTTCCCGATGCGCGCATCACCGTTGATCCCAACGGTGCCTGGACGCTCGACGAAGCCATTCGCTTGTGTAAAGGCATGGGCGATGTGCTGACCTACGCCGAAGATCCGTGCGGTGCCGAGCAGGGCTATTCCGGTCGCGAAGTGATGGCTGAATTCCGCCGTGCGACAGGCTTGCCGGTCGCCACCAACATGATCGCCACCAACTGGCGCGAGATGAACCACGCGGTAATGCTCAATTCCGTCGATATCCCGCTGGCCGATCCGCACTTCTGGACGTTGAGCGGCGCCGTGCGCGTGGCGCAGCTGTGCGACGACTGGGGATTAACCTGGGGCTGTCACTCCAATAACCACTTCGATATTTCGCTGGCGATGTTCACCCACGTTGGCGCGGCTGCGCCGGGCAAACCCACCGCCATTGATACGCACTGGATTTGGCAGGAGGGCGATCAGCGCCTGACCAAAGAGCCGCTGCAGATCCGCAACGGCAAGATCGCCGTGCCGGATAAGCCGGGCCTTGGCGTCGAGCTGGATTGGGATCGTCTGCATCAGGCCAACGCTTTGTACAAATCGCTGCCGGCGGGCGCACGTAATGACGCCACCGCTATGCAGTATCTGGTGCCCAATTGGTCATTCGACCGCAAGCGCCCAGCATTGGGTCGCGGCTAAGTCTAAGGAGCAGTAAATGAGTCAGACACCGAAAATTACATCGCTGCAGGTCATTCCGGTGGCCGGTTACGACAGCATGTTGCTCAACCTGAGCGGCGCGCATTCGCCGTTTTTCACCCGCAATATCGTCATCATTAAAGACAATGCCGGACATACCGGTGTGGGTGAGATTCCGGGTGGCGAAAAGATTCGTCAGACGCTGGAGGATGCGGCGGCGCTGGTGGTGCAGAAAACCGTTGGTGAATACAAAAATATCCTCAATCTGGTGCGCAGCACCTTTGCCGACCGCGATGCCAGCGGGCGCGGCAACCAAACCTTTGATTTGCGTACCACTATTCACGTGGTGACCGGCATCGAAGCGGCGCTGCTCGATCTGCTGGGGCAGCACCTGGGCGTGAATGTCGCCTCGCTGCTCGGCGATGGTCAGCAGCGTGACCGCGTGGAAATGCTCGGCTACCTGTTCTATGTCGGTGACCGCAAGAAAACCTCGCTGCCGTATCAAAGCCAGGAAAACGACAAATGCGATTGGTATCGCCTGCGCCACGAAGAAGCGCTGACGCCGGATACGGTGGTGCGCCTGGCGGAAGCGGCGTATGAAAAATATGGTTTCAACGATTTCAAACTGAAAGGCGGCGTGCTGCGCGGCGGCGAAGAGGCCGAAGCGGTAACGGCACTGGCGAAGCGCTTCCCGCAGGCGCGCGTGACGCTCGATCCTAACGGCGCATGGTCGCTGAACGAGGCGATTCTGCTCGGTAAGCAGCTGAAAGGCGTGCTGGCCTATGCGGAAGATCCGTGCGGTGCCGAGCAAGGCTATTCCGGTCGTGAAGTGATGGCGGAGTTCCGCCGCGCCACCGGCATGCCGACCGCCACCAACATGATCGCTACCGACTGGCGTCAAATGGGCCACACGCTGTCATTGCAATCGGTCGATATCCCGCTGGCCGATCCGCACTTCTGGACGATGCAGGGTTCGGTGCGCGTGGCGCAGATGTGCCACGACTTCGGCCTGACGTGGGGCTCGCACTCCAACAACCACTTCGACATCTCACTGGCGATGTTCACCCACGTTGCCGCTGCCGCACCGGGCGCGATTACCGCCATCGATACCCACTGGATTTGGCAGGAAGGCAATCAGCGCCTGACCAAAGAGCCGTTCCAGATTAAAGGCGGCATGGTGCAGGTGCCGCAAAAACCGGGCCTCGGCGTCGAGCTGGATATGGATCAGGTGATGCAGGCCAACGCGCTGTATCAGAAACACGGTTTGGGCGCGCGCGATGATGCGCAAGCCATGCAGTTTCTCGTACCGAACTGGACCTTTGATAACAAGCGTCCGTGCCTGGTGCGCTAACTTTTCCGGCTCCCCGCGCGGGAGCCTGCTGTAACCGACAGGAGTGAAGACAATGAGCAATGCCTGGCCGAACCCTTTTCGTCGCCGTTTGCTGGCAGGAGAAACCCTGATTGGCAGCTGGTGCGCGCTGGCTAATCCATTAACCACCGAAGTGCTGGGCCTGGCGGGCTTTGACTGGCTGGTACTGGATGGCGAACACGCGCCAAACGACATCACCACCTTTGTGCCGCAGCTGATGGCGCTGAAGGGCAGCCACAGCGCGCCGGTGGTGCGTCCGCCGTGCAACGAACCGATCATCATCAAGCGCTTGCTGGACATCGGCTTCTACAACTTCCTCGTGCCGTTCGTGGAAACCGAGGAAGAGGCGATTCGCGCGGTGGCATCAACTCGCTATCCACCGGCTGGCATCCGTGGTGTCTCGGTTTCGCACCGCAGCAACATGTACGGCACGCTGCCGGACTACAACAGCACCATCAACGACAACATCACGGTGCTGGTGCAGATCGAAACGCAACAGGCGGTGGACAACATCGATACTATCGCCGCAGTCGATGGTGTCGATGGCATCTTCGTGGGGCCGGGCGATCTTTCGGCAGCGCTCGGCTATCTCGGCCAGCCTGCGCATCCCGAAGTATTGAAAGTGATTAAACACGTTTTCGAACGCGCCAAAGCGGCGGGGAAACCGAGCGGCATTCTGGCGCCGGTGGAAGTCGATGCGCGCCGTTATCTGGAGTGGGGCGCCAGCTTTGTGGCGGTTGGCAGCGATCTGGGCGTGTTCCGTCACGCCACGCAGGCGCTGTGTGACAAATTTAAAAAATAACTGACTGAGAGGAAAGGCAATGAAAATTGGATTTATCGGCCTCGGCATCATGGGCAAACCGATGAGTAAAAACCTGGTGAAAGCCGGTTATTCGCTGGTGGTGCGCGACCATAATGTCGGCAACGAAGCCGAGCTGGTGGAGCTGGGCGCCACCGTGGCGAAGACGCCAAAAGAGGTGGCTGAACAGGTGGATGTGCTGATCACCATGGTGCCGAACTCGCCGCAGGTTAAAGAGGTGTGCCTCGGCGCTAACGGCATCATTGAAGGCGCGAAGCCGGGTCTGATCGTGATCGACATGAGTTCCATTGCGCCATTGGCCAGCCGCGAAGTGCATGATGCGCTGGCGGCGAAAGGCATCAAAATGCTCGATGCGCCGGTGAGCGGCGGCGAGCCGAAAGCGATTGAAGGCACGCTGTCGGTGATGGTCGGCGGTGATAAAGCGGTGTTCGATCAGTGCTACGACATCATGAAAGCGATGGCGGGTTCGGTGGTCCACACCGGCGACATTGGTGCGGGTAACGTTACCAAGCTGGCGAATCAGGTGATCGTGGCGCTCAACATCGCGGCGATGTCAGAAGCGCTGTCGCTGGCGACCAAAGCGGGCGTTAATCCTGAGCTGGTTTATCAGGCGATTCGTGGTGGCCTGGCGGGCAGCACCGTACTGGATGCCAAAGCGCCGATGGTGCTGGATCGTAACTTTAAACCGGGCTTCCGTATCGATCTGCACATCAAAGATCTGGCCAATGCGCTGGATACCTCACACGAGATTGGCGCGCATCTGCCGCTCACCGCTGCGGTCATGGAGATGATGCAGGCGCTCAAGGTGGACGGACAGGGCACTTCCGACCATAGCGCGCTGGCCTGCTATTATGAAAAATTAGCGAAAGTTGAGATCACTCGGTAGTGCAATCGTCCGGCGTCTGCGGATGCCGGGCGGCTCGCTGCCTTCGCAGGACGGATGTCCGTCATCAACCGCGCTGGATTGCCTATGAAAATTGTCATCGCACCGGATTCATATAAAGAGAGTTTATCCGCCCTGGAAGTGGCTTCGGCGATTGAAGCGGGATTCCGCGAGATCTTTCCTGAAGCTGACTACGTGAAAATACCGGTTGCCGACGGTGGCGAAGGCACGGTTGAAGCGATGGTGGCGGCAACGCAGGGAAACATTGTCCGGCTGACGGTTACTGGACCGCTCGGCAAGCCAGTGGAAGCGTTCTACGGTTTGTCAGGCGATGAGCGTACCGCGTTTATCGAAATGGCGGCGGCCAGTGGGCTGGAGTTAGTGCCCGCCGCACAGCGCGATCCGCTGATTACCACCTCGTTTGGCACCGGCGAGCTGATCAAAGATGCGCTCGATCGCGGTGTCGATCACATCATCATCGGCATTGGCGGCAGCGCCACCAACGATGGCGGTTCCGGCATGATGCAGGCGCTGGGCGCGCAGCTGCTGGATGAGCACGGCAAGGAAATTGCCTATGGCGGTGGTGCATTGCCGCAGCTGGCACACATTGATATCGGACAGCTGGATGCGCGTATTAAAGAGTGCCGCTTTGAAGTGGCCTGCGATGTCAGTAATCCGCTTACCGGTGAAAAGGGCGCATCGGCGATTTTTGGTCCGCAAAAAGGCGCAACGCCGGAGCTGGTGCAGCAGCTGGACAAAGCGCTGGAACATTACGCCACCTTGATTCATCGCGATCTGGATATTGATGTTTTACACATTGATGGCGGCGGCGCGGCCGGTGGCATGGGCGCGGCGCTGCATGCGTTTTGCCAGGCCGAGTTGCGCAGCGGTATCGAGATTGTCACCGAAGCCCTGGGCCTGGCCGAGCAGGTGAAAGATGCCGATCTGGTGATTACCGGCGAAGGACGCATTGATAGCCAGAGCATCAACGGCAAGGTGCCGATTGGTGTGGCAAAAGTCGCGAAGCAGTTTAATAAGCCGGTGATTGGCATTGCCGGGAGTTTGACGGCGGATGTCGGCGTGGTGCATCAACATGGGCTGGATGCGGTATTTAGCGTGCTGTTTAGCATTTGTTCGCTGGAAGACGCGCTGGCCAATGCGGCGCAGAACGTGCGTTTGACGGCGCGCAATGTGGCGGCGGTGATTAAGGTGGGTAGAGGGAGATAGTTTTCCCTCACCCTCACCCTCTCCCAGAGGGAGAGGGAATTGTTCGGTGCACATTTTGCTCCCTCGCCCGCTTGCGGGAGAGGGCTGGGGTGAGGGGAAAACCGCACCGCACTAGCCCAACGCCAACAATTTTCTCGCCTCTCGCGCCACGTTCGCCATCTCATCGCTCAACTCCAGCAGCTCCGGCTCAAGCGCGTCGATATCGCTCTCCTGATGCAAACTCTTCTCCAGCTGCTGACACAGTTGCTTCAGGCGCGGCACGCCGCTGTAGCTGGCGCTGCCGTGCAGCTTGTGAATAATCTCGCGCAAGCCCACCACATCGTTACTCGCCATCGCACTCTCAACGTGCTCTTCCACTTCTGGCAGGAAATCGAGCAGCATTTGCAGCAGATCGCGGGCTAAATCAGGTTTATTGGCGGCCTGACGCAGCGCTAACGTCCAATCCAGGGACGGCGCCACTTCAGGCGGTTGTGGTTGCGGCGCGATTCGGTTCGGCGCGTAGCGTTGCAGCAGCTGGCTCAGTTTGTCCTCGTCAATCGGCTTCGCCAGATAGTCATTCATGCCAGCATTGATGAGCTGCGCACGTTCACCATCCAGCGCATGCGCAGTAACGGCGACAATCGGTGTGGTGGCGTGCAGCGGCAGGCTGCGGATGATTTCGCTGGCGCGGATGCCATCGATATCTGGCATCTGAATGTCCATCAGAATCACGTCCAGCTTGTGCAGGCGCGCCTGGCGAATCGCCTGCTCGGCGTTATCACACAGAATGATGTGCTGCACCTGCTCCTCCAGCAGGGCACCAATCAGTTTCAGGTTAGCGGGATTGTCATCCACCGCCATCACCGTCAGCGGCTGACGTGCGCCACGCGGCAGCGCATCGCTTTGCCAGTCATGTAAGTCGAGCAGCATTGGCAGCAAGCGTGTTAACGAAACCGGCTTGGCGATACAACCGGCAATGCCGCGCGCGCGCAAGTCGTCGGCAAACAGCATCATTTCACTCGGCAGCGCCAGCAGCACCGAATCGGCACGCGCATGCAGACGCGTAATCAACGCATCCGATAGCGTCGCAGGATGCGGTTCGGTGACCGGCAAGCCCATCAGCAGCAGCGGGAAGTGCGTATCGGGCATCTCTTCCAGACTGGAGAAGTGCTGCACCTGCAACGGCGTGATGCTCAGCATCTCCTGCACCGCTTTCGCCACCGCCGGGTGGGGTTCGATATAGGCCAGCGGCGTGGCGCGCAAATCATCCAGCATGCGCGGAATGGCCGGTGCGTTCGGATTGAGATCAAGATGAATATGCACCCAGAAGGTGGAACCCTGATTCGGACGGCTGTGGAAGGCAATTTCGCCGCCCATCTCGCTCACCAATTTCTGTGTGATCACCAACCCTAAACCGGTGCCGCCATGACGACGTGAAATACTGGCATCGGCCTGGCGAAACGCCTGGAACAGCTGCGACTGCTGCTGTTCGGAGATACCGATGCCGGTGTCATGCACCTGAATCTCCAGCTCGACGCGCGTGTTGCTGATGCTGCGCAGCTCAACGCGCAGATCGATATGTCCGTGCTCGGTGAATTTAATCGCGTTGCCGATCAGGTTGATCATGATCTGCTGCAGGCGCAGCGGATCGCCAATCACGTTGTCCGGCACCTGTTTTTCCAGGCACACGGTAATTTCCAGCCCTTTGTCGTGGGCTGACGGCGCCAGCAGCACCAGCGTTTCATCCAGCGTGGCGCGCAGCGGGAACGGAATGGACTCCAGCACCAGCTTGCCCGCTTCCAGTTTCGAGAAATCGAGCACGTCGTTAATGATGCTCAGCAGGTTATTCGCCGAACGCTCGATGGTGCTCATGTAGTCGCGCTGGTTGGTGCTCAGCCCGGTTTTCAGCATCTGGCGGGTAAAGCCAATCACGCCATTCAGCGGCGTACGCAGCTCGTGCGACATGTTGGCGAGGAACTCCGATTTGATACGCGCCGCTTCCTGCGCGCGCTTCTTCGCCAGATCCAGCTCCACGTTCTGAATCTCCAGCTGCTCCAGCGTTTCACGCAGATCGTAAGTCGCCTGATCAATGTTCTGCTGCATCTCTTCGTGATAGGCGGTGAGCGACATCGCCATGGCGTTGATGCCGTTTTTCAGAATGCTCAGCTCGCCCAGCATGTAGCCATCCACGCGACTGTCCAGCTGGCCGCGGCGAATGCGGTCCACGGTGGTGACCATGTTGCGAATCGGGCCGGTGACGTCGCGCATCAGGCGATAGGCAAACAGCATGGCGATGCACAGGCAGAACAGCAGCAGCAGCGTGGCGACAAACACCTCTTTGTACTGTTCCAGCCGCACCGATTGCAGATCCAGCTCAATTGCCACATAACCCAGCGGATTCCCGGCGGGTTTGGCATCTTCGCCCGGCAATTCATCCACCGAATAGCGTTCAGAGATGATTGGCGTGCGCAAAATCATCACATTGCCTTGCCGCTCCACCGAGACGCCATCTTCCAGCGTGGAGATGTCCTCTTTTTGTAATAACGAGAGGTTTTGGTTGTTATTCGAGGTGACGTAGACGTGATTGTTGTTGTCGAAAATGGTGATGGCACGGACAATATTGGAGTGGCGGCGATGCAGCAGGCTGACTAATTCGCGAATCGCATCGCGGTTGTGCCACGTCATGCCGTATTCACTGGAGACCGCCAGCGGTTCGATGATGTTCGCCCCCGCGTCGTGCACCTGATGCTGTAATTCGTTGTAGCGGTGCACCACAAAGAAGGTACTGAGCAGCAGGCCAATCATCAGCGTTGGTGCCAGTATCAAAATCATCATTCGCGCCCGCAGGCTGTATTTGGTCATAATTGTGGCCTGGCGATTCCTGGCATTTTTTCCCTGTGCGAGCGCATTGAACGGCTGCACACCCAATTAAAGTAGAGATTTCACAATACTATGGCGCAATTTTACTCTGCAAAACAGCGTGTGACGACTAAGGCGCGCATATCCGTCACCATCGAAGACCTCGATCCTTTCGGACAAGGTGTTGCGCGCCATAAAGGCAAGGCGATGTTTGTCAGCGGCGCGCTGCCTGGTGAACAGGCGGAAGTGACGGTGTTCGAGGATAAAAGCAAATACGCGCGCGCCAAAGCCAACAAGATCATCAATCCCAGCCCACAGCGGGAAAAACCGCGCTGCGTCCATTTCGGCGTATGCGGCGGCTGCCAGCAGCAGCATGCGTCGGTGGCTTTGCAGCAGGAGAGCAAAGCGCGCGCCTTGAGCCGCATGTTAAGCCGCGAAGCGCCGCTGCCAGTAAAGGTCGATGAGATCATCAGCGGCAACGCGTGGGGCTATCGTCGTCGTGCGCGTTTAGGCTTGCAGTGGCAGCCAAAACAGCAGCGCCTGCAAATGGGTTTCCGCCAGGCCGCCAGCAACGATCTGGTTGAGCTGAAGCAATGCCCGGTTTTGGTGCACGAACTTGAAGCGTTACTGCAACCGTTGCACCAGTGTCTCAGTGATTTACAAGCGGTCAAACGCTTGGGCCACGTTGAGTTGGTGCTGGCGGACAATGGCCCGCTGATGGTGCTGCGCCATCTTGATGCACTCTCTGCAGGGGATCGCGCAAAACTGGAACGTTTTTCGCATGAGCAGCAACTGTCGCTCTATCTGGCTGATGGCAGTGAAAGTTTGCAGGCGCTGAATGCGCGTGAACCTTTTTATCACTCGTTGAATTTGCCGCTAACCTTTAGCCCGCAGAATTTTATTCAGGTCAATGATGGCGTGAATCAGCAGATGGTGGCCAAAGCCATCGAATGGCTGGATTTGCAGCCAGAAGATCGTGTGCTGGATTTGTTCTGTGGCATGGGAAACTTTACTTTGCCTCTCGGAAAGTTCGTACAAAATGCTGTAGGTGTGGAGGGCGTTGCAGCATTAGTGCAGCAGGCAGCGTATAATGCAGTCCAGAATAATCTTGAGAATGTTCGCTTCTTCCAGCATAACCTGGAGGAAGATGTATCGCGTCAGCCGTGGGCGACGCAGGGATTTAACAAGGTGTTACTGGATCCAGCGCGTGCTGGGGCCGCGGGCGTGATGACGCATGTGGTTAAACTTGCGCCAGAACGTGTGGTCTATGTTTCCTGTAACCCTACAACGCTGGCGCGTGACAGTCAGACATTGCTGTCAGCGGGCTACCATTTGGAAAGGGTCGCGATGCTGGATATGTTCCCACATACCAGTCATCTCGAATCCATGGTGCTGTTTAGCAAAGCATAAGCGATGTCCACATCGCTGTGGCAGGAGAGGATATGGTTGCGGTTAGAAGTGCGCATTTAAATACGGCGGGCGAATTTGCCCTCGACCAGTGGATCGCCAGTTTAAGTATTAACAACCCGCAATCCTGTCAACGACTGGCGGATGCGTGGCGCTACTGTGAAGCCGAAACGCACAACCATCCTGATCAAGCTCTGCTGCTGTGGCGCGGTATTGAGATGGTGGAAATTCTCACCATGCTCAGCATGGATATCGACAGCCTACGCGCGGCGCTGCTGTTCCCGCTCGCTAACGCCGATGTGGTGAGCGAAGAGGATCTCGAAAAAGCCTTTGGCAAAGAGATTGTGATGTTGGTGCACGGCGTGCGCGACATGGATGCTATTCGTCAGCTGAAAGCGATTCACAACGATTCGATGGCCTCCGAGCAGGTGGATAACGTGCGCCGCATGCTGCTGGCGATGGTGGAAGATTTCCGCTGCGTGGTCATCAAGCTGGCGGAACGTATCGCCCATCTGCGTGAAATGAAAGACGCGCCAGAAGATGAGCGCGTGCTTGCGGCGAAAGAGAGCACCAATATCTACGCGCCGCTGGCCAACCGCCTGGGTATCGGCCAGCTCAAATGGGAGCTGGAAGATTACTGCTTCCGCTATCTGCATCCCGATGAATACAAACGTATTGCTAAGCTGCTGCACGAACGCCGTATCGATCGCGAAGGCTACATCGAAAGCTTCGTCGCCAACCTGCGCGCCGAGATGCAGAAAGAGGGCGTGCGTGCCGAAGTTTATGGTCGTCCAAAACACATCTACAGCATCTGGCGCAAGATGCAGAAGAAGTCGTTAGCGTTCGATGAGCTGTTTGACGTGCGTGCGGTGCGCATCGTGGCGGAACGCTTGCAAGATTGCTACGGCGCACTCGGTACGGTGCATACGCTGTTTCGCCATCTGCCGAGTGAGTTTGACGACTACGTTGCCAATCCCAAGCCCAACGGCTATCAATCGATTCATACCGTGGTGCTTGGGCCGCAGGGCAAAACGGTGGAAATCCAGATCCGTACGCGCCAGATGCATGAAGATGCCGAGCTGGGCGTCGCCGCACACTGGAAGTACAAAGAAGGTCCAACCTCCAGCAACGCGCGCGGCGCGGCGGGACATGAAGGGCGCATCGCCTGGCTGCGTAAGCTGATTAGCTGGCAGGAAGAGATGGCTGATTCCGGCGAGATGCTGGAAGAGGTGCGCAGCCAGGTATTCGACGATCGCGTGTATGTGTTTACCCCGAAAGGTGACGTGGTCGATCTGCCGGCGGGATCAACGCCGCTCGACTTTGCCTATCACATTCACAGCGATATCGGTCACCGCTGCATTGGCGCTAAAATCAGCGGGCGCATCGTGCCGTTTACCTATCAGTTGCAGATGGGCGATCAGATTGAGGTGATCACCCAGAAGCAGCCGAATCCAAGCCGCGACTGGCTGAACCCGAACCTCGGCTATATCACCACCAGCCGCGGACGTTCGAAAATTCACGCCTGGTTCCGTAAGCAGGATCGCGACAAAAATATTATCGCTGGCCGTCAGATCCTCGAAAACGAGCTGAATCAGATGGATATCAGCATGCGCGAAGCGGAGAAACTGCTGCTGCCGCGCTATAACGTCAGTTCGCAGGATGAGTTGCTGGCGATGATTGGCGGCGGCGATATTCGCCTCAATCAGATGGTGAATTTCCTGCAAGGCAAGCTCAACAAGCCGAGCGCCGAAGAGGAAGATCGCGAGGCGCTGCGCCTGCTGACGCAGAAGTCACATGCGCCGTCGGCGCGCAAAGAGAGCGGTCGCGTGGTGGTGGAAGGCGTGGGCAATCTGCTGCACCACATCGCCCGTTGCTGCCAGCCGATTCCTGGCGACGATATCGTGGGCTTTATCACCCAGGGACGTGGCATCTCAATTCACCGTGCCGACTGCGACCAGTTAACCGAGCTGATTTCGCACGCACCGGAACGCATCGTTGATGCGGTGTGGGGCGAAGATTACTCCAGCGGTTACTCGCTGGTGGTGCGCGTCACTGCCAACGACCGTAGCGGTTTGCTGCGCGATATCACCACCATTCTGGCTAACGAAAAGGTCAACGTGCTCGGCGTCTCCAGCCGTAGCGACACCAAAAAACAGCTGGCGACCATTGATATGGATATTGAGATCTATAACCAGCAAGTGCTTGGCCGCGTGCTGGCACGCCTTAATCAGGTGCCGGACATTATCGACGCGCGCCGTTTGCATTAGTAAGTGCTGGCTGTTCCCCCATCCCGGCCTTCCCCCGTTCACGGGGGAAGGAGACGCTGCCATATGCGACATCGGCGCATTCTCTCCCTAAATTTTCCCAAAGGATCCTCTCATGACGCCCTTAAACCGCCTGCTTACCATCATGCAAACCTTGCGCGACCCGGAGCGCGGCTGCCCGTGGGATCGTCAGCAAACCTTCGCCTCGATCGCGCCTTATACGCTGGAAGAAACCTACGAAGTGATCGATGCCATTCAGCGCGAAGATTTTGCCGATCTGCGCGGTGAACTTGGCGATCTGCTGTTTCAGGTGGTGTTTTACGCACAGATGGCCGATGAGCAGCAGCGCTTCAATTTTGACGACGTCTGCAACGCCATCAGCGACAAACTTGAGCGCCGTCATCCGCACATTTTTGGCGATGTTCAGGCCGAAACCAGCGAAGAAGTGCTGCAAAACTGGGAAGCGATCAAACACAGCGAGCGCGCGGAAAAATCGCAGCACTCTGCGTTAGATGACATCCCTAAAGCGCTGCCGGCATTGATGCGCGCGCACAAAATTCAGAAGCGTTGCAGCACGGTGGGCTTCGACTGGAATAATCTCGGTCCGGTGCTGGATAAAGTGCATGAAGAGATCGACGAAGTGATGCACGAAGCGCAGCAAGCGGTGGTGGATAACGACAAGCTGGAAGAGGAGATCGGTGATTTACTGTTCGCTACCGTCAATTTATCACGCCATTTAGGCAGCAAAGCGGAAGTCGCGTTGCAGAAAGCCAACGATAAGTTTGAGCGCCGCTTCCGTCAGGTTGAAGCCATTATCTCCTCACAAGGTTTAGTGATGAGCGATGCCACCCTGGATCAAATGGAAGAGGCCTGGCAGCAGGTGAAAGTGTTGGAGAACAAGCAATAAGCGATTCTGGCGATTATTCCAGCACTGCGCATAAATTCGCCGCTTGAGCTTACTCGATTCAGCCTTGCGGTGACTTTGTGACATACATCAACATTTCGCACCATGCTATCCGCTATGTTACCGGCTTACCTGTGGAGGACGATGGTGTGATTCATCAATTGTGGCTTAAGACGACTTCAAGTATACTATTTTCCCGTCTTGGTTATTCCACCGTCTTTAAACCTAAACTCTCAGGTTCAGCATGACAACGAATTATATTTTTGTGACCGGCGGGGTCGTTTCCTCTCTGGGCAAAGGCATTGCCGCAGCCTCCCTCGCAGCTATCCTTGAAGCACGTGGTCTGAATGTGACCATCATGAAACTCGATCCGTACATCAACGTCGATCCGGGTACCATGAGCCCAACGCAGCACGGTGAAGTATTTGTTACCGATGATGGGGCCGAAACCGATCTGGATTTAGGTCACTACGAGCGCTTCATCCGCACTAAAATGTCGCGCCGCAACAACTTTACTACCGGTCGTATCTACTCAGAAGTGCTGCGCAAAGAGCGTCGCGGTGACTATCTGGGCGCTACGATTCAGGTTATCCCGCACATCACCAACGCCATCAAAGAACGCATCATTGAAGGCGGCGAAGGTCATGACGTCGTTCTGGTTGAGATCGGCGGTACCGTGGGTGATATCGAATCTCTGCCGTTCCTCGAAGCGATTCGCCAGATGGCGGTCGATGTCGGTCGTGAACACACCATGTATATGCACCTGACGCTGGTGCCGTATATGGCGGCCGCAGGCGAAGTGAAAACCAAGCCAACCCAGCATTCAGTGAAAGAGCTGCTGTCGATCGGGATTCAGCCAGACGTGCTGATCTGCCGTTCTGACCGCGCTGTGCCGGCGAACGAGCGCGCTAAAATCGCGCTGTTCTGTAACGTGCCAGAAAAAGCGGTTATTTCCCTGAAAGATGTGGATTCCATCTATAAGATTCCAGGCATGCTGAAATCGCAAGGTCTGGATGATTACATCTGTAAGCGTTTCAATCTGAACGCGCCGGAAGCGAACCTGGCCGAATGGGAACAGGTGATTTACGAAGAAGCCAATCCGGGCGGCGAAGTGACCATCGGTATGGTCGGCAAATATGTCGAACTGCCGGATGCGTACAAATCAGTGATTGAAGCGTTGAAACACGGCGGCCTGAAAAATCGCGTTACCGTGAACATCAAACTGATCGACTCGCAGGATGTTGAAACGCGCGGTGTCGAATTACTGAAAGATCTGGATGCTATTCTGATCCCCGGCGGCTTCGGCTACCGCGGTGTGGAAGGCAAAATGATGACGGCGCAATACGCCCGTGAGAACAACGTGCCTTACCTGGGGATTTGCCTTGGCATGCAGGTTGCGCTGATGGAATTTGCCCGCAACGTTGCCGGTATGGAAGGCGCGAACTCTACGGAATTTGTGCCAGACTGTAAGTATCCGGTGGTTGCGCTTATCACCGAATGGCGTGACGAAGAGGGCAACGTTGAGCAGCGTACTGAGCAGAGCGATCTGGGCGGCACCATGCGTCTGGGCAGCCAGCAGTGCCAGTTGACGCCGGAAAGCAAAGTGCGTCAGTTGTACGGTTCTGAAATCATTACCGAGCGCCACCGTCATCGTTACGAAGTAAACAATATGTTGCTGAAGCCGATTGAAGCGGCGGGTCTGCATATTGCCGGTCGTTCTGGCGACGATCAGCTGGTTGAGATCATTGAGATCCCGAACCACCCGTGGTTTGTTGCCTGTCAGTTCCACCCGGAATTCACGTCGACCCCACGCGATGGTCATCCGCTGTTCGCTGGCTTTGTGAAAGCCGCGCAGGAACACCAGAAGCGTTTAGCGAAGTAAGTTTCACGAACAACGCGCGAACTTTTCGCGCGTTGTTTGTCTTAGGATTGACTAACTTGTACTGAGGAAAATCGAATGTCCAAAATCGTAAAAGTCATCGGTCGCGAAATCATCGACTCCCGTGGCAACCCAACTGTAGAAGCAGAAGTGCATCTGGAAGGCGGTTTCGTTGGTCTGGCTGCTGCGCCATCAGGTGCATCAACCGGTTCTCGCGAAGCACTGGAGCTGCGTGACGGTGACAAATCTCGTTTCCTGGGCAAAGGCGTAACCAAAGCGGTTGCGGCTGTTAACGGTCCAATCGCTAACGCGGTAACCGGTAAAGATGCCAAAGACCAGGCGAACATCGATAAGATCATGATCGAGCTGGACGGTACTGAGAACAAATCTAACTTCGGTGCTAACGCCATTCTGGCGGTTTCACTGGCTGCTGCTAAAGCTGCTGCTGCCTCTAAAGGCCTGCCGCTGTACGCACACATCGCTGAACTGAACGGCACCCCAGGCAAATACTCTATGCCACTGCCAATGATGAACATCATCAACGGTGGTGAGCACGCCGACAACAACGTCGATATCCAGGAATTCATGATTCAGCCAGTTGGCGCGCCAACCCTGAAAGAAGCCATTCGCATGGGTTCTGAAGTCTTCCATCACCTGGCGAAAGTGCTGAAGTCGAAAGGCATGAGCACCGCTGTTGGTGACGAAGGTGGCTACGCGCCAAACCTGGGTTCTAACGCCGAAGCGCTGGCTGTTATCGCTGAAGCGGTAAAAGCAGCAGGCTACGAGCTGGGCAAAGACATCACCCTGGCGATGGACTGCGCAGCATCTGAATTCTACAAAGACGGCAAATATGTGCTGGCTGGCGAAGGCAACAAAGCCTTCACTTCAGAAGAGTTCACGCACTTCCTGGAAGATCTGGCTAATCAGTATCCAATCGTTTCTATCGAAGATGGTCTGGACGAATCTGACTGGACTGGTTTCGCCTACCAGACCAAAGTGCTGGGCGACAAGATCCAGCTGGTGGGTGACGACCTGTTCGTAACCAACACCAAGATCCTGAAAGAAGGTATCGATAAAGGCATCGCTAACTCCATCCTGATCAAATTCAACCAGATCGGTTCACTGACCGAAACTCTGGCTGCAATCAAGATGGCGAAAGATGCGGGCTACACTGCGGTGATTTCACACCGTTCAGGTGAAACCGAAGATGCAACCATCGCTGACCTGGCGGTAGGTACTGCAGCTGGCCAGATCAAAACCGGTTCTATGAGCCGTTCTGACCGTGTTGCTAAGTACAACCAGCTGATTCGTATCGAAGAAGCGCTGGGCAGCAAAGCACCGTTCAACGGTCTGAAAGAAGTTAAAGGCCAGGCGTAATCGCCTGAGTATGCTGCCTGCGAGCAGCATCGTCTGAATAAAGCCCCGCCTTGTGCGGGGCTTTTGCTTTTATTTGGCACGAAGCAGCTGTTACTCAGCGCGCAAGATCTGCCATAATCTGCGCCTCAAATTTTAGACGTGAGTGAAAAATGTTCTACCCGATTAACGAAATGTTCCAGACGCTGCAGGGCGAAGGTTTTTACACCGGTGTTCCGGCGCTGTTCATCCGCTTACAAGGATGTCCGGTGGGCTGTAGCTGGTGTGATACCAAACATACCTGGGAAAAGCGGGCGGATCGGGAGACCTCGCTCGGCGATATTCTGGTTAAAACCGTGGAAAGCGATGCGTGGGGCAGCGCCGATGCGGCGATGCTGATCGACACCATTCAACGTCAGGGTTGGACCGCACGTCATGTGGTGATTACCGGCGGCGAACCGGCGATTTTTGATCTGCGCCCTTTGACGGAACAATTAGAAGCGGCGGGATTTGCCTGCCAGATCGAAACCAGCGGCACGCATGACGTGCAGTGTTCTGACGCGACCTGGGTGACAGTTTCACCCAAGGTGAACATGCGCGGTGGCTACGACGTATTGCCGCAGGCATTGCAGCGCGCAGATGAAATCAAGCATCCGGTGGCGCGTGAGCGTGATGTGGAAGCGTTAGATGAATTGCTGGCGGGATTGCACGACGAGAAAAAGCGCATTGTGGCGCTGCAACCGATCAGTCGCGGCGATGCGGCCACCAAGCTCTGTATTGAAACCTGTATCGCCCGCAACTGGCGGCTTTCGATGCAGACGCACAAATATTTGAATATCGCCTAAATTGTAGGGTCGCCATTCATGGCGACCGCAAACTTACTGTTTCGCTTTGTACGCATCAAACGCCTGTTTGATTTCAGTTTTGGCTTTCGCCGCATCTTCAAAACCATTTAGCTCAACTTTCTTCCGACCATCCGGCAATTGCTTATACACGCGGAAGAACGCCTGCAAACGCTCTTGCTCGATCTTCGGCAGGTCGCTCATCTCTTTAATTTCGTCATAGGTCGGGTCGATTTTGCTGGTTGGCACGGCGACGATTTTGTCGTCCTTTTCGCCGCCATCAATCATTTTCAGCACGCCAATCGGACGGAGTTTGATCAGTGTGCCTGGTTGTAGCGGCGCGCGGGTATAGAAAATCACATCCAGCGGATCGCCATCTCCCGCCAGCGACTGCGTCAGCGAGCCATAGTTTGCAGGATAGGCAACCGGCATTGACTGGAAACGGTCGGCAAAAATAAAGCCGGTTTTGGCGTCGGTTTCATATTTGATCATGCCGCCCGCTGGAATTTCGGTTACGGCAAAGAACTCATCCGGCACTTTATCCGGTTGCGGAAAATCGAGAATATTTTGCGCCTGAACGGCGGCAGAGGCGGAAACAAAAACTGCAATCAGGGAAAGGCGTTTTACCAGATTCATTGTTGATTCTCTTGATCTTTAATGAAGGAGACAACAACGTAGATGCGGCAGATGACAGTGGGATGAAAGGTAAGTAAAGAAGCGTACAGCAGGAAAGTCAGGCTGCACTGGCGCAGCCCGAAAACACAATTAACCTTTGTAAACGCAGCCGGCGGTGCAGGTCTCTTTAATCATCACCGCGCTCAATTCTGGCAGAATCGGCTTCATCTGATCCCAAATCCATTTCGCCAGCACTTCGCTGGTCGGGTTTTCTAAACCCGGGATGTCATTCAGATAGTGATGATCGAGGCGTTCATACAGTGGCTTAAACTTCGCCTTCAGTTCGGCAAAATCCATTACCCAACCGGTATGCGCATCCACTTCGCCGGTAATTTCTAATCGCACCAGGAACGAATGGCCGTGCAAACGCCCACATTTGTGGCCTTCCGGCACGTGAGGTAAGCGGTGGGCAGATTCGAACTGGAACTCTTTAAATAACGTGGTAGACATAATGGCTCTCAGACTTAAAAACCGCTGAAGTCTACCTGAATTGCAGATTTTTCGCACCCGCTGGCAACGAAAAGGGCATTTTGCGCCTTCTCAACGCCAAACGTCTAATTAACTCATTGAATCATATCGCCTTCATTTACCACTTTTGCTGGTTAACTTTACCCGAAAAACCACTTAGTCATTTTGGTTATTTAATATGTCGAAGGCGTATTTAATCGTTAATATACAGCCCGGTAACCTACGCATTCTTTCGCAACATATTGATCCGGACTTCTGACACTGGAATTTTTAACGCAATGACGACTCAGGCACCAGGTTCACTGCTTCCGTTATCACCGGAGCAACTCGCGCGCTTACAGGCGGCGACCACGGATTTCAACACCACTCAGATGGCCTGGCTCTCCGGCTACTTCTGGGGCATGGTCAATCAGACGCCGGGTGCGGTTGCCGCGCCAGCGCCGGTTCAGGCAGAAACCCCGACCATTACGCTGATCTCCGCCTCGCAGACCGGTAACGCGCGTCGCCTGGCTGAACAGCTGCGTGATGACCTGCTGGCCGCCAAGCTGAGCGTCAATCTGGTTAACGCCGGCGATTACAAATTCAAGCAGATCGCTCAGGAAAAGCTGCTGGTGGTGGTGACCTCCACGCAAGGCGAGGGCGAGCCACCGGAAGAAGCTGTGGCGCTGCACAAGTTCCTGCTGTCGAAGAAAGCGCCGAAGTTTGAAGGCACCGCGTTTGCGGTGTTCGGCCTTGGCGATACCTCTTATGAGTTTTTCAGCAAAGCCGGTAAAGACTTTGATGAGCGTCTGGCTGAGCTGGGGGCAGAACGTCTGCTGGATCGTGTGGATGCCGATGTTGAATACAAAGATCAGGCGAACGCGTGGCGTCAGCAGATCACTGAGATTCTGAAAGCGCGTGTGCCGAGCCAATCGCCAGCGCAGGCCGCCGTTACGGCGGCGGGCAGCGTTAATCTGGTCGACAGCAGTCCGTATACCAAAGAAGAGCCGCTGGTGGCCAGCTTTGCGGCTAACCAGAAGATCACCGGGCGCGATTCGGATAAAGATGTACGCCACATCGAGATCGACCTCGGCGATTCAGGCTTGCGCTACCAGCCGGGCGATGCGCTGGGCGTGTGGTTTGAAAACGATGACGCGTTGGTGCAGGAACTGCTGCAGCTGGTGTGGTTAAAAGGTGATGAGCCGGTAGAGGTGCAGGGCAAAAATCTGTCGCTGGCCGAAGCGCTGAAAACGCATTTCGAGCTGACGGTCAACACGCCACAAATCGTTGAGCAGTATGCGGGGCTGTCCCGCAATGATGCGCTGTTGGCGCTGGCCGGTGACAAGCCGAAGCTGCAGAGCTATGCGCAGAGCTTCCCGATTGTCGATATGGTGCGTCAGGCACCGACAGAACTGAATGCCGAACAATTAACTGGCCTGCTGCGCCCGCTGACGCCGCGCCTGTATTCCATCGCCTCATCACAGGCGGAGAACGAAACCGAAGTGCACATCACCGTGGGTGCGGTGCGCTTTGAAATTGACGGTCGCCAGCGCGGGGGCGGCGCCTCAACCTGGTTAGCGGATCGTATCGAAGAGGATGGCGAAATCCGCGTCTTCATCGAGCACAACGATAACTTCCGCTTACCGGCTAATCCGGAAACGCCAGTGATCATGATTGGTCCGGGCACCGGCATCGCGCCGTTCCGTTCCTTTATGCAGCAGCGTGACAACGATGGCGCAGGCGGTAAAAACTGGCTGTTCTTCGGCAACCCGCACTTTACTGATGATTTCCTCTATCAGGTGGAGTGGCAGAAGTACGTCAAAGATGGCCTGCTGACCCATATCGATCTGGCATGGTCACGCGATCAGGCCGAGAAAGTTTACGTACAAGATAAAATCCGCGCCAAAGGTGCGGAGGTGTGGCGCTGGTTACAGGAAGGCGCGCACCTTTACGTCTGCGGCGACGCCAATCGTATGGCGAAAGACGTTGAGCAGGCATTACTGGATGTGGTGGTCGAACACGGCGGCATGGATCGTGAAACGGCTGACGAATTTTTAAGTGAGCTGCGCATTGAGCGCCGTTATCAGCGAGACGTTTACTAATGAGCGAAAAACATCCTGGACCGCTGGTCGTTGAAGGCAAGCTGGTCGACGCTGAGCGTCTGAAAAAACAGAGCAACTACCTGCGCGGCACCATCCTCGACGATCTCGACGATGGTCTGACCGGCGGCTTCACCGGCGACAACTTCCTGCTGATCCGTTTCCACGGCATGTACCAGCAGGATGACCGCGATATTCGTGCCGAGCGCGCTGCGCAGAAACTCGAACCGCGTCACGCCATGATGCTGCGCTGCCGTCTGCCGGGCGGCATCATCACGCCAACGCAGTGGCTGGCGATTGATAAGTTCGCCACCGATAAAACCATTTACGGCAGCATCCGTTTGACTAACCGTCAGACTTTCCAGTTTCACGGCATTCTGAAGAAGAACGTGAAGCCGACGCACCAGATGCTGCATGAAGTCGGGCTGGATGCGCTGGCGACCGCTAACGACGTGAACCGTAACGTGCTGTGTACCTCGAATCCGGTGGAATCAGAGCTGCATCAGGAAGCATATGAGTGGGCGAAAAAGCTGTCAGAACATCTGCTGCCGCAAACCCGCGCTTACGCTGAAATCTGGTGGGACAAAGAGAAGGTCGCGACCACCGATAAAGAGCCGATTCTTGGCGAAACCTATCTGCCGCGTAAATTCAAAACCACGGTTGTGGTGCCGCCGCATAACGATGTCGATCTGCACGCCAATGACCTGAACTTCATCGCCATCGCCGAGAAGGGCAAGCTGATTGGCTTTAACCTGCTGGTTGGCGGTGGTTTGTCGATTGATCACGGTAACAAAGCGACCTACGCGCGCACCGCGAGCGAATTCGGCTTCCTGCCGGTTGAGAAGATCCTCGACGTGGCGGCTGCGGTGGTCACCACGCAGCGCGATTGGGGTAACCGTACCGATCGTAAAAATGCCAAGACCAAGTACACGCTGGAACGCGTCGGTGTAGAGACTTTCAAAGCGGAAGTGGAAAAGCGTGCCGGTCTGACCTTCGAACCGATTCGTCCGTATGCGTTCACTTCGCGCGGCGACCGTATTGGCTGGGTGAAAGGCATCGATGAGAAATGGCACCTGACGCTGTTCATCGAGAACGGCCGTTTGCTGGATTATCCTGGCCGTCCGCTGAAACGCGGCATTGCTGAAATCGCGAAAGTGCATCAGGGCGATTTCCGCCTGACCGCCAACCAGAACCTGATTGTGGCTGGCGTGCCGGAGAAGCAAAAAGCGCAGATCGAAGCCATCGCCCGTGAACACGGTTTGATGGAAGCGGTCACGCCGCAGCGTGAGAACTCGATGGCGTGTGTGGCGTTTCCGACCTGTCCGCTGGCGATGGCCGAAGCTGAGCGCTTCCTGCCGTCGTTCGTCACCAAAGTGGAAGAGATCATGCACAAGCACGGCGTCGGCGAAGAGCACATAGTGTTACGCGTTACCGGTTGCCCAAATGGTTGTGGCCGTGCTTTGCTGGCGGAGTTGGGTCTGGTGGGCAAAGCGCCGGGCCGTTACAACTTACATATTGGCGGCAACCGCGAAGGTACGCGCATCCCACGCATGTACCGCGAGAACATCAACGAAGGCGAAATCCTTGCCAGCATCGATGAACTGGTGGCGCGCTGGGCAACCGAGCGTCAGGCCGATGAAGGCTTCGGCGACTTCGTGATTCGCACCGGCATCATTAAAGCCGTGGTTGATCCCGCCCGTGATTTCTGGGACTCGGAGGCAGTATGACGGTACTCGATCTCGCAGCACTGAATGGTTCATCAAAAGTTGATCGCATTATGGCGCTGGCGGAAAGCAATGTGCAGCTGGAGAAACTCTCTGCTGAACAACGTGTGGGCTGGGCATTAGAACAGCTGCCAGGCGCATTTGTGCTGTCATCCAGCTTTGGTATTCAGGCGGCGGTTTTGCTGCATATGGTGACGCAGCAGAAGCCGGACATTCCGGTGATCCTGACCGATACCGGTTATCTGTTCCCGGAAACCTATCGCTTCATTGATGAGCTGACCGATAAGCTCAATCTTAACCTGCAGATCTTCCGTGCTGAGACGTCAGCGGCCTGGCAGGAAGCACGTTACGGCAAACTGTGGGAGCAGGGCGTCGAAGGGATTGAGCAGTACAACCAGATCAACAAAGTAGAACCGATGAACCGCGCGCTGGAAACGCTGGGCGCGCAAACCTGGTTTGCTGGCCTGCGCCGCGATCAATCTGGCAGTCGCGCCAGCTTGCCGGTGCTGGCGGTGCAGCGCGGCGTGTTCAAGATTCTGCCGATCATTGACTGGGATAACCGTCAGGTGCATCAATATCTGACCCAACACGGATTGAAATACCATCCGCTGTGGGATGAAGGTTATCTGTCAGTGGGCGATACGCATACCACCAAAAAGTGGGAACCGGGCATGGCCGAAGAAGAGACGCGCTTCTTCGGCCTGAAGCGCGAATGCGGGTTGCATGAGGGTTGATTGACCAGGTCGGCATAAATGCCGACCCTACAACGTAGGGAGCGCATTCATGCGCTCCTTTTTAATCAAATCCCTTTTAACACCGCAAACTCTTCCGCCGCACGCGTCACATTCACTTTCGTCACTTCGTAATGCGCCACTGCCACAAACGGATCTTCCGCCAGAATGGTGTCCAGCCGCGCACGATCAATATCCTTTACCAGCAGCACGCCGCCGGTGCGCGGATCTTTACGTCCCGCCGCAATAAATACGCCGCTGTCAAAGTAGCGGTTAAGCCACGCAACATGTGGGTCGAGTAACGCTTCCACTTCTTCTACCGGACGAAAATAGTTCAGATATACCACGTACATAGTGAATCCTCAGGTTGTCGGATTAGCGAGCTCGGTTAGCAGCGGCAGCAGAATCTTCACGCTGTCACGCGTGCGTTGCGTGATGCGGCCTGGCAGCCAGTGATCGAGATAGTTGAGGTTATCGCGCTCGGTTTGATGGCGCACGTTGCCTGCCGGGAAATGGCTGGAGCGCGCGCGCTGTTGCTGCCCATCTTTGTTGCCCAGCGCCCAGTTGGCGGCGGTGACATCCAGCAATGGCATGCCAGCTTTATCGAACGGATTGACGCCGGGATAATCGCGTGCGGTCATCGCGTGGCTGGCGGCGGAGATGCCGTAACGGTGCGCCAGCTGCACGGCCCGCGCGCTGGTCTGTTTGCGTACCGCTGATGGCGTATTGATGCCGCTATTAAAGTAGAGATGATCGCCGACAATCAAACTGTTGAGATCGATCACCAGCAGCGTGTTCTTCTTCTCCTGCACGCTCATGCGCGCCAGATAATCATCCATGCCGTGCAAACCCGCTTCACCGGCGCTCAGCGCCACAAAGCGCACGCCGTAGTGCAGCGGCGTTTTGCTGAGCGCCTGCGCCAGTTCCAGCATCACGCCAAGCCCGGAGGCATTGTCATCCACGCCCTGCAAACGCAGGCCGCCGAGATTGTTATCGGCTTCATGGCGGCTAAGCGGCGTCCAGGTATCCAGATGCGTGACGATCAGAATCTCTTGCGGTACTTCACCGGCACGTGCGGCAATCACCGACGTGGCCGTGACTTTGTGCGTGCGGCTTTCGCCCTTTTTCTCCAGCCAGCTATAGCTGGTTTTAAACTGGCGGGTATTACTCTGATATCCCAGCTGGCTGAACTGCTGTTGCAGATAATCGGCAGTCAGCAACTCGGCGGGACTGCCGCTCATGCGGCCGGGAAAATAGGTGGCGATATGGCGAAGCTGCTGTTCGGCAAAATGTCCTGGCGTGCTGTTGCTCGCAGCCTGAACAAAGAAAGGCAAACCGCCCGCGAGCAGTGCAGCCAGCACAGTGCGGCGGAGAGTGGCAAACATAGTTAGCGTCCTTTTCTGACATCCGGTCATGCTAAAAAAATTCCGACTTAGTATGAAACTGTGACGACGCTTGCACAATTTGATTTGCTCCGAAACACCAGCAATATCATTTGTTAAGCACAAAATGTTATCAGCAATCCTGGGTCGTTATTCCATTCGGTAACTACTCATTCCAATTCGTAATTTCATCTGTCCGAAGGGCGGGACGTATAGTCGCGTTAACTTATTGTAAAACTAGCAAGGTTAACGTGGATTATCTGCCTCTCTTTGCCGATCTTAAAAGCCGTCCGGTGCTGGTTGTCGGCGGTGGCGAAATCGCTGCGCGCAAAATAGAACTGCTGCGGCGTGCCGGTGCGCGCGTGCTGGTCGCCGCGCGCGAACTCGGCCATGAGCTGCAGGCGCTGCTGGAAATTGAGGCGATTGAATGGATCGCCCACAGCTTCGATCCGGCGCAGCTGGATGGCGTGTTCCTTGTGATTGCCGCTACCGATGACAACGCGCTTAACGCGCAGGTGTTCGATGCCGCCAACGCGCGCCACAAGCTGGTGAACGTGGTGGACGATCAGCCGAAGTGCAGCTTTATCTTCCCGTCGATTGTCGATCGCTCACCGCTGGTGGTAGCGATCTCCTCCAGCGGCACCGCGCCGGTGTTAGCGCGTCTGCTGCGTGAGAAAATTGAAGCTTTACTGCCGGCCAATCTCGGACAGATGGCTGAAGTGGCCGGGCAGTGGCGCGACAAGGTGAAGCAGCGCTATCACCGCATGTCTGAACGCCGTCGTTTCTGGGAGCGCGCCTTTAACGGTCGGTTCGCCAGCCAAATGGCGGCGGGCAACGTCAATGAAGCGCGCCGTACGCTGGATCACGAGCTGGAAAACGATAACGACAATCAGGGTGAAATCACGCTGGTAGGCGCCGGTCCGGGCGACAGCGGTTTGCTGACGCTGCGTGGCTTGCAGGTGATGCAGCTGGCCGATGTGGTGTTGTATGACCATCTGGTCAGCGACGAAGTGCTTGAGCTGGTGCGCCGTGATGCCGACCGCATCTGCGTCGGTAAACGCGCCGGTGCGCATTCGGTGCCGCAGGAAGAGACCAATCAGATGCTGGTGACGCTGGCTAAACAGGGCAAACGCGTGGTGCGGCTAAAAGGCGGCGATCCGTTTATCTTTGGCCGCGGTGGCGAAGAGTTGCAGGCGGCGCAGGCGGCGGGCATTCCGTTCCAGGTGGTGCCGGGCATCACCGCGGCGGCAGGCGCAACCGCCTATGCCGGTATTCCGCTGACCCATCGCGACCACGCGCAGAGCGTGCTGTTTATTACCGGTCACTGCCGCGCTGATGGCGACGGCATTGATTGGCCGTCGCTGGCGCGCGCACGTCAAACCTTAGCGATTTACATGGGCACGGTGAAAGCGGCGGAAATCGCTGCCGGGCTTATCGAACATGGCCGCGCGGCCTCCACACCGGTGGCGGTGATTGGGCGCGGTACGCGTCAGGATCAGCAGGTGCTGACCGGAACCTTAGAACAACTGGAAGCGCTGGCAGCCGCCGCGCCCACGCCAGCACTGTTAGTGATTGGCGAAGTCGTAAATTTGCACGGGCAATTGGCCTGGTTCCAACATTCGGCACAGCAGGGGGCTCGCGAGTCCGCCGTTGTCAATTTGGCTTGAGGAAAAATTATGGACCAAAATCGACTTACTCATCTGCGCCAGCTGGAGGCAGAGAGTATCCATATCATCCGCGAGGTGGCGGCCGAGTTCAGCAATCCGGTGATGATGTACTCCATCGGCAAAGACTCCTCGGTCATGCTGCATCTGGCGCGCAAAGCCTTCTATCCGGGCACGCTGCCGTTTCCGCTGCTGCATGTTGATACCGGCTGGAAATTCCGTGAAATGTACGAGTTCCGCGATCGCACCGTGAAAGCGATGGGCGCGGAGCTGCTGGTGCATCGCAACCCTGAAGGCGTGGCGATGGGCATCAACCCGTTTGTCCACGGCAGCGCCAAACACACCGACATCATGAAAACCGAAGGCCTGAAGCAGGCGCTGAACAAATACGGCTTTGATGCGGCCTTTGGCGGCGCGCGTCGTGATGAAGAGAAGTCGCGCGCGAAAGAGCGTATCTACTCCTTCCGCGATCGCTTCCACCGCTGGGACCCGAAAAATCAGCGTCCTGAGCTGTGGCACAACTACAACGGCCAGATTAACAAAGGCGAAAGCATCCGCGTGTTCCCGCTCTCCAACTGGACCGAGCTGGATATCTGGCAGTACATCTTCCTCGAGAATATCGAGATCGTGCCGCTGTATCTCGCCGCGCCGCGTCCGGTGCTGGAGCGTGATGGCATGCTGATGATGATCGATGACGACCGTATCGATCTGCAGCCAGGCGAAGTGATCAAACAGCGCATGGTGCGTTTCCGTACCCTTGGCTGCTGGCCGCTGACCGGCGCGGTGGAATCAGAGGCGCAGACGCTGCCGGAAATTATTGAAGAGATGCTGGTCTCCACCACCAGTGAACGCCAGGGCCGCGTGATTGACCGCGACCAGGCCGGTTCGATGGAAATGAAGAAACGTCAGGGTTATTTCTAAGGAGACGCAGATGAATACCGTTATTGCACAACAGATTGCCGATCAGGGCGGTGTAGAAGCCTGGCTGACCGCGCAACAACACAAAAGCCTGCTGCGTTTCCTGACTTGCGGTAGCGTCGACGACGGCAAAAGTACCTTGATTGGTCGCCTGCTGCACGACACGCGTCAAATTTATGAAGATCAGCTCTCCTCGCTGCACAACGACAGCAAACGCCACGGCACCCAGGGCGAGAAGCTGGATCTGGCGTTGCTGGTTGATGGCTTGCAGGCCGAACGTGAGCAGGGCATCACTATCGATGTGGCGTATCGCTACTTCTCGACCGAAAAGCGCAAATTTATTATTGCCGACACGCCGGGACACGAGCAGTACACCCGTAACATGGCGACCGGTGCATCAACCTGCGATTTGGCGATCCTGCTGATCGATGCGCGTAAAGGCGTGCTGGACCAGACGCGTCGTCACAGCTTTATCTCCACGCTGTTAGGCATCAAGCATCTGGTGGTCGCCATCAACAAGATGGATCTGGTCGAGTACAAGCAAGAGACCTTCGAGCAGATCAAACAGGATTACCTCGATTTTGCCGCGCAGCTGCCGGAAGATCTCGATATTCGCTTTGTGCCGATGTCGGCGCTGGAAGGCGATAACGTGGCAACGCCAAGTGTCACCATGCCGTGGTACAGCGGCCCAACACTGCTCGATGTACTAGAAACCGTTGAACTGAACCGCGTGGTGGATCATCAGCCGATGCGTTTCCCGGTGCAGTATGTCAACCGTCCTAACCTCGATTTCCGTGGTTATGCCGGTACGCTGGCTTCGGGCGTGGTGAAAGTCGGCCAGCGCGTGAAAGTACTGCCTTCAGGCGTGGAATCCACCGTTTCGCGCATCGTCACCTTTGATGGCGACCTGCCTGAAGCGGGCGCCGGTGAAGCGATTACGCTGGTGCTGAAAGATGAGATCGACATCAGCCGTGGCGATCTGCTGGTGGATGCGGAAGCCGAACTGCAGGCAGTGCAATCCGCCAACGTTGACGTGGTGTGGATGGCGGAACAGCCGCTGCAGCCGGGGCAAAGTTATGAAGTGAAGATCGCCGGTAAGAAAACCCGCGCACGCGTTGAGAAAGTGATCCATCAGGTGGAGATCAATTCGCTGGAGAAGCGCACGGTGGACAGCCTGCCGCTTAACGGCATTGGCCTGGTGGAACTGACCTTTGACGAACCGATGGTGCTGGATGCTTATCGCCAAAATCCGGTAACCGGCGGCATGATCTTTATTGATCGCCTAAGCAACGTGACGGTTGGCGCGGGCATGATCAATCAGCCGCTGACCGATATGCGTGCGCAAGCGGGCCAGTTCAGCGATTTCGAGCTGGAACTGAACGCGCTGGTACGTCGTCACTTCCCACACTGGAACGCACGCGATCTGCTGGGTGGCAAGTAATGGCGCAGCACGATGAAAACGTGGTGTGGCACGATCATCCGGTAACGCGCGAGGAGCGCGAACAGCAGCACGGCCATCAAGGCGTGGTGCTGTGGTTCACCGGGCTGTCCGGCTCGGGGAAATCCACCGTGGCCGGCGCGCTGGAGCAGGTGCTGCATCGGGCGGGGGTGAATACTTATCTGCTGGATGGCGACAACGTGCGTCACGGCCTGTGCCGTGACCTCGGCTTCAGCGATGACGATCGTAAAGAGAACATTCGCCGCGTCGGCGAAGTGGCGAAACTGATGGTCGATGCCGGTTTAGTGGTGTTGACCGCCTTTATCTCGCCGCATCGTGCGGAACGCAACATGGTGCGGGATCTGCTCGCGGAAGGGCAGTTTATCGAAGTGTTTGTCGATACGCCGTTGGCGGTGTGCGAAGCGCGCGATCCCAAAGGTTTGTACAAAAAAGCCCGTGCCGGTGAGCTGCGAAATTTCACCGGCATCGACAGCGTTTACGAGGCGCCAGACGCCCCGGAAATCCACCTTGATGGCGAACAATTGGTTACAAAACTCGCCGGCCAATTGTTAGACCTGCTGCGTCACCGCGATATCATCAGATCCTGAACCGACAGCGGCAAATCCCTCTGGGTTTGCCGCGCTTAGCGTCAACAGGATCTCTATGCAGAACGTAACGCCCATGCTAGCCCGTAAAGATGAACGCACCCCGGATGAGCCTCGCTCGTCACTGCCGGGCGGCGTGTTTGGCTTTCTCTCGTACTGGTGCGCGCTGGCGATTCCGTTCATGCTCTACGGCTCCAACACGCTGTTCTTCTTCCTCTACACCTGGCCATTTTTCCTCGCGCTGCTGCCGGTTTCGGTGTTGATTGGCATCGTGCTCAGCCTGATGATCCGCACCCACTTGTTCTGGAGCGGTATCGCCACGGCGATGGTGGTGATATGCCTGTTCTGGCTGCTGTTCTCATTTCTCTCCGGTTGGTAACGCCCAGCAGATGTGCAAACGCATCGGCAGGTTACAAAACTTTACCTGCCGTCTCGCCTCCTACTCTGGCATTATTTGTCCGGCTAAACGCCCGTGCGCGGCATTTTCGCCGCCGCTGTGGAGTCCAGCGTCAAGTTATGGGATGATTGGGCCGTTTTTCAGGGGGCGGGGATGGGAAAACTGACGTTACTGCTACTCGTGCTGCTGGGATGGCTTCAATATTCCCTGTGGCTGGGTAAGAACGGTATTCATGACTATACGCGCGTCAACGAAGACGTCGCGTCACAACAGGCGAATAACGCCAAGCTTAAAGCGCGTAACGATCAGCTATTCGCCGAAATTGACGATCTCAATGGCGGCTCGGAAGCGATCGAAGAACGCGCACGTAATGAACTGGGCATGATTAAGCCCGGTGAGACTTTCTATCGTCTGGTGCCAGACCAGAACAAACGTAACGCGCAACAAGCTGCGCAAAATCAACAACGATAAGCCATGAACAAGCGCCCGATCCTTGCGGATGTGATTGCTGTGGTGCCCGCCGCAGGTGTGGGCAGCCGTATGCAGGCTGCCTGCCCAAAACAGTATCTGACCATTGGTCAATTCACCCTTCTTGAACACAGCGTCGCCCGTCTGCTGGCACATCCTGCGGTAAAACAGGTAATTGTGCCGGTCAGTAATGATGATGGCTGGTTCGATTCACTGCCGCTGGCGCAGGATTCCCGCATTCTCAGAGTGACCGGTGGCGACACGCGCGCCGAATCAGTGCTGGCGGGTTTAAACGCCATTCAACACAGCGAATGGGTGCTGGTGCACGACGCCGCGCGTCCTTGCCTGCATCCGGACGATTTAGCGCGCCTGTTAGCGGTACGTGAATACAGCAAGGTTGGCGGGATTCTGGCCGCGCCGGTGCGCGACACCATGAAGCGCGCCGAACCCGGCAAAACCGCCATTGCCCACACCGTTGAACGCGAGGATTTATGGCACGCGTTAACGCCGCAATTTTTCCCGCATCAGCTGCTCACCGCTTGCCTGACGCGCGCACTCCATGAAGGCGCTACCATTACCGATGAAGCGTCGGCGCTGGAGTATTGCGGTTATCACCCGGCGTTGGTGAGCGGACGTAGCGACAATATTAAGGTGACGCGGCCAGAAGATCTGGCGCTGGCGGCCTTCTACCTTACCCAGATTCAGTTACAGGAGAGCGCATGATGCGTATCGGTCACGGTTTTGACGTTCACGCTTTTGGCGGCGAAGGTCCGTTAGTGATTGGCGGGGTGCGTATTCCCTTCGAACACGGTTTTATTGCCCATTCTGATGGTGACGTGGCGCTGCATGCGTTGACGGATGCTTTACTCGGCGCGGTGGCGATGGGCGATATCGGCAAATTATTCCCGGATACCGATCCGGCGTTTAAAGGCGCTGACAGCCGCGGTTTACTGCGTGAAGCCTGGCGTCGTATTCAGCTGAAAGGCTATCGCATCGGTAACGTCGATGTGACCATCATTGCGCAGGCACCGAAAATGTTGCCGCATGTGCCGCAGATGCGCGTCAATATCGCCGAAGATCTCGGTTGCCATATGGACGACGTCAACGTTAAAGCCACCACCACCGAAAAGCTGGGCTTTACCGGTCGTGGCGAAGGCATTGCCTGTGAAGCGGTGGCGCTACTGATAAAGGCCGATCAGGCATGAGTGAGCTGCATTACCTGCACGGCGTGCCCGCAGCCACCGGCGTTATCAAAGCCAATCCCGAAGATTTTGTGGTGATTGAAGATCTCGGCTATCCCTACGATGGCGAAGGCGAGCAGCTGCTGGTGCGCATCCGTAAAATTGGCTGCAATACGCGCTTTGTCGCCGAGGCCATTGCCAAATTTCTTGGCGTACCGGTGCGCGATCTCAGCTACGCCGGCATGAAAGATCGTCATGCGATCACCGAGCAAACGCTCTGTTTCCGTGTGCCCGGCAATGGCATGCCGAATCTGGCGGGATTCCAGCTGGAAGGCGTTGAGATCCTGCAGGTAATTCGCCACAAGCGTAAACTGCGTACCGGCGCGCTGGCGGGCAATGCGTTCCGCTTAGTGGTGCGTCAGATTTCCGATCGCCGTGAAGTCGACGCACGTTTGCAGCAGATTCAACAGCGCGGGGTGCCGAACTACTTTGGTGAGCAGCGCTTTGGTCGCGGCGGCAATAACCTGACGCAGGCGAAACAGTGGGCGAAGGAGACATTCCGTCCGCGCGATCGCAATATGAAAGGTTTGCTGTTGTCAGCGACCCGCAGCCATCTGTTTAATCAGGTGACCAGCGCGCGTTTGCAGCGTGATGGCGCTCTGGACGTGGTGCAGGTGGGCGATGCGGTGCAGCTGGCCGGACGCGGCAGCTGGTTTGTGGCGCAGGCGGAAGAGTTGCCTGACGTACAGCAGCGCGTTGATAATCACCAACTGCGTATCACTGCGCCGCTGCCTGGGCGTGGCGATCCGGGTCCAGAAGGTGACGCGTTGCTTTTTGAGCAACAGAGCCTGGCAGGCGCAGAAGAATTGATTACACTGCTTGAGCGCGAGCGCGTTGATGCCGCGCGTCGTGCAATGCTGGTGGTGCCAAAGGATTTGCGCTGGGAATGGTGGGACGATATGACGCTGGAGATGCAGTTCTGGCTGCCCGCCGGCAGTTTTGCCACCAGCGTGGTGCGTGAGCTTCTCCAACAAGAAGGTAACGATGCGGATATTGCTGAGTAACGATGATGGAATTCATGCGCCGGGTATTCAGACGCTGGCGCGTGCTTTACGTGAGTTTGCCGAGGTGCAGGTTGTCGCGCCCGATCGCAATCGTAGCGGCGCATCAAATTCGTTAACGCTGGAAACGCCGCTGCGTACTTTTACGCACGAAAATGGTGATATCGCGGTGCAGATGGGCACGCCAACTGACTGCGTGTTCCTCGGCGTCAACAAGCTGATGCAGCCGCGTCCCGACATCGTGGTGTCCGGCATTAATGCCGGTCCGAATCTTGGCGACGATGTGATTTACTCCGGTACCGTCGCTGCGGCGATGGAAGGGCGCCATCTGGGCTTGCCTGCACTCGCCGTCTCGCTCAACGGACATCAGCATTACGACACCGCCGCATCCATCACCTGTACGCTGTTACGCGCGCTATCGCGAGCTCCGCTGCGTACTGGCCGCATTCTCAATATCAACGTGCCGGATTTGCCGTTAGCGGAGATCAAAGGTTTCCGCATTACCCGCTGCGGCAGTCGTCATCCCGCCGATCAGGTTATCTGCACCGAAGATCCGCGCGGCCAACCGCTTTACTGGATTGGCCCGCCGGGGCAAAAGCTGGATGCTGGTCCGGATACCGATTTCGCTGCGGTGGATGCGGGCTATGTTTCGCTGACCGCGTTGCATGTGGATTTGACCGCGCATGCAGCACAAGAGGTATTAAGTGACTGGCTGATCCAGGCAGAGGTAAAACTCGCATGGTGAATCGCCGCATCGAAACGCTTTTGGAGCAACTGCGCGCGCAGGGCATTCATGATGAACACCTGCTGAAAGCCATTGCCGATGTGCCGCGCGAGCGTTTTATCGATGAGGCGTTTGAACATAAAGCCTGGGAAAACGTCGCGCTGCCCATTGGCAACGGCCAGACTATCTCTCAGCCTTACATGGTGGCGCGCATGACCGCCTTGTTAGAGCTCACGCCGGAATCGCGCGTGCTGGAAATCGGCACCGGTTCTGGCTATCAGACCGCTATTCTGGCGCATCTGGTTAATCATGTTTATTCCGTCGAACGCATCAAGGGTTTGCAGTGGCAGGCTAAGCGCCGCCTCAAGCAACTCGATCTGCACAATATTTCTACCCGACATGGCGATGGCTGGCAGGGCTGGGCAACGCGTGGCCCGTTTGATGCCATTATCGTGACCGCCGCACCACCTGAAATTCCGACTTTACTGATAGCGCAATTAGGTGACGGCGGCAAAATGGTGCTGCCGGTTGGTGAGGATCAGCAGGTGTTGAAGCGTTTGCGTCGTCAGGGCGATGAATTAATTGAAGAAATCATCGAGCCCGTACGCTTTGTGCCGTTGGTTCAGGGCGATCTGGCCTGAGCCATCCTTACGCAATTCTTCACAACTGTTACATGGCACGGCGCAGTTGATATTGTTACTATCCTTGTTTATCAATGCTAAAAACCGTTTTTAACGTTACGCGCAGTGGATAATGCGGTTAACGCCGTTACACATTTATATTCAGGGTTGCCATCACGGGGGATCAGTGAGCATGGGAAGCACAGCATTTCAATTACGCCGTTTGGCGGCACTTTCTTTGGTAGGTTTTTGGCTGGCGGGCTGTAGTTCTGGCGATAATACACAGGCACCCATTAGCCAGATTGGTGGTAACAGCGGCGATAGCGGTATAGCTTCAGCCCCAAGTGGCGGCATGATCTCTTCGCAAAACAGCGCTGTGCCTGCGATGCCGCGTGGCGGAATGTTAAGTGGCGGCACACCATCAGCGCAACCGTCAGGTGGAATGGTAAGTGACAATAACAATGTGGCCACAGAAAATGGTCGCATTGTGTACAATCGCAATTATGGGAATATTCCTAAAGGTAGTTACGGCGGTGAAACCTATACCGTAAAGCGTGGCGATACCTTGTTCTATATTGCCTGGATTACCGGCAACGATTTCCGCGATTTGGCACAGCGTAACAACATCGCAGCCCCGTATGGCTTGAATGCTGGGCAAACGCTGCAGGTGGGCAACGGCAACGGCCAAACCATCACCGGTGGAAACGCTATCACCGTGGCTGATGCAACACAGGGCGGCGTGCCGGTTACCCCGAGCCAGACGCAAATTAAATCCACCCCTGTTGCACAGCAACCTGTTATTACGTATTCTGATGATTCGGGTAATTCGTCGGGTAGCAAGTTGCTGCCGTCGAAAGGAGCAAATAATGTGGCAACGACCACAGCTCCGGTTGTCGCACCACCTACAGTCAGCAGCACGACAAACAGCACAACTCCAGTGGGAAGCTGGCGTTGGCCGACTGATGGGAAGATCATCGATAACTTCTCCGCTGCGGAAGGCGGAAACAAAGGTATCGATATCGCCGGTTCGCGTGGACAACCTGTTGTCGCCACAGCTTCGGGAAGAGTGGTGTACGCAGGCAACGCGCTCCGTGGGTACGGTAATTTAATCATCATCAAACACAATGATGACTACCTGAGCGCCTACGCCCACAACGACTCTATGCTGGTCCGGGAACAACAGGAAGTTAAGGCGGGGCAAAAAATCGCTACCATGGGTAGCACCGGTACCAGTTCAGTACGATTGCACTTTGAAATTCGTTACAAGGGGAAATCCGTAAACCCGTTGCGTTATTTACCGCAGCGATAATCCGGCAGAACCTTGGTTCTGCCCTTGGATCACGGGTAGGAGCCGCTAATGAACCAGAATACGCTGAAAGTTAACGATTTACATGAAGATGCGGAATTCGAGGAAAACAACGGAGCTGAGGTTTTTGATGAGAAGGCTCTCGTTGAGAACGAACCTGGTGATAACAACGACGTAGCGGAAGAAGAGCTGTTGTCACAGGGTGCGACGCAACGCGTTTTGGATGCGACGCAGCTTTACCTCGGCGAGATTGGTTATTCACCGCTGCTGACGGCAGAAGAAGAAGTCTTCTTTGCGCGCCGTGCACTGCGGGGTGACATTCCTTCTCGTCGCCGCATGATTGAAAGTAACTTACGCTTGGTAGTAAAGATTGCCCGTCGTTACAGCAATCGTGGTCTGGCGCTGCTGGATCTGATTGAAGAGGGCAATCTCGGCTTGATTCGCGCCGTAGAGAAGTTTGACCCAGAACGTGGGTTCCGTTTCTCAACTTACGCCACGTGGTGGATTCGTCAGACAATTGAACGGGCGATCATGAATCAAACCCGTACCATCCGTCTGCCAATTCACATCGTTAAAGAGTTAAATGTTTACCTGCGTACCGCGCGTGAACTTTCGCACAAGCTTGATCATGAGCCAAGTGCTGAAGAGATTGCCGAGCAGCTAGACAAGCCTGTTGATGACGTGAGCCGTATGCTGCGTCTCAATGAGCGCATTACCTCGGTCGATACACCTTTGGGTGGCGATTCCGAAAAAGCGCTGCTGGATATCCTGGCCGATGAGAAAGACAACGGTCCGGAAGACACCACGCAAGACGATGATATGAAACAGAGCATCGTTAAGTGGTTGTTTGAACTGAATGCCAAGCAGCGTGAAGTGTTGGCGCGTCGTTTCGGCCTGTTAGGCTATGAAGCGGCAACGCTGGAAGATGTAGGTCGTGAAATCGGGTTGACCCGTGAACGCGTACGTCAGATCCAGGTGGAAGGACTGCGTCGTCTGCGTGAGATTCTGCAGACGCAAGGTTTGAACATCGAAGCACTGTTTCGCGAATAACAGAATACGTGGTTAATACAAGAAGCGGTGGTGAAAACCACCGCTTTTTTATTGGTTATAATATACTGACAGTGCTTCTTTAACTCATCGCAATAAAAGCTTGTAACGCTATCACTTAAATTCTCGCCTAAATAAATAAACGTAAATTAAACCCATTAGATGTTAATTAAACATCTAATAAATGCTCTATTTATCTTGCTCTCATTTAACAAACTGTAATGCTGCGCACGACTTTCTTTGCAATTTTGCCTTAATTCCTTTCTCCATGTCACTCTGATAAAAGTTTTTAACACGGTGCTATGCCATTTTCTTGCTCGCTGTATCACCAGGATATTCAAGCAATGAATAACTAAAAGGGAGTGAGAAAAACAATGAGTGTGCAAAGCAGAAGTACAAAGTCACAATACTCCAGAGTGGTTTTCGGAATGCCAATATCTCTGCTATGGGGATATATTGCGATGGCCATCTTCATGACCGGCGATGGCATCGAACTGGCTCATCTCTCCCGATATCTCTACGATCTCGGCTATGGAGAAAAACAAGTTTCATTAGTTTTCACCGTTTATGCGTTAACTGCAGCAGTTTCAAGTTGGCTTTCCGGTGCCGTCAGTGAAATTTATGGCCCGAAGAAAATCATGCTCACCGGTGCTATTTGGTGGATGGTGTTACATGCCATATTCGTTTATTTTGGCGTAAGTGAAAATAACTTTACCTGGATGTTGGTTAGTTATACGTTGCGCGGCTTCGCTTATCCGCTGTTCTTTTATGGATTCTATGTATTAGTAGTGCAGCGCACGCCTGAGCATCGACTTGCCTCCGCAACCGGCTGGATATGGTCGATGTTTACCATTGGTTATGGCATCACGGCTTCCTTCCTTTCCGGCCTTCTGGTGCCTGAAATTGGATTCATCAATACGCTTTGGCTTTCACTGCTGTTTGCTGGAGTGGGTGGCGTGATTATATTCCTTACGGTTAAAAATCAGAGTGAAGAAAATCTAAATAGCGAAGGCGTTAGCCGCAAAGAAAAGTTACGTGAAATATCACGTGGAATAACCTTAATCTTTGAAGATCGCAGTATGTTCTTTGCACTGATAACGCGCATCTTATGTAATGTGGCATTATTTGGTTTGCCGGTGTTTATGCCGATCTACTTTACCCGTGAATTAGGTTTTTCTACTAAAGAGTGGGCGACTATCTGGGGCGTGTTTTTCCTCGTGCAACCTTTAACCAATGTACTTTGGGGCATTATTGGCGATCGTATTGGCTGGATTTTTCAAATGCGCTGGTTTGGCTTCTTCGGATGCACGATTACCACTGCCGCTTTCTATTATTTACCCTCGCTTTTCCCTGGCAATCTGGCGTTGGCCATCGTCTGCGCGCTGTTATTAGCTTTAACACTCACTTCCTTTGTGCCGATGGGAGCGATATTCCCGATGCTGGCGCCGCAACATAAAGGCGCGGCTGTCTCGGTACAAAATCTGGGCGGTGGTTTCGGCAATCTAATTGGCCCGGCGGTTGCTGCACTGATGTTCGGTCTGTCATTTGAAATCAAGCACGTGATTATTACTTTCTCTCTGCTCTATTTTTCCGGCGGCGTGATGACATTCTTTATTCGTAATCCCCAACCAAGGTTAGAGCGTAACGTACCGTTGAAGACAACAGCTACCGAATCCGAATAAATACCCTCAATGAAAAGGATAGCAACATGACAACACTATTTTCACTGCAAAATAAAGTCGCCATTGTCACCGGCGCCGCATCGGGAATTGGCTACGCTATTGCTCGCTGTTTAAGTTCTGCGGGCGCGCAAGTCGCGATGGTTGATCGCGCAGAAGAGGTCAAATCGGTTGCCAACGAGATGGACAATCCTGCGCGAGGTTACGTTTTCGATCTGGCTAACGTCGAGGCGCTTGGCGAGCTGGTAGAGCAAATCCATCAGGATTTTGGCCGTATCGATATTCTGGTCAATAACGCCGGTATTGGCATGCTGGAAGCCGTCGGCGAAGTGCAACTCGCCAGCTGGAATACCACGATGTTGATTAACATGACCGCGCCATTCTTCCTCGCTCAGCATTGTGCCCGCTATATGAAGGCACAAGGTTTTGGCCGCTTGATTAATATCGCCTCACAGGCCAGCGTCATTGCGCTCAATGAGCACGCGGCATACTGCACCAGCAAATCAGGCATGGTTTCTTTTACGCGCGTGTTGGCAGCAGAGTTGGGGCCGTTTGGCATTACCGCCAATGCCATTTCACCTACGGTAGTTGAGACGGAATTAGGTAAGCGTTACTGGCATGGGGAGCGAGCCGAGCAGATGAAATCAAAAATTCCTTCGCGACGTTTTGCCACGCCAGACGAAGTCGCGAGCACAGTGCTGTATCTCAGCAGCAATGAAGCGGCCATGGTCAATGGTGAGAATTTAGTGATTGATGGGGGATATAGCGTGATTTAAAGCGGGGCGAGTTGATTGGGATGAGCCTGCTGATATTGCTAAACACTAGGGAATTGTCAGACAGAAAAAATAGCCCGCACAGAACGTTGCTTCTGGGCGGGCGAATAACTACACCAGCGTTTTCAAGCGATAGATCCATTCCAGCGCTTGCTTCGGCGTTAAGCTGTCAGGGTCCAGCGCCTCAAGAGCATCAACCGCCGGTGAGGTTTCCGCCACCAGCAACTGCATTTGCGAACCTTCCACCGTGGATGCGGCAGAGCTGCCAGATAACGCTTCCAGCTCCTTCAGTTTGTTACGTGCGCGCTTAATCACTTCCTTCGGCACGCCCGCCAGCGCCGCCACCGCGAGACCATAACTTTTGCTCGCAGCGCCATCCTGCACGCTGTGCATAAAGGCGATGGTGTCGCCGTGTTCGACCGCATCCAAATGCACATTTACGACGCCTTCCATTTTTTCTGGCAGCGTGGTCAGCTCGAAATAGTGGGTGGCGAACAGTGTCATGGCTTTAATGCGGTTCGCCAGATTTTCAGCACAGGCCCATGCCAGCGACAAACCATCATAAGTTGAGGTGCCGCGTCCGATTTCATCCATCAGTACCAGACTGTTTTCGGTGGCGTTATGCAGGATGTTGGCGGTTTCCGTCATCTCCACCATAAAGGTTGAGCGTCCGGAAGCCAGATCATCAGCGGCACCGACGCGCGTGAAGATGCGATCGATTGGACCGATGACGGTCTCTTCCGCTGGCACATAGCTGCCAATCCACGCCATCAGTGCAATCAACGCTGTCTGACGCATATAGGTACTTTTACCGCCCATATTGGGACCGGTGATGATCAGCATGCGACGCTGCGGTGAGAGTGAAAGCGGGTTAGCGATAAACGGCTCTTTCAATACTTGTTCGACCACCGGATGGCGGCCCGCAGTAATACGGATGCCCGCTTTTTCTTGCAGCACCGGACGGCAATAGTTCAGTGTCCAGGCGCGTTCGGCCAGGTTCGCTAACACGTCCAGTTCAGAGAGTGCAGCCGCACTGGTTTGCAGGGCTTCAAGATGCGGTAGCAGGCGGTCAAAGAGTTCATCGTAAAGGCCTTTTTCCAGCGCCAGCGCTTTACCTTTCGACGTCAGAACCTTGTCTTCATACTCTTTCAGTTCAGGAATGATATAGCGTTCAGCATTCTTCAGCGTCTGGCGACGAACATAGTGAATCGGCACCAGATGGCTTTGACCACGACTGACCTGAATGTAGTAGCCATGAATCGCGTTAAAGCCAACTTTCAGCGTATCCAGACCGAGTTTTTCGCGTTCACGAATTTCCAGACGATCAAGATAATCGGTAGCGCCATCGGCCAGCGCACGCCATTCGTCGAGCTCAGCGTTGTATCCCGGAGCGATCACGCCACCGTCACGTACCAGCACCGGCGGCGATTCAATTATTGCCTTTTCCAGCAACTCACGCAGTTCGTTAAATTCACCCATCTGAGAGCGCAGATGAATTAATTGGGTAGCTTCAACGCCTTCCAGTTGCTGGTTCAACTCTGGCAACTGCTGGAAGGCATGTCGCATACGTGCCAAATCGCGTGGGCGCGCGGTGCGCAGTGCCAGTCGCGCCAGAATACGCTCAAGATCGCCCACCTGACGCAGTATCGGCTGCAGTTCCTGACTGAGCGATTGCAGTTCGGCAATAGACTCCTGACGGCGAGCAATAGTCGTGACATCACGCAGCGGCATATGCAGCCAGCGTTTCAGCATACGGCTGCCCATTGGCGTAACGGTTTTATCCAGGATCGCCGCCAGCGTGTTTTCAATGCCGCCAGCCAGATTCTGCGTAATTTCCAGGTTGCGGCGCGTAGCAGCATCCATGATCACGCTATCCTGCTGGCGCTCCATGCTCAGCGAGCGAATATGCGGCAGCGAAGTACGTTGCGTGTCTTTGACATATTGCAGCAGGCATCCTGCAGCGCGTAGCGCCAGATGCGCCTGCTCAACGCCAAAACCATTTAAGTCGCGGGTGCCAAATTGCAGGTTCAGCTGCTGGCGCGCCGTATCGATTTCATATTCCCACAGCGGACGGCGACGCAGGCCACGGCGTTGATCGATCAACGTCATGGCCTGGAAATCTTCGGGATAGAGCAGTTCAGCTGGATTGGTGCGCTGCAGTTCTGCTGCCATCGTCTCCAGATCGCCGGGTTCACTCAGGCGGAAGCGGCCAGAACTGATGTCCAGCGTTGCATAACCAAAACCACGTTGGCTCTGGAAGATAGCGGCGAGCAAGTTATCCTGGCGCTCTTGCAGCAGGGCTTCATCGCTGATGGTGCCGGGTGTAACGATACGCACCACTTTTCGCTCAACCGGGCCTTTGCTCAAGGCCGGATCGCCAATCTGTTCACAGATCGCCACCGATTCGCCAAGCTGGACCAGTTTCGCCAGATAGCCTTCAACCGCATGGTAAGGCACGCCCGCCATCGGGATCGGTTCACCGGCAGAAGCGCCGCGTTTGGTCAGGGAGATCTCTAATAGCTGTGAAGCGCGTTTCGCATCATCGTAAAACAGCTCGTAGAAATCGCCCATGCGGTAAAACAGCAGGATGTCAGGATGATCGGCCTTCAGGCGCAGGTATTGCTGCATCATCGGCGTATGGCCACTAAAGTCCATTTGCTCTGCTCCTTTCATCTCATTCTCACTCAACGTTCATTCTTTTAATTACCTGAGGCTGGGTCAATACAGCCCGGAAGTGTCGTTATCGTGTGGACGGATAACGAAAGCGGGATATTACCATTTTTGCCACCGGACCTTCATCCGCCAGCAGGGCTTTATGGCTGCCGACCATAACAAATTGCTGCAAACGGTAAAAAGCAAAATTTAATGAAAAAGGTAAAGTGTGGAGCCGTTTCGCAAATTCACGTTGTAACCGGCTGAAACAGGCGGGAAACGGTTAAATTTTAAGATATTGCTCTGTATGTCACTCCGATGAACGATTACCATGAGTGCTTACGGTTTCACCTGGCTTATGGATATCCAATGCGTTTTAAGGTTGCTCTTCTTCCGCTTATTACTTTGCTTGCTGCCTGCAGCAGTAAGCCTGCATCCCATCAGCAGCCCGCCGTTGTGCCTGCACCTAAAGGCGGTTTTTTGCTGGAACCTTCGCACGCGGTTCAACCGATGTTTGGCGATTTTGCGGGTAACCCTGCCGCTGAACAATTTATTGATCAAATGGTGGCAAAACACGGTTTTAACCGTGAGCAGCTGCACGCGGTGATTGGCCAGGCGAAGCGTCTGGATTACGTACTGCGCCTGATGGATCAGCAAGCGCCGAGCTACACGCCGCCAACCGGACCAAACGGTGCATGGATTCGCTATCGCAATAAGTTTATTACGCCGGATAACGTGCAGAATGGCGTGGCATTCTGGAATCAGTATCAGGATGCGCTACAGCGTGCGCAGCAGGTTTACGGTGTGCCGCCGGAAATCATTGTTGGCATTATCGGCGTTGAAACGCGCTGGGGCAGGGTAATGGGCAAAACGCGCTTGCTGGATGCACTGGCAACCTTGTCATTTAGCTACCCGCGTCGTGCAGCTTACTTCAGTGGTGAGCTGGAGACCTTCCTGCTGATGGCGCGCACAGAGCAAGACGATCCGCTGGATCTGCGCGGCTCCTTTGCCGGTGCGATGGGGTATGGACAGTTCATGCCATCCTCATATAAGCAATATGCGGTCGATTTTAATGGCGATGGTCATATCAACCTTTGGGATCCGGTTGATGCGATTGGCAGCGTAGCCAACTACTTTAAAGAACACGGCTGGCGTGCGGGCGAAAACGTTGCAGTGCCAGCCAGCGGTCAGGCTCCAGCGTTGGAGAATGGCTTTAAAACCAAGTACCCGGTAAGCACCTTAGCCGCGAGTGGTTTAACGCCACAAGGATCGCTGGATGGTAACTCTCAGGTAAGCTTGCTGCGTTTGGATCTCGGCACCAGTTATCAATATTGGTACGGCCTGCCCAACTTCTACGCCATTACGCGCTACAACCACAGCACCCACTATGCAATGGCGGTGTGGCAGTTGGGTGAAGCCGTGGCTAAAGCACGTCAGGGCGGCATGTTTTAATGCTGTCCATATAAAGTGTGAGGGTATAAGATGGCGCCCCTTTTGCGGTGCCATCTTCACCGCATCCGACTTCTGAGGAGCGCTTATGAGTACCTTACCTGCCTGTCCTGTATGCCAGGCCGATTACACCTGGCAAGATGGCGAGAACCTGAATTGCCCATCTTGCGGCCACATCTGGACGGCAAACGCCGATGATGCAGTTGACGGCTTGGTGGTGCGCGATGCCAACGGCAACCTGCTAGCGGATGGCGACAGCGTAACTGTCGTTAAAGATCTCAAGGTTAAAGGCAGCTCTTCTACGCTGAAAATTGGTACCAAAGTCAAAAGCATTCGCCTGGTGGAAGGCGATCACAACATTGATTGCAAGATTGATGGCTTTGGTCAGATGAAACTCAAATCTGAGTTCGTCAAAAAGAACTAATCACAGGACGGCTCGGCGCCGTCCTGCTTGTTTCAATTCAGCAACCGATCCACCTCCTCGCACTGTTCCGCTGTTAGCTCGCCACCATAATTGCGCGAGTAGCTGCGCATTGAATCAAATCGGCGTGCAACGGCCGTTTTTATGGTGGTAACAAAATCATCGCCAATGGTGTAAATCGCCATCAGTTTACCAATGCGTTGCTGAATCTCACTGAGCTGCGCTAAATCGCCCGCCCGCCAGGCCTGCATCGCACGGGCAAACAGCTCCGGTACAATATTGTTCAAGCCGGAAATCACACCTGAACCGCCAGCCAGCAGATTGGGTAGCAGATATTCGTCATAGCCGGAAAGTACGGTGAAATCGCTACGCACTTTCTTCGTTTCTTCAATCATTGCGCGGTTGTGCGACAAACAATCCATGGTGTCTTTGATGCCAATAAAGTTGGGTAACTCCGACGCCAGTTCTGCGACCAGCGCAGGCGTTAAATCGCAGCCGGTGCGCGCGGGGAAATTGTAGGCGAACCATTTGCCGCCCAGCTGTGTGCCCAGCGCTTTGAAATAGCTCAGCAGCTGTTTGTGTGTCTGCCCGTAATAGTAAGGAGGCAGCACCATCACAGCATCAAATCCGTTCTGCCAGGCCGCATCCGCCAGCTGCAGCATATCCGCAATACAGGTGCTGGAGACGTTTGCCACCATGCTCAGTGGCGAGAGTTGGCGCGCCTCGCGGATCAGCAACAGGCGCTCCTGCTGAGAGAGCGAGGCAAACTCGCCAATGCTGCCCATCAACAGCAAGGTATCAATGCCTGATTGATTCAGGCGCGAAAAATGGCGGCTAAGCGCATCAATATCCAGATTATTGTTGCTGTCGAAGGGCGTTACTGACGGACACCATACGCCGGAAAATGCGGGTTGTGCAGACATAACAAGCTCCTTAGTTAGAAAATGAAACATCGTTTTAACTTAATGCTATCTGCGCAGGCTAACCAGTTAGCGAGGATAAAAAGGTGAGATATCGCACTTTTCTCTTTCTATTAAGGCGAGAAAAGCAGGTAGTGTTTAGCCCCTCAGCCAAGACAGGAGCATTGCCATGCAAGACTGGAATCCACAGCTGTATCGCCAATTCGAATCAGAGCGAACCCGCCCGGCGCGTGAGCTATTGGAGCGCATTCCGCTCGATGATGTGCGCTTTGCCACTGATCTTGGTTGCGGACCCGGCAACAGTACCGAGCTACTGGCGCAAGCCTGGCCGAAGGCGCAGATAACCGGAATTGACAGCTCTGCCGCAATGTTAGAGCAGGCGCGTGAACGTCTGCCCACCTGCCATTTTCAGCAGGCTGATATTCGCCGCTGGCAGGCCGAACAGCCGCAGCAGGTTATCTATGCCAATGCCTCGCTGCAGTGGTTGACCGAGCATCACACATTGCTGCCGCATCTGGTTGATCAATTGGCCATCGGTGGCGCGTTAGCGATTCAGATGCCCGATAATCTTGAAGAACCGTCGCACCGCTTGATGCGTGAAGTGGCGGCGAATGAAAAGTGGCAGGCGTTGATTTCACCTCAGGCGGCGGATCGCAAACGTCTGCTGACTACCGATCATTATTACGACTTGTTGACCGATGCGGGTTGCAAGGTTGATATCTGGCGCACCACTTATTATCACCCGATGGCAGATGCGCAGGGCATCATTACCTGGTTGCGTGCCACCGGGCTGCGTCCTTTCCTTGCTGGGCTTGATGAAACCCAGCAGGCAGCATTTCTCCATGACTATCATCAGGCACTTATTCCGGCTTACCCCGCACGCAGCAACGGCCAGGTTTTGTTAGCCTTCCCGCGCCTGTTTATGGTTGCAGTGAAAACAGGCTGAGGTATCTGGAAGCCAGTACGCAGAAATGATGGCTGAAGGTTGAAAAGGGCTTTTCAGCGCACCATTTACTGCTAACGTGAAGCGCCACAACGGGAGAAGGCGATGAACGATGAACAGTTACAGCAGCTAAGTCGCCGCATTGGCGAGCAGCTGAAGAAACGTCAGGCAACGGTGACCGCAGCGGAATCCTGCACCGGTGGCTGGATTGCGAAAGTCTTTACCGATATCAGCGGCAGCTCCGCCTGGTTTGAGCGCGGTTTCGTCACTTACAGCAATGAAGCTAAGCAGCAGATGGTGGGCGTACAGGACACAACACTGCAGCAGCATGGCGCCGTAAGTGAACAGACGGTGCGTGAGATGGCGACCGGTGCGGCAAAAGCAGCGGCGGCGGAATACGCCATCGCGGTAAGCGGTATTGCCGGTCCAGATGGTGGCACGCCCGATAAACCGGTGGGCACCGTGTGGTTTGCGATTGTGGGACCAGAGGGGCGCGTATTAGCGCAGCGCCAGATCTTTGCTGGCGACCGTGATGCGGTGCGCCGTCAATCAGTGGTCTGGGCGCTGCAAACGCTGCTTGATGAATTTCTGATAAATTAAACTTGATACTGTATGACCATACAGTATAATTAGCGGCAACAGAACGAGCGACATACTTGATGTCGACTCACCCAGCATGATTAGGAGTGGAAATGGCGATCGACGAGAACAAACAGAAGGCTTTAGCTGCCGCACTGGGCCAGATTGAGAAGCAATTTGGTAAAGGCTCCATCATGCGCTTGGGTGAAGACCGCTCAATGGATGTCGAAACCATCTCTACCGGCTCACTGTCACTGGATATCGCGCTGGGCGCGGGTGGCTTGCCGATGGGACGTATCGTTGAGATTTACGGACCGGAGTCTTCGGGTAAAACCACGCTAACGCTGCAGGTTATTGCTTCTGCACAGCGCAAAGGCAAAACCTGTGCCTTTATCGATGCCGAGCACGCACTGGATCCGGTATACGCAAAAAAACTGGGCGTGGATATCGATAACCTGCTGTGTTCACAGCCGGATACCGGTGAGCAAGCGCTGGAAATTTGTGATGCACTGGCGCGTTCAGGCGCAGTTGACGTCATCATCGTCGACTCCGTGGCGGCGCTGACGCCGAAAGCGGAAATCGAAGGCGAGATCGGCGATTCACACATGGGTCTGGCCGCCCGTATGATGAGCCAGGCAATGCGTAAGCTGGCGGGTAACCTGAAGCAGTCCAACACGCTGCTGATCTTCATCAACCAGATTCGTATGAAGATTGGTGTGATGTTCGGTAACCCGGAAACCACAACCGGCGGTAACGCTCTGAAATTCTACGCTTCTGTTCGTCTGGATATCCGCCGTATCGGTGCGATTAAAGAGGGCGACGAAGTGGTGGGTAGCGAAACCCGCGTGAAAGTCGTGAAGAACAAAATTGCGGCACCGTTTAAGCAAGCTGAATTCCAAATCATGTATGGCGAAGGTATCAACACCTTCGGCGAGCTGGTGGATCTTGGCGTGAAGCACAAGCTGGTTGAGAAAGCCGGTGCGTGGTACAGCTACAACGGTGAGAAGATTGGTCAGGGTAAAGCTAACTCCACCAACTTCCTTAAAGAGAACCCAGCGATTGCGAATGAGATCGACAAGAAGCTGCGTGACTTGCTGCTAAGTGGTGAGGTCGCCGCCGCAGACACCGCGAAAATCTCCGCTGATGATCGCGAAGAAGCCAGCGAAACTAACGAAGATTTCTAAAATATTAACGGGAGCAGAGATGCTCCCGTTTTGCTTTTCCCCGCCAGTGCTTTTCCTCTCTGCCTTCTTGCTTTACCCTGCGTCCCTGCACGACTGTTAGAACAAGGTTGATCCTATGTCATCGTCACCATCTGCGGCACCTGTGCCAACATATTCCCGTTTGCTGGACCGTGCTATGCGTATCCTCTCGCAGCGCGATCACAGTCGCGAAGAGCTGAAGCGTAAGTTGCAGCTCTCTTCCCAACGTGCGGCCTATCTGCAGCAGCAGGAAAACACGCCGATTCCCGATGAGTTACTGGAAAAAGTGCTCGACTGGTGTCAGGAGAGCGGTTGGCTCAACGATGAGCGCTTTACCGAACGCTTTATTCAAAGCCGTGCACGTAAGGGATATGGTCCACAGCGTGTGCGTATGGAGTTGCAGCAAAAGGGCATTGGCCGCGATGAGATCAATCAGGCGCTGTTCGATACCGAGGTGGACTGGAGCCAGTGCGCAGCCGACCTTGCCAAACGCAAATTTGGCGAACCCTTACCGCAAACCTGGACCGAGAAAAGCAAGGTTCAGCGTTTTTTGATGTCGAAAGGCTTTATGATGGAAGATATTCAGGCTGTTTTCAGAAATAGTGACGACTGAAAGGCGATGTGATTTTACTTCCCACTGAAGAAAATTTATCTTATTCCCACTTTTTGTTCCTCAGTCAGCGGCAGGCCGGATGGATAAGGTTTGCCAGCGAAAGGGAACGTTCGTTAGCGTGATTCCAGGAATTTTATGAGCAAGAGCACTGCTGAGATCCGTCAAGCGTTTCTCGACTTTTTTCATAGCAAGGGACATCAGGTTGTAGCCAGCAGCTCCCTCGTACCGAACAACGACCCGACTTTGCTGTTTACCAATGCCGGGATGGTCCAGTTTAAAGATGTTTTCCTCGGTCAGGATAAGCGCGACTATGCGCGCGCAACGACGTCTCAGCGTTGTGTGCGTGCCGGCGGCAAGCATAACGACCTCGAAAACGTGGGCTACACGGCACGTCATCACACCTTCTTTGAAATGTTGGGCAACTTCAGCTTTGGTGATTACTTCAAGAAAGAAGCGATCGCTTATGCATGGGAACTGCTGACGGGTGAGCAGTGGTTTAAGCTGCCTAAAGAGCGCCTGTGGGTGACCGTCTATGAAACAGACGATGAAGCCTTCGAAATCTGGGCTAACGATATTGGTGTGCCGCGCGAGCGCATTATCCGTATTGGTGACAACAAAGGTAGCGCTTACGCATCAGATAACTTCTGGCAGATGGGCGACACCGGTCCTTGCGGTCCATGCACCGAAATTTTCTTCGATCACGGCGATCATATCTGGGGTGGCCCGCCGGGCAGCCCGGAAGAAGATGGCGATCGTTACATCGAAATCTGGAACATCGTCTTCATGCAGTTCAACCGTCAGGCCGATGGCACCATGGATCCGCTGCCGAAACCGTCAGTGGATACCGGCATGGGTCTGGAGCGTATTGCTGCCGTGCTGCAGCACGTTAACTCCAACTATGAAATCGATCTGTTTGCCAAATTGATCAAGTCTGTTGCACAGGTAACTGGCGCAACCGATATGGATAACAAGTCGCTGCGCGTTATCGCTGACCATATTCGCTCTTGTGCCTTCCTGATCGCCGATGGCGTAATCCCATCGAACGAAAACCGCGGCTATGTATTGCGTCGCATCATTCGTCGCGCGGTGCGTCACGGCAATATGCTGGGCGCGAAAGAGGCATTCTTCTACAAGCTGGTTGCGCCACTGATCGAGGTGATGGGTGCCGCAGGTGAAGACCTGAAGCGTCAGCAGAAGCATGTTGAAAACGCGCTGAAGAACGAAGAAGAGCAGTTTGCTAAAACGCTGGAGCGTGGACTTGCGCTGCTGGATGAAGAACTGGCGAAGCTGCAGGGCGATACGCTTGATGGCGAAACGGTGTTCCGTCTATACGATACCTTTGGTTTCCCGGCGGATTTGACCGCTGACGTGTGCCGTGAGCGCAATCTGAAGATTGATGAGGCTGGTTTTGAAACCGCGATGGAGCAGCAACGTCAGCGTGCGCGTGAAGCCAGTGGTTTTGGTGCCGACTACAACAATGTCATTCGCATCGATGCCGCAACCGACTTCAAAGGCTATGATCATCTGGAACTGAACGCGACAGTCGAAGCGCTGTTCGTCGACGGTCAGCAAGTCGAGCAGATCAGCGCAGGTCAGGACGCGGTGGTCGTGCTTGACGAAACGCCATTCTATGGCGAGTCAGGTGGACAGGTTGGCGATACCGGCGTGTTGGCTGGGCAGAATGCTGAATTTAGCGTTCAGGACACGCAGAAGTATGGTAAAGCGATTGGTCATATCGGTAAGCTGAGCAGCGGTCAGTTACGCGTTGGTGACCGTTTGCATGCCCAGGTTGATGAAACCCGCCGCGCGCGCATCCGCTTGAATCACTCCGCCACGCACTTGCTGCATGCCGCACTGCGTCAGGTATTAGGTGATCACGTAGGACAGAAAGGCTCGCTGGTTAACGATAAGTATCTGCGTTTCGACTTCTCTCATTTTGAAGCCATGAAACCGCAGGAAATCCGTCAGGTTGAGGATATTGTTAACGCGCAGATTCGCCGCAACCTTGCCGTTGAGACCGAAATCATGGATCTCGATGACGCAAAACAGAAGGGCGCAATGGCGCTGTTTGGCGAGAAATACGATCAGCGCGTACGTGTGCTGACCATGGGCGATTTTTCTACTGAGCTGTGTGGTGGTATCCACGCACTGCGTACCGGTGATATTGGCCTGTTCCGCATTCAGTCTGAATCGGGTACTGCTGCAGGTGTACGCCGTATTGAAGCCGTAACCGGCGAAGGTGCTTTGGCACAAGTAAATGCGCAGAGCCAACAGCTACTGGATGTGGCGCAATTGGTGAAAGCCAATAGCAGTAATCTGAATGAGAAGGTGCGCGGCCTGGTTGATCACGTCCGCGCGCTGGAAAAAGAGTTGCAACAACTGCGCGATCAGCAAGCTGCGCAGGAAAGCGCTTCACTGAGCAGTAAGGCTGTTGACGTTAAAGGCACGAAGTTACTGGTCAGTGAACTGAGCAACGTTGAGCCGAAAATGTTGCGTACCATGGTCGACGACCTGAAAAACCAATTAACGTCTGCCATCATCGTGCTGGCAACGGTTGATGATGGCAAAGTTTCACTAATTGCTGGTGTGACCAAAGATCTTACTGACCGCGTAAAAGCTGGCGAGCTGATTGGCGAACTTGCCTCTCAGGTTGGCGGTAAAGGCGGTGGTCGCCCAGATATGGCTCAGGCCGGCGGTACAAATCCGCAGGCGCTGGCTGGCGCGCTAGCTGGCGTGCAGGAATGGGTCAGTAACCGACTGTAACGTATAAAACTTCGCATTGTGATAAGCGCCAGAAGCCGGTTTTCTGGCGCTTTTTTAACGCGGTGCACACCAGGTAATGACAAAGTCCGGTTGATGTAGTGTATTTCGGCTAAACTAACTATCAGCAGAATGTATTGGCATGGCGAAGCACAATGGTGTATTTGTCATAGGCATTGTTCAGCGTTATATGATGGATACGGCCGGGAGACCGAACAAGCCCGACTCTTTTAATCTTTCAAGGAGCAAAGAATGCTTATTCTAACTCGTCGAGTTGGTGAAACCCTCATGATTGGCGATGAGGTGACTGTAACGGTGCTGGGTGTAAAAGGTAACCAGGTCCGCATTGGTGTTAACGCGCCTAAAGAAGTTTCGGTTCATCGCGAAGAGATCTATCAGCGTATTCAAGCCGAAAAAACTCAAGCCTCGAGTTACTAACGGATTCAGCGCCTCGCTCCTGAGCGAGGCGCTACCGGTTTTTCCCCTCAAGTCCCGCACATCTCCCGTTTTTCTTTCTCAATCCCTCCAGTCTTTTAATCCTCATTTGTGTTCTCCAGTAGCCTTTCTTTGTTGATAAATCACTCTTTTTGTCGTTAAAGCATGCGAATTGAGCGTCATTTGTGCAATCAAACAAAAGGCTGGAAATAAATGTTTGACTTATAAGTCCGGGAAAGTAATATGTGCGCCACGCAGTGCCGATGAGCAGAAACAAGTTCAGAAGCACGGTTCGGAAGAACGCGTAAGGTGAGGTGGCCGAGAGGCTGAAGGCGCTCCCCTGCTAAGGGAGTATGCGGTCAAAAGCTGCATCCGGGGTTCGAATCCCCGCCTCACCGCCATTTCCGATGCATCCATAGCTCAGCTGGATAGAGTACTCGGCTACGAACCGAGCGGTCGGAGGTTCGAATCCTCCTGGATGCACCATTCGGAATGGTGAAGTAAGAGTGAACGAGCAGTTCCTTTCATGGTGAGTTGTTAGCACCCTGCGTTGTACAAGAATTAACTCGATGCATCCATAGCTCAGCTGGATAGAGTACTCGGCTACGAACCGAGCGGTCGGAGGTTCGAATCCTCCTGGATGCACCATTCTTCGTATCATCCTCAGGTTGTTTCAGTTAGTCCATCGTAAGAAAACCTCAATGCATCCATAGCTCAGCTGGATAGAGTACTCGGCTACGAACCGAGCGGTCGGAGGTTCGAATCCTCCTGGATGCACCATTCCTCTTCACACTTCTCAACATTGACTTCAGCAGTAACTCGATGCATCCATAGCTCAGCTGGATAGAGTACTCGGCTACGAACCGAGCGGTCGGAGGTTCGAATCCTCCTGGATGCACCATCTCTTCTTCATTACCTCTCTGTTTCGACTCTCAGTTTCTGAATCCTGCGCCAATCAAATCCACTGGTAAAAAAATTGCTGAATTAACCGGCGTTTATGCCCGGCATTGCACTCTGACCTTTTTCCGAAAACGAAAAAAACTAATGCTTTCAAAGCATTTGCGGTTAAGCGCGCCTGGCGACAACCTGAGCGCATTACGCTAAAGTAATGGCTCATTTTGTGGTGCTCGATGGAGTGACAATGTACGACCAATATGATGCCCTGATTTTCGATATGGACGGCACAATTCTGGATACTGAGCCGACACATCGAAAAGCCTGGCAACAGGTGCTTGGCCGCTATGGTTTCACCATGGATGAAGAAAAAATGGTGAGCTTTAATGGCGCTCCAACCTGGCAACTGGCGCAGTTCATTCTTGAGCAGAACAATGCAACGCACGATCCGCATCTGCTGGCGGCGGAAAAAACCGCTGCGCTGAAAGCGATGTTGCTGGATGACGTGCGTCCGCTGCCGTTGATGGACGTGGTCAAAGCCTATCATGGTCGCCGTCCGATGGCGGTGGGCACCGGCAGTGAACACAGCCTGGCAAAAGCCCTGCTCGAAGAGCTAGGCGTTTACCACCTGTTTGATGCGGTTGTCGGAGCGGATGACGTACAGCGTCATAAACCGCAGCCGGATACCTTTTTACGCTGCGCTGAATTAATGGGCATCGCGCCCGAGCGCTGTGTGGTGTTTGAGGATGCTGACTTCGGTGTACAAGCCGCCAAAGCAGCAGGCATGGACGTGGTTGATGTCCGTTTACTGTGAATGAATTTCTGACCTATGGATCGTTATTCGGCAGCAGCTTCCTGAGTGCGACTCTGTTACCGGGGAGCTCGGAAGCGGTGCTGGTTGCACTGCTGATCGCCCAAAAAGGTTCGGTTTATGGATTGTTATTGGCTGCATCAGTGGGAAACACGCTGGGCGGCCTGACCAACATTCTTCTTGGTCGCCTGATGCCACAAAAAGGGCAAGGGCGATGGCACGACACAGCAATGACGTGGTTACACCGATTGGGACCTGCAGCACTGATTTTCAGCTGGCTGCCGGTAGTGGGCGACTTACTCTGCGTGCTCGCAGGTTGGTTGCGCTTTGCCTGGCTGCCTTCGGTGCTGTTTCTCGCCATCGGTAAAACGCTGCGTTATATCGTTATCGCGACCGCCACATTACAAACAATGCAATGGTGGCATTGATTCGCACAGATTCGAGGCTACGGTTAACATTATGCTGAACAAAAATAAATTATTCACACAGCGGGAGGTTAATGTGATCCCGGACGTATCTAAGGCACTTTCCTGGCTGGAAGCGCATCCTGACGCGTTAAAGGGTATCGGCCGTGGTATTGAGCGCGAGTCGTTACGCGTAAAACCCGATGGTCACCTGGCAACCACAGGACATCCTGAGTCACTCGGTTCAGCGCTTAAGCACGACTGGATCACCACCGATTTTGCTGAGACGCTGATGGAGTTCATCACGCCGGTTGATCAGAGCATCGATCGTTCACTGGCATTCCTGCGCGATATTCACCGCCATGTGGCGCGTGAGTTGGGCGATGAGCGCTTGTGGCCTTTCAGCATGCCTGGCTTCATTGATGATGTTAATAGCATCGAGCTGGCGCAATATGGCAGCTCGAATATCGGCAAAATGAAAACGCTGTATCGTCAGGGCCTGAAGAACCGCTATAGCACGTTGATGCAGATTATTTCTGGCGTGCACTACAACTTCTCGCTGCCGCTGTCGTTTTGGCAGGAGTGGGCGGATGTGAAAGATGCCGAAAGCGGCAAAGAGACCATCTCTGCCGGCTATCTGCGTTTGATTCGCAACTACTATCGTTTTGGCTGGGTCATTCCGTATCTGTTCGGTGCATCGCCAGCGATCTGCTCCTCATTCCTGCAAGGGCGTGAGAGCAATCTGCCGTTTGAAACTGATGGCAAAGGCACGTTGTGGCTACCTCATGCCACCTCGCTGCGCCTGAGCGATCTCGGTTACACCAATAAATCTCAGAGCGGATTGGGCATCACCTTTAACTCGCTGGAAGGTTATGTTGCGGCACTGAAAGCGGCGATCAAAACGCCGTCGGAAGAGTATGCCGCCATGGGCACAAAAGATGCCGATGGCAACTGGCTGCAGCTGAACACCAACGTGCTGCAGATTGAAAACGAGCTGTATGCACCGATTCGTCCAAAACGCGTTACGCGTTCAGGTGAAGCGCCATCCGATGCGCTGCTGCGCGGCGGGATTGAATATATTGAAGTGCGTTCGCTGGACATCAACCCATTCTCCGCGATTGGTGTAGATGCCGATCAGGCGCGCTTCCTCGATCTGTTCCTGATTTGGTGCACGCTGGCTGATGCGCCAGAAATGAGCGCGGATGAGCTGCTGTGCACGCGTAAAAACTGGAACCGTGTGGTGATGGAAGGGCGTAAACCCGGCCAGGTCATTGCTGTGGGTTGTAGCGAAACCGAACATACGCTGGTAGAAGTGGGCAAAGCGCTGTTTGCCGATCTGCGTCGCGTGGCGGAAGTGCTCGACAGCAATCACGGCAACACGCAATATCAACAGGTTTGCGATCAACTGGTGGCATCTTTCGACGATCCTGAGCTAACCTATTCGGCGCGCATTCTGCATGCGATCAAAGAAAACGGTTTGACCGGCGCTGGCGTGGCCCTGGCGGAGCAATACCGTCATCTGCTGTGTGAAGAGTCGTTAGAGATTCTGACTGAAGAGGACTTTAGTCGTCAGGCGCTGGAGTCGGTGCAGGCACAAGAGAAGCTGGAACAGAGCGATACGCTGGATTTCGAAAGTTACCTTGCGGGCCGCGAAGGCTAGAAAAGAAAATGGCCACATCAATGTGGCCAAAATAAACATCTCTGTTGTCAGGGATGATGATAACAAATGCGCGTCTTTCATATATTCAGACGCTGGACGAACAGAAAAGTTTCATCGTTTTAAAAAAAATCTCAAAACAGGAGGTGACGTATGCCACTACTGGATAGTTTTACTGTTGATCACACCATCATGGGCGCACCTGCAGTACGCGTAGCAAAAACCATGAAAACTCCGCATGGCGATACCATCACCGTTTTCGACCTGCGTTTTTGCCGTCCGAATATTGAAATTCTGACTGAGCGTGGCATTCATACGCTGGAGCACCTGTTTGCTGGCTTCATGCGTAATCACCTGAATGGTGATGGCGTTGAAATCGTCGACATCTCTCCGATGGGTTGCCGTACTGGCTTCTACATGAGTTTGATTGGTACGCCTGACGAGCAGCGTGTAGCGAAAGCCTGGAAAGGCGCGATGGAAGATGTTTTGAAAGTCAAAGAGCAGGGCCAGATTCCAGAGCTGAACGAATATCAGTGCGGCAGCTACAAACTGCACTCACTGGATGAAGCGCAGCAGATCGCGCGCAATGTGCTGGCTCACGACATCGGCGTGAACCGCAACGAAGATTTGAAGCTGCCAGCTGAAAAGCTGAAAGAGCTGCACATCTAGTTGAGACACAATGAAAAACGCCGCGATTATCGCGGCGTTTTTGTTTGCAGGCTTCAGGAGCCGATGGAGGATTTCAGTGCGTGGTGCGGCGTGATGCGCACCTGCTTCACCATGTTGTCCTGCACATCGAGGATATCGATATCGTAGGCACCAAGGGTAACGCGGGTATCAACCAGTGGAATCTCTTCCAGTGCTTCCAGCAGCATGCCGTTAATGGTGCGGGCATCCTCTTCCGGCAACGTCCAGTTAAAGGCTTTGTTGATTTCACGCACATTGGCGCTGCCTTCAATCAATACCGAACCATCGTTTTGCGGCATCACTTCTTCGGCCAGCGATGGCGACATTGAGGTGGTGAAATCGCCGACGATCTCTTCCAGAATATCTTCGATCGTCACTAAGCCTTTAACATCGCCATATTCATCAACCACCATGCCGACTTTCTTTTTATTACGTTGAAATTTAACCAGCTGCACGTTAAGCGGCGTGCCTTCCGGCACATAGTAAATTTCATCAGCAGCACGCAGCAGGCGATCTTTGTTGAACTCTTTCTTCTCGGTCATCATGCGCCAGGCTTCACGCACGCGCAGCATACCAACGCAATCGTCCAGCGAATCGCGGAACAGGACGATGCGTCCATGCGGCGAATGACTCAGCTGGCGCTCAATGGATTTCCAGTCATCATTGACGTTGATGCCGACGATCTCATTGCGCGGCACCATGATGTCATCCACGCTGACTTTCTCCAGATCGAGTACTGACAGCAGCATATCCTGATTACGGCGCGACATCAGCGAACGTGATTCATGCACGATGGTGCGCAACTCTTCTTTGCTCAACGCCGAGTTGATGGAACCGTCGGTTTTAATGCCCACCATGCGCATCAAAATGCGGGTGATGGTATTCAGCAGCCACACCAGCGGCAACATCACGTACTGCAGCGGAGCCAGTAACACGCTGCTGGGATAGGCGACTTTTTCTGGATAGAGCGCCGCGACCGTTTTCGGCAGCACTTCAGCAAATACCAGCACCACAAAAGTCAGAATACCGGTAGCAATCGCCACGCCGGCATCGCCATACAGGCGCATACCAACAATGGTGCCAAGAGCGGAGGCGAGGATATTAACGAGGTTGTTGCCGATTAAAACCAGGCTGATCAGGCGATCGGGACGACGCAGAAGTTTTTCCACCCGACGCGCGCCGCGATTACCGCTTTTGGCTTTATGGCGCAGTTTGTAACGATTGAGCGTCATCATGCCGGTCTCTGAACCGGAGAAATACGCAGAGACCAGCACCATGATGACCAGCGTAATGATCAGCGTGGTGGTTGAAACGTGTTCCAACACAAAATCCTTAGTGAGAAGTGAGCAGGTGCTGAAGCACGCGACTGCCGAAATAGGCCATGGTTAGCAGCAGCGCGCCGCCACAGTTAAACCACACGACGCGGCGTCCGCGCCAGCCTTCACGATAGTGTCCCCAAAGCAGAACGATGTAGACAAACCAGGCAATGATGGAGAGAACCGCTTTATCCACATTCTCCGCGCTAAACAGGTTATGCATGAAGAGCAAACCGGTGCAGAGCACCAGCGTCAACAGCACGACACCAATCTGCGTGATGTGGAACATTTTGCGCTCAATGCTGAGCAGCGGCGGCATATCCTGAGTGAAAGCCAGTTTCTTATTTTTTAACTGGTAATCGATCCACGCCAGCTGCAGCGCATACAGTGCCGCGATGATCAGCGTGGCATAGGCAAACAACGACAGACCGATGTGAACCATCATGCCCGGCGTGGTTTCCAGATGCGTAATAAAGGCATTGGGCACAAAGGTGGCAAAGGCCAGATTAATCAATGCAAAGCTGTAAACAATCGGCAGCAGCAGCCAGCCACGATTGCGCGAGGCGACAATCGTCATGATGGCGCAGATCAGCAGGCTAACCAGCGAGCCGATATTAAGCAGGCTGAGGTTTTGCCCGTTATCAACAGCAAAAATGCGCTGCTGCAGGGCAACGGCGTGCGCAATCAGCGCCACGCAGGCGGAAAGCACAGCAAAACGACGCCAGCCACCGTTGCGTTTAAGCAGGCTGGGAATGATCAATGCAAGGCTGAGGGAGTAGGCGAACAGCGCCACGATCGCGAAAACGAACATAGATCCTTTCAGGTATCGGTCAGATAAGGAAAAAAGCAGTATAGCGCCAGCAGCAGCAGGCTCCAAACGATCTGACGGTCAATTGCAGAGATCGCTTCGTCTTCGTGTTATAATCCGGCGCATTGTGTCGCCTATGGCGGCCTCGCTACGGTTCTAAGTGAGAGAGCATGTTTGATAATTTAACCGATCGTTTGTCGCAAACCCTGCGCAATATCAGCGGCCGCGGAAGGCTGACCGAAGACAACATCAAAGACACGCTGCGTGAAGTTCGCATGGCGCTGCTGGAAGCTGACGTTGCGCTGCCGGTGGTGCGTGAATTTATTAATCGCGTGAAAGAGGCCGCCGTTGGCCACGATGTGAACAAAAGCCTGACGCCAGGCCAGGAGTTCATCAAAATCGTGCGCAACGAATTGGTTGCGGCGATGGGCGCTGAAAATAATGCGCTCAATCTGAATGCTCAGCCGCCAGCCGTGGTGCTGATGGCCGGTTTGCAAGGTGCCGGTAAAACTACCAGCGTGGCAAAACTGGGTAAATTCTTGCGCGAGAAGCACAAGAAGAAAGTGTTGGTGGTTTCTGCTGACGTTTATCGCCCTGCGGCGATCAAACAGTTGGAAACCCTGGCTGAGCAGGTCGGCGTTGATTTCTGTCCGTCCGATCTGAGCCAAAAGCCGGTCGACATTGTTCAGAACGCGCTGAAACAAGCCAAAGTGCAATTCTACGATGTGCTGCTGGTGGATACCGCCGGTCGTTTACACGTCGACGAAGCGATGATGGACGAAATCAAACAGGTACACGCCGCGATCAATCCGGTGGAAACGCTGTTTGTGGTCGATGCCATGACCGGTCAGGATGCCGCCAACACCGCGAAAGCCTTCAACGAAGCGCTGCCGTTGACCGGTGTGATCCTGACGAAAGTCGATGGTGATGCGCGCGGTGGTGCGGCGCTGTCGATTCGTCACATCACCGGCAAGCCAATCAAATTTATGGGGATGGGCGAGAAGACCGAAGCGCTGGAAGCTTTCTATCCAGAGCGTATCGCGTCGCGCATTCTCGGCATGGGCGATGTTCTGTCGCTGATCGAAGATATCGAGAGCAAAGTTGACCGCGATCAGGCGGAGAAACTGGCGAAGAAACTGAAAACCGGCGACGGTTTTGATCTCAACGACTTCCTTGAGCAGTTGAAGCAGATGCGCAACATGGGCGGCATGGCGAGCCTGATGGGCAAACTGCCGGGCATGGGACAACTGCCTGACAACGTGAAATCGCAGATGGATGACAAAGTGCTGGTTCGCATGGAAGCCATCATCAATTCGATGACGCGTAAAGAGCGTGAGAAGCCAGAAATTATCAAGGGTTCGCGCAAACGTCGTATTGCGCTGGGCTCAGGCATGCAGGTGCAGGACGTCAACCGACTGCTGAAACAGTTCGATGATATGCAGCGCATGATGAAGAAAATGAAGAAAGGCGGCATGGCCAAAATGATGCGTGGCATGAAAGGTATGATGCCGCCTGGATTCCCTGGTCGCTAAGGCGGCCGCAGAGAAAGCCGGTTATTTGACACACTCAGGTTGCTTTTTGCGCCAAAATGAGTAAAATTTTCGGGCTTTTTATATCGCGCTCGGGCCCCGTTCCTCGATGGGGCCCGAGCGCTTTATTAACTAATGAGGATGTTATGGTAACAATTCGTTTGGCACGTCACGGCGCTAAAAAGCGTCCGTTCTATCAGGTCGTCGTCACTGACAGCCGCAATGCTCGTAACGGTCGTTTCATCGAGCGCGTAGGTTTCTTCAACCCGATCGCTTCTGGTCAGGCTGAAGGTCTGCGTCTGGATCTGGACCGTATTGAGCACTGGGTTGGCCAGGGCGCAACGCTTTCTGATCGCGTTAACGCGCTGATCAAAGAAGCAAAGAAAGCAGCTTAATCTGTCACGGTGGTGAGCATGAGCATTAAACCTGCCGGGCAGCCTCCCGTTAACCCGATTGTATTGGGAAAAATGGGCGCGGCTTACGGAATTCGGGGTTGGCTCAAAGTGTTTTCCTCCACTGAAGACGCTGAAAGCATCTTCGACTACCAACCTTGGTTCATCCAGCGCGCCGGTAAATGGCAGCAGGTCGAACTCGAGGGCTGGAAGCACCACAATCAGGACCTGATCATCAAAGTCAAAGGCATTGACGATCGGGACGCTGCAGCACAGTTGACCAATTGCGAAATTACGGTTGACTCCACGCAGCTGCCAGCGCTGGAAGCAGGTGATTACTACTGGAAAGACCTTATGGGTATGAAAGTAGTGAACCTCGAAGGCTACGAGATGGGCAAAGTCATTGATTTGATGGAAACCGGATCGAACGACGTTCTCGTCGTTAAGGCAAACCTGAAGGATGCATTCGGTGCGCAAGAGCGGTTAATTCCGTTTCTTGATGAACAGGTTATCAAGAAAGTCGATCTCTCTACTGGCCTTATTGAAGTAGATTGGGATCCTGGTTTTTGATCTCCGGACAATCCGGTAACGTAACGGCGAACGCGATGTGGATTGGTGTTATTAGCCTGTTTCCAGAGATGTTTCGCGCTATTACCGAGTACGGGGTAACTGGCCGGGCAGTAAAAAATGGCCTGCTCGACATTCAAAGCTGGAGTCCTCGTGACTTCACGCATGACCGGCACCGTACCGTGGACGATCGTCCTTACGGCGGCGGACCGGGAATGTTGATGATGGTGCAACCCTTACGGGATGCCATCTCCGCAGCGAAAGCGGCGGCGGGAGAAGGCGCTAAGGTGATTTATCTTTCACCTCAGGGACGCAAACTGGACCAACAGGGCGTTTGCGAACTGGCGACCAATCAGAAGTTGATTCTGGTATGTGGTCGCTACGAAGGGATAGATGAGCGCGTGATTCACACAGAGATTGATGAAGAATGGTCAATCGGTGATTACGTTCTCAGTGGCGGTGAGCTACCAGCCATGACGTTAATTGATTCGGTCGCCCGGTTTATTCCCGGCGTACTGGGGAAACAGGCGTCAGCCGATGAGGATTCGTTCTCGGATGGTTTGCTGGATTGCCCGCACTACACCCGACCTGAAGTGTTAGAAGGGATGGAAGTTCCGCCAGTTTTACTGTCGGGCAACCATGCCGATATTCGCCGCTGGCGCCTGAAACAGTCGTTAGGCCGTACCTGGCTAAGAAGACCTGAACTTCTGGAAAACCTGGCTCTGACTGAAGAGCAAGCACGGTTGCTAAATGAGTTCCAGCGTGAACATCAGCAGCAACAAAACGATGAGGCGGGAGAGTAATCTTCCCTCACTATCAGTTTACCCAGGATAAGAGATTTAATTATGAGCAACATTATCAAGCAACTTGAACAAGAGCAGATGAAGCAGGACGTACCTTCATTCCGTCCGGGTGATTCCGTGGAAGTGAAAGTATGGGTCGTAGAAGGTTCTAAGAAGCGTCTGCAGGCATTCGAGGGCGTGGTTATCGCTATTCGTAACCGCGGTCTGCATTCTGCATTCACTGTTCGTAAGATTTCTAACGGCGAAGGTGTTGAGCGTGTCTTCCAGACTCACTCTCCAGTAATTGACAGCATTGCTGTTAAACGTCGTGGTGCTGTGCGTAAAGCCAAACTGTATTACCTGCGTGAGCGTACCGGTAAGTCAGCTCGTATCAAAGAGCGTCTTGGCGCGTAAGCGACTTCTCAAAGTTAATAGCAAACAAGGGGTTGGCCATTTGGCCGGCCCCTTTTTTTATGGGCGCTGTAAATGATAAATCGCGGCGTTCACCGCTCCGCTCTCCAGAATGATTAGCCCAAAGCAATAATTAACTAAAGTGAAGCCGCAGCGTAAGGCAACCGCGCGACTGGCGTGATTCTCTTCTGCTGCAAGAATCTCTAGCTGATTGATATGTGGATGCTGGAAGCCAAATTCGACCAACTGCGCCACCGCACGCGTCGCAACGCCTTGCCGCTGAGCATCACTGCGCACCCAATATCCTAATGCACTCCTTTCGTCCGGATTCTTTGCGAAACGAATACCGGCGCTTCCTAGCAACCGATCGTTGCCATCCACAATCGCGAACTCTTCCGCTTCGCCTTTACTGCGTTGAATGCGCGTGAAATCGATCCAGCTGGCCGCTTCATCAGGATGATAATCGTCGTGGGCCCAGGCCATCCAGGGTTTTAACGTACTCAGCGATTCGTTGACGGCCTGAGTAAAAGCATTGATATCCTGCAACGTGAAAGGACGCAGTGTGATAAGCGAAATGGACATCGCACGATCCCTGAAAAATAATGAATAACAGAATGCTAGCTTGGCTGATGGCAAAAATCACTAACGGGACTCATTATGATGTAATTATATGTTTACAGGCTGGTGTTTTGGTGCGCTAAATTAAATTATTGTAATTTAAGGTTTTTATGTGTTTTTAAGTGGTTTTTTATTTTGATGGTAATAAAAGTGTACATGTGTGGATTGCATGGTGTACATGATGTGATAAAGTAAGCGCCATCCTCAGTGAGGATCCCAAACCGCATAAACGAGTAAAAAGGATCGCAATCATGCAAAAAGACGCGCTGAACAATGTGCATATCGCCGACGAACAAATTTTGATTACCCCGCAAGAGCTGAAAGCCAAATTCCCGCTCACTGCGGCGCAGGAAGCGCAAATTGCGTCTTCTCGCCAGACCATTGCCGACATTATTGCGGGCCGCGATCCGCGCCTGTTGGTGGTTTGTGGTCCTTGTTCAATTCACGATACCGAAGCCGCACTTGCCTATGCCCGTCAGTTGCAATCTCTCTCTGCACAGTTGAAGGATCAGCTGTACATCGTTATGCGCGTTTATTTTGAAAAACCTCGAACCACCGTCGGCTGGAAAGGGTTGATCAATGATCCTTACATGAACAACTCGTTTGATATGGAAGCCGGCCTGCATATCGCACGTCAGCTGCTGGTTAATCTCGTCGAGATGGGATTACCGCTGGCGACCGAAGCGCTGGATCCCAACAGCCCACAATACCTTGGCGATCTGTTTAGCTGGTCAGCGATCGGTGCGCGTACCACCGAATCACAAACCCACCGTGAAATGGCTTCAGGTCTCTCCATGCCGGTTGGTTTTAAAAATGGTACGGATGGCAGCCTTGGTACCGCGATTAACGCCATGCGCGCGGCTGCGATGCCGCACCGTTTTGTTGGTATCAATCAGGCTGGTCAGGTTTGCTTGCTGCAAACCCAGGGCAACCCAGATGGACATGTGATTCTGCGCGGCGGCAAAGCACCAAACTACGGCCCAGAAGATGTCGCTCAGTGTGAAAAAGAGATGCTGAAAGCGGGACTGCGTCCGGCCTTAATGATAGATTGCAGCCATGGTAATTCTAACAAAGACTATCGCCGCCAGCCTGGCGTAGCCGAATCGGCTATCGCGCAGATTAAAGATGGAAACCGTTCCATCATTGGCCTGATGTTGGAAAGCAACATTCATGAAGGCAATCAGTCTTCTGAACAGCCACGTAGCGAAATGAAATACGGTGTATCCGTCACTGATGCTTGCATCGACTGGGAAACCACTGAAACGTTGCTGCGTGAAATCCATCAGGATCTGCAGGGAGTGCTGTCGGCGCGTCTGTCACACGAGGTGTAATGAGTCATGGTGGCTGAACTGACCGCGCTACGCGATCAAATCGATGAAGTAGATAAAGCACTGCTTGGGTTACTGGCAAAACGACTGGAGCTGGTAGCCGAAGTAGGGGAAGTTAAAAGCCGCTACGGTTTGCCGATCTATGTTCCTGAGCGTGAAGCCAGCATGTTGGCTTCACGCCGCCAGGAAGCTGAAGCGCTCGGTGTCTCGCCGGATTTGATTGAAGATGTATTACGTCGCTTGATGCGTGAATCTTATGCGCATGAAAATGACAAAGGCTTCAAAACACTGTGTCCTACGCTGCGTCCGGTGGTAATAGTGGGTGGCCGCGGCCAGATGGGGCGTCTGTTTGAAAAGATGCTGACACTTTCTGGCTATCAGGTTCGCATTCTCGATAAAGGCGATTGGGATCGTTCGGATGAGCTGCTGAAAGATGCGGGCATGGTGATCATCAGTGTGCCAATCCATCTGACAGAGCAAATTATCGGTGAGCTGCCGAAATTGCCAGAAGACTGCATTCTTGTCGATCTGGCCTCGGTGAAGAATCGCCCGCTGCAAGCGATGCTAGCCGCGCACACCGGACCGGTTCTGGGCTTGCATCCGATGTTTGGCCCGGACAGCGGCAGCCTGGCGAAGCAGGTTGTGGTGTGGTGCGATGGCCGTCAGCCGGAAGCTTATCAGTGGTTCCTTGAGCAGATTCAAGTTTGGGGCGCGCGCCTGCATCGTATCAGTGCCGTTGAGCACGATCAGAATATGGCGTTTATTCAGGCACTGCGTCACTTTGCGACTTTCGCTTATGGTCTGCATCTGGCGGAAGAGAACGTTAATCTGGATCAGCTGTTAGCGTTATCTTCGCCGATCTACCGCCTTGAACTAGCGATGGTTGGACGTCTGTTTGCGCAGGATCCACAGCTTTACGCGGACATCATTATGTCCTCGGAGAGTAATCTGGCGCTAATCAAACGCTACTACCAACGATTTGGCGATGCGATCAAACTGCTCGAGCAGGGCGATAAGCAAGCCTTCATCGATAGCTTCGAACGCGTTGAACACTGGTTTGGTGATTACGCGAAACGCTTCCTGGTCGAAAGCAGAAGTATGCTGCGATCGGCGAACGACAGCCGGCAGTAAAAACAAAAGGCATCCGCGAGGATGCCTTTTTGCTTAGAGGCGAGGTTCAACCGGCACCACATTCTCGCCTGGATAGCAGCCGAGAACTTTTAATGAACGGGTTAAGCCGCTTAACTCCGTTAACGCCAACTGCATATTCTCTGATTGCAGATTGCCTTGCACATCAATATAAAACATCTCTTCCCATGGATTGCCGTTGATTGGACGGTTTTCCAGTTTGCTCATGATCAGGCCGTGGTTACGCAATACCATCAGCGCTTCAACCAATGCGCCCGCTTGTTGGCCAGTCGCCATGATCAACGTAGTTTTTGCCGGAACCTGACCGGAAACCTCAATTGCTTTACGTGCCAGCACGATGAAGCGCGTATGGTTCTGCTGCTGATTGGCCAGATTACGCTCCAGTACCTGCAATCCATACAGCTCACCGCCCGCTTCACTACCCAATGCGGCAACCTTCGGGGAATTCATCGCGGCCACTTTCTCCATCGCTGCAGCGGTGCTTTCGGTGTATTCGATTTTCCATTGCGGGAAGCGATTGATGAATTGGCTGCACTGCTGGAATGGCTGTGGATGGCTGTACACCGTTTCGATCTGCTGTAGATCGGTGCTGCCGTTGACCAGCACACAGTGCTCAATTGGAATGGTCAGTTCACCCACAATCGATAGCGTAGTTTGCTGAAGCAGGTCGTAAACGTCGTTAATCGAGCCAGAGCTGGTGTTTTCAATCGGCATTACGGCGTAATCCGCCTGGCCACTCTCTACCTGATGAATAATGTCATGGAATTTCAGGCAGCCAATCTCCACCATCGAATCGAAATGTCGGGTGGCATATTTACGCGCCGCTAGATGTGAGTAAGAACCTTTCGGGCCAAGGAATGCAATGCGCGGCGCGTGAGCGTGTGGATGGTTGAGATTCTTTTGCAACAACGCTTGCTGGGTAAGAACAGAATCTTCAATTACCAGCTGGAACAGGCGGGTAATGTAATGCGCATCAAGCTGATGCTTTTTACCCAGAGAAATCAGGTTTTCCAGCAGTGCGCGTTCACGTTCTACGTCTCGGATAGGGCGATGCGTTGCCAGTTTAGCTTGGGCAACTTCAACAGCCAGTGTGCGACGCTCCGACAAAAGCGCTAAGAGTTTTTCATCAACGGCGCTGATTTTATCGCGTAAGGCCAGCAGCGGATTTTCGGGATTCATAGGGCTCACCTGTAAAATGTCCAATAAAAAAGCCTCCCATTTGGGAGGCTTTGTTGTTCGTCTTCGCATTCATTTTCACATGACGAATCGCCTCCCAATCAGGGGAAGGTAAAAAAGAATGCGAAGAAGAACGGCAGATGTTTCATGGTTGTTTCCATAAATGAAGTGGCTTGAGAGTAACCGCAGTGATTTAAAGCTGTCAATAAAAAACGCGCCCGGAGGCGCGTCACTAGAGATGTTTGTTTATTCTGTCGGAAGAAAATCTTTCACACTGCTGTTGGCGCGACGTGCTTCGGGTTTGTGTTGCGCTTTATTAAGTTGTCGCTCCAGCTTGGCAATCAAGTCATTGATGGCCGTGTACATATCATCATGTTTCGCACTGGCAACCAGCGTTCCGTTAGGCGTATTAATGGTGGCGTCAGCCACAAACTCCTTCGGCTCTTTCGATAACACAATGTGAGGGTTTATCAGATGTGTTTGCCATTTTTCCAGCTTGGCGAGACGCTCTTCAACGTGGTTACGGATGGCCTCGGTGATTTCCATTTGTTTGCTGGTAATGTTCAGAATCATAGTTAAACCTCTCTGTCATTTCCGTCGGGGTAGGACCAGCATACCGCGGATATCAAGAAAATGTGTGATCTAGATCACATTGAAATGTCACTTTTTGTCAATGCCGCTTAATTGTGAGAACGGCCGGGAAAGTAGCCGGAAATGCTTGAAGACGAGTGCGGAAGGGCGCATGATTGAATGGATAACCGCAGCGATAAATCTCTAAAATTGTTGAGTTATCTTCTAAATGACATAAAAAAGCAGCCTCATGGGCTGCTTTTTTGTGGGTGTCATAATCAGGACTGATTATTTGCCGCAATGATTTTTGCTACTTTGTCGGCTTCAGCCGTCAACTGCAGCTGGCGGTAAGCATTTTCCATCAACGGCAGCGCTTCATGCGTCGCCTCAGTATCCGGATAATCCTTCATCATGGTTTCCACGCGGTTAACAACAGCGACATAGGCACCGCGCTTGGTATAGAATTGCGCCACCGAGAGTTCATACTTCGCCAGGCGCTCTTTCAGGAATGCCAAACGTTTCTGCGCATCCGCAGCATATTGGCTGTTTGGATAACCGCGCAGTAATTGCGAGAAGTCACGGAAAGCATCACGAGCGTGCGTCGGATCACGATCGGAACGATCGATACCGAAGAAGCCCTGCAGTGCAGAATCATCCAGCGCCATATCCGTCAGACCTTTCATATAGATGACATAGTCGATATTAGGATGGGTTGGATTGAGACGCATAAAGCGAGATATAGCGGCTTGCGCCAGTGGCAGATCGGCATTTTTGTAATACGCGTAGATCAAATCCAGTTGTACTTGCTGCGAGTAAGGACCAAATGGATAGCGGTTATCCAGTGCTTCCAGTTGCTTAATCGCCGCTTTAAAGTTACCGTCCTGCAGCTTTTGCTGGGCCGTGGCATAAATTTCAGACGGCGGGCTGTCCGGGACTGGATCTGATGAGCCAGAACAACCCACAAGCGCCAGGCTCAGGCTCAGTGTGGCAGCAGCCACCAGATGTTTCATACGCGTCATGACGAAATGATTATCCTCAAAGTGTTGTAGCAGAAGCTGTCCGTATAGCTCCCAGTTATGACCAGGTACGATAGCACATTATATTAAACGGCATCGCCGTGAAAACCCAACGTTAACGAAGAAGCTGTATATGGCACAACAAGTTCAACTCACCGCAACGGTGTCCGAAGCACAACTTGGACAACGCTTAGATCAGACTTTGGCAGAATTGTTCCCTGATTATTCACGTTCTCGCATAAAAGAATGGATTCTTGAGCGCCGAGTCAGCGTCAACGGCACTATCATCGATAAACCAAAAGAAAAAGTTTTTGGCGGTGAGCATGTCTCGATTGATGCTGAGATCGAAGAAGCACAACGCTGGGAAGCGCAAAACATCCCACTGAACATCGTCTATGAAGATGACGACATTCTGGTCATCAACAAACCTCGCGGTTTGGTGGTACATCCCGGCGCCGGTAATCCTGATGGCACGGTGCTTAACGCACTGCTTTATCACTATCCGCCTATCGCTGATGTGCCTCGCGCAGGGATTGTTCATCGTCTGGATAAAGATACCACCGGTTTGATGGTGGTAGCGAAAACCGTTCCTGCGCAAACTCACCTGGTTGAAACGCTGCAGCTGCGCGAAATCACGCGTGAATATGAAGCGGTAGCGATCGGCACCATGACCGCAGGCGGTACTGTGGATCAACCCATGGCGCGCCACTCTACCAAACGCACACACATGGCGGTGCATCCGATGGGTAAACCGGCTACCACGCACTATCGCATCATGGAGCACTTCCGTGCCCATACGCGTTTGCGTTTACGCCTTGAAACCGGTCGTACGCATCAGATTCGTGTGCATATGGCGCATATCAACCATCCGCTGGTGGGCGATCCGCTGTACGGTGGTCGTCCGCGTCCGCCAAAAGGTGCATCTGAAGCTTTCATCACTACGCTACGTGGTTTTGATCGCCAGGCGCTGCATGCCACGATGTTACGTCTCTATCACCCCATTACCGGTATTGAGATGGAATGGCACGCACCGTTGCCGCAGGATATGGTCGATTTAATTGATGCGCTGAAAGCCGATACCCTTGAATTCCGCGATCAGATGGATTGGCTATGAGTGAATGGATCATCCCGGATTGGCCTGCGCCGCAGCATGTTCGGGCATGTTCCACCACGCGATACGGCGGCGTCAGCGCTGCCCCCTGGGATTCGTTGAATCTTGGTGGGCACGTTGGCGACGCTGAGGCGCATGTTGCTCAGAATCGTCAACGCTTGGTTGAACAACTGACGCTACCAGCGATGCCACAATGGCTTGATCAGATCCATGGTCAAGTGGTTGCGCGTTTACCCGCCAGCGATCCGCTACCGCGCGCTGATGCCGCCATCACCCGTGAAAGTGGGGTTGTTTGCGCAGTGATGACGGCGGATTGTTTGCCGGTGTTGCTTTGTAGTAAGGATGGCAGTGAAGTCGCAGCAGCGCATGCGGGTTGGCGTGGTCTCTGTAATGGCGTGCTGGAACAGACATTGTCACAGTTCAACTCCGCGCCACATGACATTCATGCATGGCTTGGTCCGGCAATTGGGCCGCAGGCATTTGAAGTTGGTCCGGAAGTCAGAACGGCATTTATGGCGCATGATTCAAAAGCGGAAGAAGCTTTCCGCCCGGCTGGTGACAAATACTTCGCCGATATTTGGCTGCTGGCTCGTCAGCGGTTACAAGCTGCCGGCGTACATTCCATCAGTGGTTCAACGCGTTGTACCTTCCATGAGCGCGATGATTTTTTCTCCTACCGACGCGACGGAATCACCGGGCGTATGGCAACTTTGATTTGGCTGAGATAACCTTACGCCACAAGACGGTCCAGTTAGCGTATTTTTTGCTCACAACACAGGTCATTAACCTTGAAAAATTTGAGGGATGACCTCATTTAATCTCCAGTAGCATTTTGACCTGTAATGGGAGGAATTATGCGTCTGGATCGTCTTACTAATAAATTTCAACTGGCACTTGCCGATGCACAGTCCCTTGCTCTGGGACATGACAATCAATTCATTGAACCCCTTCATTTGATGAGCGCTTTGCTCAATCAGGAAGGCGGATCGGTGCGTCCGTTGCTCAGCGCAGCGGGTGCCGACGTGGCTGGCCTGCGTACCAGCATTGAACAAGCAATTAATCGACTACCGCAGGTTGAAGGGACCGACGGCGATGTACAGCCATCTGCCGATTTGATTCGGGTACTTAACCTGTGCGACAAGCTGGCGCAAAAGCGCGGCGACAACTTTATATCATCTGAATTATTTGTATTGGCGGCCCTCGATTCACGTGGCTCGCTGGCTGACCTATTGAAATCAGCTGGCGCGACGTCGGAAAAACTCTCTAAGGCCATCGAGCAATTACGGGGAGGAGATAGCGTGAACGATCAAGGGGCTGAAGATCAGCGTCAGGCATTAAAAAAATACACCATTGACCTTACAGAGCGTGCCGAACTCGGCAAGCTGGATCCGGTAATTGGTCGTGATGAAGAGATCCGCCGCACCATTCAAGTGTTGCAGCGTCGCACCAAAAATAACCCGGTACTTATTGGTGAACCCGGCGTCGGTAAAACGGCTATCGCCGAAGGTTTAGCGCAGCGCATCATCAATGGCGAAGTGCCGGAAGGGCTGAAAGGTCGTCGCGTGCTGGCTCTGGATATGGGTTCGCTGGTGGCGGGCGCCAAATATCGTGGTGAATTTGAAGAGCGCCTCAAAGGTGTGCTTAGCGACCTGGCGAAGCAGGAAGGTAACGTCATTCTGTTTATCGACGAACTGCATACCATGGTTGGCGCCGGTAAAGCCGATGGCGCAATGGATGCGGGCAACATGCTGAAACCCGCATTGGCTCGCGGTGAGTTGCACTGTGTCGGCGCAACCACGCTGAATGAGTATCGCCAGTTCATCGAGAAAGATGCGGCGCTGGAACGTCGTTTCCAGAAAGTCTTTGTCGCTGAGCCGAGTGTGGAAGATACCATTGCGATTCTGCGTGGACTGAAAGAACGCTATGAGCTGCACCACCATGTGCAGATCACCGATCCGGCGATAGTGGCCGCGGCGACGCTGTCGCACCGTTATATCTCTGATCGCCAGCTGCCGGATAAGGCCATCGATCTGATTGACGAAGCGGCTTCAAGTATTCGTTTACAGATGGATTCGAAACCAGAATCACTCGATCGCCTTGAGCGCCGCATCATCCAGTTAAAACTGGAGCAGCAGGCGCTGAAGAAAGAGTCTGATGATGCCAGCGTGAAGCGTCTGGAAATGCTGGAAAGCGAACTTAACCAGAAAGAGCGTGAATACGCTGAACTGGAAGAGGAATGGAAAGCGGAAAAAGCCTCTTTAACTGGCACGCAGAACATTAAAGCCGAGCTGGAGCAAGCGCGCTTGACGATGGAGCAAGCGCGTCGCGTGGGTGACCTTGGTCAGATGTCTGAACTGCAGTACGGTAAAATACCGGAGCTGGAGAAACAGTTAGCCATCGCTACGCAGTCTGAAGGCAAAACCATGAAGCTGTTACGCAATCGCGTAACGGATGTGGAGATTGCCGATGTACTGGCGCGTTGGACCGGAATACCTGTCGCACGCATGATGGAAGGGGAGCGCGATAAGTTGCTGCGTATGGAGCAAGAGCTGCACTCACGGGTTATCGGTCAGAACGAAGCGGTAGAAGCGGTTTCGAATGCGATTCGTCGTAGCCGCGCCGGCTTGTCGGATCCGAATCGTCCAATTGGTTCCTTCCTGTTCCTTGGACCAACGGGAGTCGGTAAAACCGAATTGTGTAAAGCACTGGCTAACTTCCTGTTCGACAGCGATGACGCGATGGTGCGTATTGATATGTCCGAGTTTATGGAAAAACACTCGGTATCGCGGCTGGTGGGTGCGCCTCCGGGATATGTCGGCTATGAAGAGGGCGGTTATCTGACTGAAGCGGTGCGTCGTCGTCCTTATTCGGTAATTTTGCTGGATGAGGTGGAGAAGGCGCATCCTGATGTCTTCAATATCCTGTTGCAGGTGCTGGATGATGGTCGCTTAACCGATGGACAGGGGCGTACAGTCGATTTCCGCAATACCGTGGTGATCATGACCTCGAACCTTGGCTCCGATCTTATTCAGGAACGTTTCGGTTCTCTGGATTATGTGGAGATGAAAGAGGTGGTGATGACGGTTGTGGGGCAGCATTTTCGCCCAGAGTTTATCAACCGTATCGATGACATGGTGGTGTTCCATCCGTTGGGCGAAAAACACATTGCTTCCATTGCGCAGATTCAGCTGCAACGATTGTATAAACGTCTTGAGGAGCGCGGCTATCAACTGCATATCTCCGATGAGGCGCTCAAACTGCTTGGCGAGAATGGCTATGACCCGGTTTATGGTGCGCGTCCATTAAAACGTGCTATCCAGCAGCAGATTGAAAATCCGCTGGCGCAGCAGATTCTTTCTGGTGCTTTGGTTCCGGGAAAAACCATCGAAATGGATGTAAAAGACGATGTGATTGTTGCTCACCAGTAATCACGTTCGATTAAAACGGGCCTGCGGGCCCGTTTTTTTTGGCCTTATCGCAAGAATTAGCTGCTTTTTGCAACGTATAGCCTGGAAAGTGAGCGGTTGCGCGAAAACTTCAAAATAGCACTTGTCAGCTGAAAGGAACTCCCTATAATGCGCCACCACTGAGACGGCAAAGCGGCAACGCAGACGGCTCAGCAGGGAGTGAAGAAATTCATCCCGCCGGATGAAAACGCTGAAAAAAGTGTTTGACTCCGAAGGAGAGTAGCGTAGTATACGCCACCTCGCGACAGACGGTTCAGCCGCTGCTCGCAACGCTCTTTAACAATTTATCAGACAATCTGTGTGGGCACTCGCAGGATTGATATCAGCGTCTTAGGACGCAGCAAAATATCAAAGCCTCACGAGTGAACACATAATGAAATTCATTATGACGTTTTACAGATGAGCACCGCTGAACCTGTTTCAGCAAATCAAACTTAAATTGAAGAGTTTGATCATGGCTCAGATTGAACGCTGGCGGCAGGCCTAACACATGCAAGTCGAACGGTAGCACAGAGAGCTTGCTCTCGGGTGACGAGTGGCGGACGGGTGAGTAATGTCTGGGAAACTGCCCGATGGAGGGGGATAACTACTGGAAACGGTAGCTAATACCGCATAACGTCGCAAGACCAAAGTGGGGGACCTTCGGGCCTCACACCATCGGATGTGCCCAGATGGGATTAGCTAGTAGGTGGGGTAATGGCTCACCTAGGCGACGATCCCTAGCTGGTCTGAGAGGATGACCAGCCACACTGGAACTGAGACACGGTCCAGACTCCTACGGGAGGCAGCAGTGGGGAATATTGCACAATGGGCGCAAGCCTGATGCAGCCATGCCGCGTGTATGAAGAAGGCCTTCGGGTTGTAAAGTACTTTCAGCGGGGAGGAAGGCGGTGAAGTTAATAGCTTCACCGATTGACGTTACCCGCAGAAGAAGCACCGGCTAACTCCGTGCCAGCAGCCGCGGTAATACGGAGGGTGCAAGCGTTAATCGGAATTACTGGGCGTAAAGCGCACGCAGGCGGTCTGTCAAGTCGGATGTGAAATCCCCGGGCTTAACCTGGGAACTGCATTCGAAACTGGCAGGCTAGAGTCTTGTAGAGGGGGGTAGAATTCCAGGTGTAGCGGTGAAATGCGTAGAGATCTGGAGGAATACCGGTGGCGAAGGCGGCCCCCTGGACAAAGACTGACGCTCAGGTGCGAAAGCGTGGGGAGCAAACAGGATTAGATACCCTGGTAGTCCACGCCGTAAACGATGTCGACTTGGAGGTTGTTCCCTTGAGGAGTGGCTTCCGGAGCTAACGCGTTAAGTCGACCGCCTGGGGAGTACGGCCGCAAGGTTAAAACTCAAATGAATTGACGGGGGCCCGCACAAGCGGTGGAGCATGTGGTTTAATTCGATGCAACGCGAAGAACCTTACCTACTCTTGACATCCACGGAATTTAGCAGAGATGCTTTAGTGCCTTCGGGAACCGTGAGACAGGTGCTGCATGGCTGTCGTCAGCTCGTGTTGTGAAATGTTGGGTTAAGTCCCGCAACGAGCGCAACCCTTATCCTTTGTTGCCAGCGGTTCGGCCGGGAACTCAAAGGAGACTGCCAGTGATAAACTGGAGGAAGGTGGGGATGACGTCAAGTCATCATGGCCCTTACGAGTAGGGCTACACACGTGCTACAATGGCGCATACAAAGAGAAGCGACCTCGCGAGAGCAAGCGGACCTCATAAAGTGCGTCGTAGTCCGGATCGGAGTCTGCAACTCGACTCCGTGAAGTCGGAATCGCTAGTAATCGTAGATCAGAATGCTACGGTGAATACGTTCCCGGGCCTTGTACACACCGCCCGTCACACCATGGGAGTGGGTTGCAAAAGAAGTAGGTAGCTTAACCTTCGGGAGGGCGCTTACCACTTTGTGATTCATGACTGGGGTGAAGTCGTAACAAGGTAACCGTAGGGGAACCTGCGGTTGGATCACCTCCTTACCTGAAGATACCTTCCCGCGCAGTGCTCACACAGATTGTCTGATGAAATTAAAGAAGAGCGTAAAACGCCTGCAGGCTTGTAGCTCAGGTGGTTAGAGCGCACCCCTGATAAGGGTGAGGTCGGTGGTTCAAGTCCACTCAGGCCTACCAAATTCTTCCAGTTTCCGCGTTGTGCCGATAGCTCGCATACTTGAGTATGCTTCGCATCGACACGCCTTGAACCTGAAAGAATTCTCCTGGTAAGCACGCGTTTTGCAAAACTCTATGGGGCTATAGCTCAGCTGGGAGAGCGCCTGCCTTGCACGCAGGAGGTCAGCGGTTCGATCCCGCTTAGCTCCACCATCAACGACCCCACGTTGATAACTAACTTCAGAATGTATCCTCGGGTACATTGCGAAGTTATTGCTCTTTAACAATCCGGAACAAGCTGAAAATTGAAACGACGTGTTGGTTCATTTCTCCGTAATAAGAAATGAATAACAACATGTTCGAGTCTCTCAATGCCTGCAGTCCGCAGCGTTGCAAAACGCCTGTGGGTTGTGAGGTTAAGCGACTAAGCGTACACGGTGGATGCCCTGGCAGTCAGAGGCGATGAAGGACGTGCTAATCTGCGTAAAGCGTCGGTAAGGTGATATGAACCGCTACAGCCGACGATGTCCGAATGGGGAAACCCGGTGCACTCAGTGCATCATCGCAACATGAATACATAGTGTTGCGAGGCGAACCTGGGGAACTGAAACATCTAAGTACCCAGAGGAAAAGAAATCAACCGAGATTCCCCCAGTAGCGGCGAGCGAACGGGGAACAGCCCAGAACCTGAATCAGTTTGTGCGTTAGTGGAAGCGTCTGGAAAGTCGCGCGATACCGGGTGATAGCCCCGTACACGAAAGTGCACATACTGTGAGTTCGAAGAGTAGGGCGGGACACGTGGTATCCTGTCTGAATATGGGGGGACCATCCTCCAAGGCTAAATACTCCTGACTGACCGATAGTGAACCAGTACCGTGAGGGAAAGGCGAAAAGAACCCCGGCGAGGGGAGTGAAACAGAACCTGAAACCGTGTACGTACAAGCAGTGGGAGCCTCTTTAATGGGGTGACTGCGTACCTTTTGTATAATGGGTCAGCGACTTATATTCTGTAGCAAGGTTAACCGTATAGGGGAGCCGCAGGGAAACCGAGTCTTAACTGGGCGTTAAGTTGCAGGGTATAGACCCGAAACCCGGTGATCTAGCCATGGGCAGGTTGAAGGTTGGGTAACACTAACTGGAGGACCGAACCGACTAATGTTGAAAAATTAGCGGATGACTTGTGGCTGGGGGTGAAAGGCCAATCAAACCGGGAGATAGCTGGTTCTCCCCGAAAGCTATTTAGGTAGCGCCTCGTGAACTCATCTTCGGGGGTAGAGCACTGTTTCGGCTAGGGGGCCATCCCGGCTTACCAACCCGATGCAAACTGCGAATACCGAAGAATGTTATCACGGGAGACACACGGCGGGTGCTAACGTCCGTCGTGAAGAGGGAAACAACCCAGACCGCCAGCTAAGGTCCCAAAGTCATGGTTAAGTGGGAAACGATGTGGGAAGGCACAGACAGCCAGGATGTTGGCTTAGAAGCAGCCATCATTTAAAGAAAGCGTAATAGCTCACTGGTCGAGTCGGCCTGCGCGGAAGATGTAACGGGGCTAAACCATGCACCGAAGCTGCGGCAGCGACACTATGTGTTGTTGGGTAGGGGAGCGTTCTGTAAGCCGTTGAAGGTGTGCTGTGAGGCATGCTGGAGGTATCAGAAGTGCGAATGCTGACATAAGTAACGATAAAGCGGGTGAAAAGCCCGCTCGCCGGAAGACCAAGGGTTCCTGTTCAACGTTAATCGGAGCAGGGTGAGTCGACCCCTAAGGCGAGGCTGAAAAGCGTAGTCGATGGGAAGCAGGTTAATATTCCTGCACTTGGTGTTACTGCGAAGGGGGGACGGAGAAGGCTAGGTTATCCGGGCGACGGTTGTCCCGGTTTAAGCGTGTAGGCTGATATCTTTGGTAAATCCGGGATATCTTAAGGCTGAGGCGTGACGACGAGCCACTACGGTGGTGAAGTAACTGATGCCCTGCTTCCAGGAAAAGCCTCTAAGCTCCAGGTAACACGAAATCGTACCCCAAACCGACACAGGTGGTCAGGTAGAGAATACCAAGGCGCTTGAGAGAACTCGGGTGAAGGAACTAGGCAAAATGGTGCCGTAACTTCGGGAGAAGGCACGCTGGCGCGTAGGTGAAGGGACTTGCTCCCGGAGCTGAAGCCAGTCGAAGATACCAGCTGGCTGCAACTGTTTATTAAAAACACAGCACTGTGCAAACACGAAAGTGGACGTATACGGTGTGACGCCTGCCCGGTGCCGGAAGGTTAATTGATGGGGTTATCCGCAAGGAGAAGCTCTTGATCGAAGCCCCGGTAAACGGCGGCCGTAACTATAACGGTCCTAAGGTAGCGAAATTCCTTGTCGGGTAAGTTCCGACCTGCACGAATGGCGTAATGATGGCCAGGCTGTCTCCACCCGAGACTCAGTGAAATTGAAATCGCTGTGAAGATGCAGTGTACCCGCGGCAAGACGGAAAGACCCCGTGAACCTTTACTATAGCTTGACACTGAACATTGAGCCTTGATGTGTAGGATAGGTGGGAGGCTTTGAAGCGTGGACGCCAGTCTGCGTGGAGCCAACCTTGAAATACCACCCTTTAATGTTTGATGTTCTAACGTAGGCCCGTAATCCGGGCTGCGGACAGTGTCTGGTGGGTAGTTTGACTGGGGCGGTCTCCTCCCAAAGAGTAACGGAGGAGCACGAAGGTTGGCTAATCCTGGTCGGACATCAGGAGGTTAGTGCAATGGCATAAGCCAGCTTGACTGCGAGAGTGACGGCTCGAGCAGGTGCGAAAGCAGGTCATAGTGATCCGGTGGTTCTGAATGGAAGGGCCATCGCTCAACGGATAAAAGGTACTCCGGGGATAACAGGCTGATACCGCCCAAGAGTTCATATCGACGGCGGTGTTTGGCACCTCGATGTCGGCTCATCACATCCTGGGGCTGAAGTAGGTCCCAAGGGTACGGCTGTTCGCCGTTTAAAGTGGTACGCGAGCTGGGTTTAGAACGTCGTGAGACAGTTCGGTCCCTATCTGCCGTGGGCGCTGGAGAATTGAGGGGGGTTGCTCCTAGTACGAGAGGACCGGAGTGAACGCACCACTGGTGTTCGGGTTGTCATGCCAATGGCACTGCCCGGTAGCTAAGTGCGGAAAAGATAAGTGCTGAAAGCATCTAAGCACGAAACTTGCCCCGAGATGAGTTCTCCCTGACTCCTTGAGAGTCCTGAAGGGACGTTGAAGACTACGACGTTGATAGGCCGGATGTGTAAGCGCAGCGATGCGTTGAGCTAACCGGTACTAATGACCCGTGAGGCTTAACCTTACAACGCCAGAGGCGTTTTGGTCTGAGAGACCGGATTTTCAGCTTGTTTTACGGATTAAAGATTCAGCGGAAGCGGATGTCATTCGTTTTTGCGCAAAGAATTTGCCTGGCGGCTTTAGCGCGGTGGTCCCACCTGACCCCATGCCGAACTCAGAAGTGAAACGCCGTAGCGCCGATGGTAGTGTGGGGTCTCCCCATGCGAGAGTAGGGAACTGCCAGGCATCAAATAAGTGAAGAAGCCCCGAACGAAAGTTCGGGGCTTTTTTACGTCTATACATAGCTGTTTAAAGCCAGTAGTTTACTGAATTTGCATGAAAAACAGCAAAAAATTGCACTAAAAACTCCCTGGTAGTCACATTTTGTAATCCAGGATTAGAGACAATTACCGCAACCACTTAATAGATGCTTTACTGAATCCTTTGGCGTTAATTCTTCGCAAGGAAAAGAGGTAAGCATGACTGACTCACAACAACAAAAAGTGGCACGATCTGAAACGGTAGCCGACAGTAAAAAGCGCATCTGGGCGATTGTTGGCGCTTCTTCCGGCAATCTGGTCGAATGGTTCGATTTCTACGTCTACTCCTTCTTCTCACTCTATTTTGCCCACGTTTTCTTCCCAAGCGGTGATACCACCACCCAATTGCTGCAAACTGCTGGCGTTTTTGCCGCTGGTTTTCTCATGCGTCCGATCGGTGGATGGCTATTTGGCTACATCGCAGATCGTCACGGCCGTAAAGCCTCAATGCTGATTTCAGTGTGCATGATGTGTCTGGGATCATTAGTAATCGCTTGCCTACCTGGCTACGGCGAAATAGGGCTGGCCGCACCCGTGATTCTATTGCTGGCGCGTATGTTTCAGGGATTATCGGTTGGTGGGGAATACGGTACCAGCGCCACTTATATGAGCGAAGTAGCACTGGAAGGACGAAAAGGATTTTATGCCTCATTCCAGTATGTGACGCTCATTGGCGGCCAACTATTGGCGGTGCTGACCGTCGTCGTTTTGCAGCAAATTCTTAGCGATGAAGAACTACGTAGTTGGGGCTGGCGTATCCCGTTCTTCCTCGGTGCGGCGCTGGCTATCGTGGCATTGTGGTTGCGTCGTTCGCTCAACGAAACCTCAGAGAAAAAACATCGCGAACACCGTGATGCCGGCAGCATTACGGGATTATTGCGCAATCACCCCCGTGCGTTTCTGATGGTGCTGGGCTTCACCGCAGGCGGTTCGCTGAGCTTCTATACCTTCACGACCTACATGCAAAAATATCTGGTGAACACCGCCGGGATGGATGCGCGCAGTGCCAGTGGATTAATGACCGGTTGCTTGTTGGTGTTTATGTTGATTCAGCCAATTGTTGGCGCATTGTCAGATAAAATCGGTCGTCGCGCCTCAATGATGATTTTCGGTGCCGGGGCGGCAATCTGCACGGTTCCAATTCTAATGCTGCTGCAAAATGTGCAGAGCAGTTGGCTGGCATTCGCACTGATCATGTTGGCGCTGATCATCACCAGTTTCTACACCGCGATCAGTGGCATCCTGAAAGCAGAGATGTTCCCGCCAGAAGTTCGTGCGCTGGGCGTTGGTCTTTCCTATGCGGTGGCGAATGCTATTTTTGGTGGTTCGGCAGAATACGTAGCCTTGCTGCTGAAAAGGGAAGGCATTGAAACCAGCTTCTTCTGGTATGTTTCGGCTATGGGCGCTTTAGCATTCCTGGTATCGCTGATGCTGCATCGCAAAGGGAAGGGGATTGCGCTGTAGTTACTGACTGAGATTCCACAGTACGATACCGCTGGCGGCACCGGCGACATCCCAGCTAAGATCTTTCCAACTCCAGCCGCTCCCTGCTGAGCGGCTGTCATATAACTCTTTTCCCACACCAAAACTCAACGAAAACAGAAAGCCGAAACGCAAATTCTGCCCGCGGCTGTGATTTTGATGCTGAGAAATTTCGCTACCAGCGGCAGCCAGCACAGCGGAAGAGAAGTAGTGTTGTGCTTTATCTTTGCCGGTCCATTTATCCTGGGCGACATGCGCACATCCACTACACAGCAAAACCACGCAGAGGATGAGCGCACGCATCGGCTAGAGCAGACGGCTAATCAAACGATCGATGCGGATACGGCGCAGGCGACGAATCAGCTTGCGCACCTTCGCTGGATAATCGGAGATACTTTCCAGCTCGCGGAAATGCTGCACCACGGAAGTATGCTCACGAATCAGCGCCAGCTCTTTTTCACGCTGTTCGGCCAATTGATTCAGCGGATCGTGAATCAGCACCGCATTCTCAAGATCCAGTCGCCACGCGCGTGGATTGAGGTTGTTACCGGTGATCATCATCCATTCGTCATCCACCCAAATGCCTTTCAGGTGATAACTGTTCTCGCTATCTTTCCACAAGCGTACCGTCAGCTGACCATTATTGACGTAATACTGCAAACGGCTAAGGAAGCGACGCAGGTTGATCTCATAAAGATAAGGCAGCGCGCCGATAATCTTAAACGGCTGTTCTGGCGGGATGTAGAAGTCATTGGCCGTTTTGTCGCCAATGATGATCTCAACCTCTTTGCCCTGACGCAGTAAATGAATCAGGTTACGTACCAGAATAGCGGGCAGGTTGAAATAGGGCGTGCACAACGTCAGCTTGCGCTCGGCGCAGGGCATCAAATGGAAAATGGTCTTGTTCAGCAGGCTGCGTTTACCCAGGCCAACCAGCGGCGTGACGGCAAGGGATTCATTATCTGCATTGCCGGTAAACTGATAGTTAAAGCTGCGCAGTTCCTGACGGAACTGACGCGTTTCGTTCTTAATTTCCGGACTGGAAGGACGCTCAGTTTTATCGAGCCGATTAACCGCATCGGATTCCTTGAGATTTTCGCAGATCCACGCATACATAGTATCGGTAAGCTGTGGATTGCGGATCAGCTGATAGCGGTCATAACGGTATTTATCATGCTGATGCAGATAGACATCGTTCAGGCTCGCGCCGCTATAGAGCAACGTATCATCAATGATAAACCCTTTAAGATGCAGCACGCCGAGCGCTTCACGGGTGTTAACCGGAATGCCGTAAACCGGAATAGCGATATCCGGATGCTGAGCCGCCATTTCGCAATACCAGTCAGCATTGGTCACGCCACGGGCGGCACCAATGCGACCACGCTGCGCACGATGCCAGTCAACCAGAATACAGACATCCAACTCCGGACGTGCCTGACGCGCTGCGTACAGCGCCTGCATAATTCCCCGTCCGCCGTCATCATTCTCCAGATACAGCGCGGTGATACAGATACGCTTTTCTGCTGCGGCAATTTTCGTCAGCAGGGTTTCGCGAAACTCGGCAGGCGAGTAAAGCGTCGTCAGATCCGACACGGATTGTGACAGTTTAGGCAGCTGTGCGAGGTGTTGTTGGTGTTTATTACGTTTGAATTTAGACAACATCACAGTGCACTTCTTCTCTGTTCATTGCATGGCCTTTTGCCATCAAATCATGATCCTAACGGTAAATAATACCATCAACCGGCCTGTAGAGGAGGACTTTTACCTTTCTGTACAGGTTAGCTGATGACATCACCGAGCGGCAAATTCAGGCTGACAATGCCATCATCCAGTTGAATATTCACGCGAAAATTGAGTTTTCGCGCCAGCGTAATCATGCCGCTATTGTTTGGCATGGTGATACCGTTCAATTGTTGCAGGCCATGATCGCGCGTATAGCGAATCATCTTCTCCAGCAAGCGCCTGCCCATGCCCAAGCCTTTCAGGTCGGAACGCACCAGCACTGAGAATTCAGCATCGATATTGTCGGCATCAGAGATCGCGCGCGTTACGCCAATGATCTCGTCGACGCCATTGTGCTGGCGCACAGCGACAATCGCCATTTCGCGGTCATAATCGATTTGCGTCATATTTGCCAAATCTTCATGGGTAAACTCATTGATTTCACTGAAGTAACGATAGTAGAGATCTTCTTTAGTTACCTGAGCAATAAACGCGCGCAGCTGCGGTTCATCTTCCGGCAAGATGGGGCGGAACAGGCAATATTGCCCATCTTTTAGCTGCACCCGCTCTTCAAGATGGTGTGGATAAGGACGAATCGCCAGGCGCGTTTCGTTATCACCGTTGAAAGGCGCCAGCTGCAGCGTCACATCCAGCAGCGTGAATTCATTGGCCGATGCTAGCAGCGGATGAATATCCAGCCGCTGAATCTCTGGACAATCGACCACCAGGTTGGAAACCTGCACTAACAGCTGGCTAAGCCCGGTGATATCCAGCGGTCGTAACGCGCTACGGCTGCGTACTTTGCCGCTTTTCATTGCCTGAATCACCAGATAGCGCGCCAGCGTCATATTCAGCGGTGGCAAAGCCACGGCTGCTTGCTTGTCGGGCTGCCACTTCACGCCGCCTTCACCCAGCAGGATAATCGGGCCAAACAGCGGATCCTGTTCGACCACCACGCGTAACTCCTGTGCCCCGGCGCGGTTCGCCATACTCTGCACCAGCAGGCCATCAATATGCGCCTGCGGATGAGTTTCACGCACGCGCTCGAAAATGGCTTCAGCTGCTTGTTTTACTTCTGCAGCGCTGCGTAGATAGAGCATTACGCCTTGTACCTCGGACTTATGCGGAATGTCCGGCGAACGCAGCTTGAGCGCCACCGGATAACCAATCTGATCGGCAATGCTGGCAGCAGCGGCACTGTCGCTGGCAATCCAGGTGGGCAGCGTCGCCAGGCCGTAAGCCTGCAACACTGGCTGCACTTCATGGGTATCCAGCGTGGTGATGCCTTTATCCAGCGCTTGTTGAATCAGCTGATGCGCCTGCGCGCTGTTCTGCGTCAAACCGATCGGTAGCGCGGGCGTCTCACGCAGTTGCTTCTGGTTGCGGCGATATTCCACCTGATGCATGAAGGCGGTGACGGTGCCTTCCGGCGTGCGCCAGGTGGGAATGCCGGCCTGAGTAAAAGCACGCCGCGCGGACTGCGAGGAGTATTCGCCGCACCAGTTCGTCAGCAGCGTGACCTGCTTGCCGCGCGGATGTTTGGCAACCGCCGCGATAATCTGCTCGGCGGTTTCGCTGGAGGGTGATACGGCGCTTGGCGCATGAATGATCATCAGTGCATCGAGTTCATGGCTATCCAGCAGCCGTTCAATGCAGGCGACATAGCGCGCGGGTGTCGCGTCATCTTTCAAATCCAGCGGATTGCCGCGCCCAACGCCTTCCGGCAGCAGTGCGGCCAGCGCCTGCAACGTTTCATCACTCAGCGTCGCCAGCTTACCGTTACGTGCATACAGTTCATCCAGTGCCAGCGCTGCCGGGGCCGCGCCGTTACTGATGATCATCAGGCGATCGCCGCGCAGTGGACGCATATGGCTCAGCGACTCAACCGCCGTAAATAGCTCATGCGTATCCTGCACGCGCAGCAAACCGGCGCGCTGAATCGCCGCATCCCAGGCAGCATCCAGTCCGCTGTGAGTGCCGAGCATCGCCTGCGCCTGATGGCTGCGACCACTTTTTATCACCAGAATCGGTTTGTTGCGTGAGGCGCTGCGCGAAGCGGAAACAAAGCGACGCGCATCGCTGAGGTGTTCGAGGTAGAGCAGAATGGCGCTGGTTTTGCCGTCGCGCGCGAGGAAATCCAGCAGATCATCCACGTCGATATCCAGGCTATCCCCTAAGGCGATAAACCAGGAAAAACCGAGGTTACGCTGCTGCGCCCAATCGAGAATAGTGTTAGAGACCGCAGCGGATTGCGAAATAAAAGCAATGCGACCTTTAGCAATCGGCACCGGCGAGAAGCTGGCATTCAACCCTTGCCACGGTGCCAGCAAACCTAAGCTGTTGGGCCCAAGCAGGCGAATTTGCCATTGGCTCGCACAGGCTTTCAGTTCTTCCAACTGGCTGGACGGCGCCGAGAGAATAATGCAGGCCTTACAGCCTTTTTCACCCAGTTGTTGCAGCAGCTCGAGATTACGTTTGGCGTGGGTACAGATGATGGCGAGATCGGGTGCGAAGGGCAGGCTGGCGATATCGGGCCACGCTAGCACGCCGCTCACCGCCTTATACTTAGGCGTTACCGGCAATACCGGACCACTAAATCCACCGGCCAGCAAGTTACGCATCATAAAGTAGCCGGCGCGGCCCGGTGTGATTGATGCACCGATTACCGCGATTGATTTAGGTCGTAACAGCGCTTCCAGTCCGCGTTGGCTCATCATCCGCTCCTGCTATCAAGATTGGCATGATTGTAAACGCTTTTTACCGCGCTTGCCGATTCGCCGATCGCAGGCTGAGAACCAGCTTCAGATTCCGCTACTCAATGCTTCTTCCAGAGCATGAATCGGATGATGCGGTTTCCCCGCCAGATAAGCATGACGGAAGCGGGCGAAATAGTGCTGTAACTCGGCGGCGGCGACGAGATCGCCCGCCTGTTCCAGCAGCGCGGCAGCCACTTCGGCGGTGCAGTGCTGGCCTTCGCCGTGGGCTTCGCGCAGCGTGTAGCGCGACGGCGCAGAAACGTTTAACGACATCACCGGCAACGCATCCAGCCACGGGCTTTTGCGGAACATCTTGCGCGCTTCAGTCCAGGTACCGTCGAGCATAATAAACAGCGGCGGTTTGCCGGTAAGCGGCGGGCTGGTGAGCACTTCACGACCGGCATCAGCATAAGACGCAGGGAAAACCACCAGCGGCTGATAAAGCTCATTCTTCACCGCCGCCAGCAGCGCGGGATCTGGCTCAGTGCGTGACCAGCCAAACGCCTCGGTGTCCGGCAGCACATCGGCGATTAATCTTCCGGTATTGCTCGGCTTCATCGGCTCGGTATCGAACATCACCAGACAAAAGCGACTGCGCGCTTGCTGAGGCTGGATGGTGGCGCACAGACAGTTTTTCTGCGGCAGCAGGCAGCGTTGGCAACGGATGACACGATTACCGCGCGCAAGAAACGGGCGCGTGGCGCGCGCTAAACGTTGCGCACGTAAGCGCAGAACGGCATTTTCAAACATAGGTTCGCAGGCAGGATAAAAAACGCCAGTGTAATGGAATTAGCCGGGAAAGGTAATAAGGAAGGCCAGCATGCGGCTGGCCATCAGCGGTTTACAGCGATTCGTCGAGCCACTCGTTAAAGGGCGCTTTTGGCATTGCGCCATTCAGCATGTCGACCATCTCGCCGTTCTTGAACAGCATAATCGTAGGAATGCTACGAATGCGGAAACGCGAGCTGAGCGCAGGTTCAGCTTCGGTATTCACTTTCACGAAGCGCACTTTCCCGCGACGCTCGTCTGCGACATCTTTAAACACCGGTGCGAAGTTAACGCACGGACCGCACCACGGTGCCCAGAAGTCGATCACCACGGGCAGATCGTCTTGCAGATACTTATCCAGCGTGGCGGCCGTCGCGTTGGCGATTTCACCGTTGAACAGCTCGCCGCCGCAGCGACCGCATTTTGCTCCATCGGCAATGCGCGACTCGGGCACGCGGTTGGTTGCCTGACAGGAGGCACAAACTGTATTCATATTTACCTCAACCCGGACCTGTAAATCTGATGATTGCCGAACATTATGAAAAGGTTGAGTGCTATGCTCAATCTGGATTGCCCAATAGGTTCAATAGTTGATAGCTAAGCACCGACACATCAGGTAATCTTCGCGCTCTCAATGCTGGAGGAACAGATGAACGACGAATTTAAAGGCAAAAGCGGCAAGGTAAAAGTGATGTACGTACGTGATGAGGAGGGTGGTCAAAAGCCGAATCCCCGTACCGGCAAAGGCGGCCGTCCTGCTGCGCGCCAGGAAGATAATCGTCGTTCTGGTCCTCGCAGCAGTGCACGTAATAATGAAGAAGGTGGCCGTAGCGGCGCACGCAGCTCGGCACCGCGCGGTGCGAGCAATACCGAACGTGGCCGCAGCTTTGGACGTCGTGACGATCGTGGTGACGACAACCGCAGCTTCGGTGATTCGCCGTGGCGCACCGTTTCTCGTCCACCGGTTGCCGATGACAGCCAGCTGGATGAGGCCGCGAACAAGCCGGTGATCGATCCAGAGCAGATTCGCCGTCAGCGTCAGGAAGAGACGCGCGTCTACGGTGAAAATGCCTGTCAGGCGCTGTTCCTGAGCCGCCCGGAAAGCATCGTGCGTGCCTGGTTTATTCAAAGCGTAACGCCGCGTTTCCGCGAAACCCTGCGCTGGCTGGCGGCCAACCGCAAAGCCTATCATGTGGTAGAAGATGCTGAGCTGACCAAAGCCTCAGGTACTGAACACCACGGCGGCGTGTGCTTCATCATCAAAAAACGCATGGGCATGCCGGTTACCGAGTGGCTGACAAAGGCACCGACCAAAGATTGCGTGCTGGCGCTGGAAGATGTCAGCAACCCGCACAACCTTGGCGGCATTATGCGTAGCTGCGCGCACTTCGGTGTGAAAGGTTTGCTGGTGAATGATGCTTCGCTGCTGGAATCGGGTGCGGCAGTCCGTACCGCCGAAGGTGGCGCTGAGCACGTCCAGGCAATCAGCGGCGAAAGCTTTGCCGATGGTCTGGAAGCGTTCCGTAAAGCGGGTTACACCATCGTTACCACCTCAAGCCATGAAGGCACACCGCTGGCGAAAGCCGAGCTGCCTGCCAAAATGGTGTTGGTGTTGGGTCAGGAGAGCGAAGGTCTGTCAGACAGCGCTTTCCAGCAGGGCGATCTCAGCCTGTCGATTGGCGGCACCGGCAACGTTGAAAGCCTCAACGTGTCCGTGGCGACCGGTATTCTGCTCGCCGAATGGTGGCGTCAGAACGCATAAAAAAACGGGCCGCAAGGCCCGTTTTTATTTGTATCGCTTAGTGAGCGCCGCCGCCGCCACTGCCCGCACCGAATGGTGGACGCGCAAACCACACCAGCACCAGCAAGATCAAGAACACGCCCGCCGATGCCCAGAAGATCTCATTCGCCGAAATAATCAGACCCTGATTGGTAATTTGCTGCGCGATATACGCCGAGGCCTGTTGCTGGGTCATGCCCATGCTTTGCAGCTGGTCGTACATCTGCTGTGAATTGACGTTGTACGGATTCACCGACTCCGACAAATAACTATGATGCATCGATTCACGGTTACTCCACATGGTGGTAGTAATCGAGGTACCGATGGAACCCGCCAGCGTACGCACGAAGTTCGACAGGCTTGATGCCGCCGCCATACGTTCTGGCGGTAAGCCTGACAGCGTAATGGTGGTGAGCGGCATAAAGAAGCACGCCACCGCAAAGCCCTGAATAAACTGCGGCCACGCCGATGCACCAAAATCCATCCCCGGCTCAAACGTGTAGGCGCGCCAGTAGAAACAGACGGCATACATGATGAAGCTGAAGGTCACCAGCTTACGCATATCCAGCTTGTGCGCGAAGCGGCCAATGATCGGCGACAGGATCACCGGCAGAATCCCCACCGGTGCCGACGCTAATCCGGCCCAGGTGGCGGTGTAGCCATATACCTCCTGTAATAGCTGCGGCAGCAACACTATCGAGCCGAAGTAAAGCATATAGGCCAGACTGATCGACAAACAGCCGATGGTGAAATTGCGCATCTTGAACAACGACAAATCGACTATCGGATGGTCATCGGTGAGCTCCCACACCAGCAACACCAGCAGCGCCACCACGGCGACCACCATCAGCACTATAATTTCGGTGGAGCTAAACCAGTCGAGCTCTTTACCGCGATCCAGCATCACCTGCAGCGAGCCAATGCCCACCACCAACAGCACCAAACCCACCATATCGATCGGGCGGATTTCGGTTTGGGTTTCACGTCCGCGCAGCGTTTGCAGCGTCAGCAACACCACCACCAAACCAATCGGTACGTTGATGAAGAAGATCCAGCCCCAGTGATAGTTATCGCTGATCCAGCCGCCCAAAATCGGGCCGCAGATCGGCGCGACAATCACCGTCATCGCCCACAGCGAGAGCGCCACGCTGCGTTTCGCCGGCGGATAGTTGTTCAGCAGCAAACTCTGCGACAGCGGAATCAGCGGACCGGCAACCACGCCCTGAATGACGCGGAAGAAGATCAGCATCTCAAGGCTTTCGGACATGCCGCACGCCCAGGACGCCAGCACAAACAGAATGGTCGACCAGGTAAACAGCTTCACTTCACCGATGCGCTTCGCCAGCCAACCGGTAATCGGAATCGAGATGGCGTTTGCCACCCCGAAAGAGGTAATTACCCATGTGCCCTGCGAGTTCGAGGCACCGAGGTTACCGGCGATGGTCGGAATCGCCACGTTAGCGATGGTGGAGTCGAGTACCTGCATAAACGTCGCCAGCGACAGGGCGATGGTCATCAGGACTAACGGCGCACCTTCAAGCGGTTTTTGTGCCATAACAGCCTCCCGCGGCGTTAGTCAGCGTTGGCACGAACGATGTCAGTAATCAGCTGGTTAACCGGCGCGAGGTCGATTGCCAACGCATTACTTTCATACGCGGCTTGCGAACGCACGGCGCTGGCCAGCGTGGCGCCATCTTTGTTCTGCGTGTCGACTTTCACCAGCGTGGAGAGGCCGATACGCAGCGGATGTTCCGCCACTTGTTTCGGATCCAGCTCAATACGCACCGGCAGACGCTGAACCACTTTGATCCAGTTACCGGTGGCATTCTGCGCAGGCAGCAGCGAGAAGGCGCTGCCGGTACCCATATCCAGGCCCACCACTTTGCCGTGATACTCCACGTCATCGCCGTAGATATCGCTGATCACCGTGGCCGATTGACCGATACGCACACCCGCAAGCTGCGTCTCTTTGAAGTTCGCATCGATCCACAGGTTAGTGGACGGCACCACCGCCAGCAGCGGCGTGGTGGTGGAGATTTGCGAACCCACCTGCACGCTACGACGGGAAATGAAGCCATCAATCGGACTACGAATCTCGGTACGCTGTAGCGCCAGCCAGGCATCGCGCAATTCAGCCGCACTTTGCTGTACCGCCGGCTGGTTTTCCAGCGAGGTATTCAGAATCATCGCCTGGTTAGCGTTGTATTGCTGTACTGCCACATCCAGCTGTGCTTTGGCAGTTGCCACGGCATCACGCGAGTGTTGCAGCTCTTCGCGACCAATCAGATTTGACGCGCCCAGCGGCTCGCGGCGTTTCAGGTCAGCTTCGGCCTGTTCTAACGCGGTTTGCTGCAACTTGATGGTGGCTTGATACTGCTTGCCGTTGATCATCAGCTGGTGGGTTTGACGCACGCTGGTGGCCAACGCGGTCTGCGCTTTCTCAAACGCCTGCTCTGCATCGGTTTTATCCAGTGACACCAACACATCGCCTTTCTTCACGATGTCGGTGTTGTCGAACCACACTTTGTTTACGCTGCCGGAAACCTGCGCCATCACCTGCACCTGGTTGCCCGCCACGTACGCATCATCGGTTTCCTGGAAGTGACGCAGCACCAGATACCAGTAAGCCAGATACGAAACACCAATAATTACAAACACGATAGCCAGCAGGATCAGCACACCTTTGCGCTTCTTCTTTTTATTCGCTGGCTGTTGCGGGCTTTGAGCTTCCGCTGTCGCACTCATGTCGTTCTCCACGTTTTCCATTTAGTCGGGATGTGCTGATCCTTCAACACGGTTGCCCGAGTCGAAAAAGCCAGCGCTTGAGCGCTGGCCGGACAAAAGGGGATTAAAATAGCGATTTCGGAAGGTGATTGTGTCGCACTTCTTGCTATTAGCGCGACAGGGAAGCGATAACCTGATCTTCGTCCATTTTATCGAGACGGTTAAGTAACTTACGGGTAATCGATTCCAGCTGATCCTGCTCGTTAGTGGAGAGCGAAGACCACAAGTATTGCAGGCTCTGATGCTGCGGTGGGAGCAGCTGACGCAGGAACTCATTACCTTTTTCGGTCAAATGCAGATGCAGGCAGCGACGATCGTTCTCGCTTTCACGGCGTTCGATCCAGCCGCGCTTCTCCAGCTCATCGGCGATACGCGTGGCATTGGTGCGTGAAGAGCCGAGAGCAGAACTCAGTTCTGAAGGCTGAATGCTCTGATTTTCCTGCGCATCAAGGGTAATCAGCGCCATGAATAAGGTCTCGTTAATTCCCTGCGCCTTCAACATTTTGTTGCGATTATCCAGCAGTTTTCCCTGCATATGCATGCACAAGCGGGTCAGAATGATCTCCTGCAGCGGAAAATCTTTATGGCGGTTAGCACGGATGTTTAGCATCTGTTCAATGGGAGTAAACGAACTTTCCATTTTAAAAAAACCTCTTAGTTGCAACTGGTATAGTAATGATGGTGACAGATTAAGCGTAGTCACAATTTCCGCAGGTGATTGTTAGTACGATCACATTGTCAACATCTGACATTCCAGGTTGTTCCTTAACCCAGGGCATTTCGCCCTGACATCCCGCCTGATCATGCAGGCAGCCGATGTCATCAATTAATCCCGGGAAATCTTTTTACTGATAAATAATTTCGCGAGAAAAAATAACTCTGGTGAATAACTGCGCTGCTAACCATAACAAAGCCAATCATCAATGAACAGTATCGCTCAGCGGTTTGGTCTCATCTTTACGATTTCTAAACACTTTTAGCACGCAGCTTGTCCACTAAAATCAAGGCGTTGATTAACATGCTCTTAACAACGCCCGCGCGGATGCGATACCAGCAAAAATGATGGAATTCGATCGCTAAGCGGGAAGCAGTCATTGCGCGAGGAGAAGAAAGATAATCATTTGTGGGTAATAGTAACCGAAAAAATTATTTCAATGGTGTGTTAATTAACAGGACGTACCAGTGCGCTATAGCATACGCTTCGCTTATCGGGGGGATGAGAGTGGGTAAGGAAGAAACTTGCCATAGCGGCGCAATTCATTGTGCAGAGTGGTTGTAGTGCATTTATCGCAAGAAAAACGGCGCGATAAATCGCGCCGCCACAATACCAACGCTAATGTAAATCGCGTTACTTCGCTGCCGCCAGCGCGTCCTGAATCCACTTATCGAATTCCGCCTGGTGACCTTTGATCCAGCCATCAACGTGGCCATTGATATCGGCTTCAGACGCATGGCCCGCATGCATCGCTGCATTCTCGGCGTTGATGTCGCCAATTGGCAGCTTCATCTCAGCAAACAGTTTTGCCGCTGCCGGATTTTTCTCGGTCCAGGCTTTGTTGGCGACAATGTGCATGGTGTTCACCGGGAAACCGTAGTTAGCACCGTTCGCCAGCTTGGTATCTACTTTGCTCTGCTCGCCTGGCAGTGAAGAGAACGGCACCTGCAGCCATACCACATCTTTACCCGGCTTCAGCACGTCGCTGACCCAATACGGCGTCCAGGTGTAATAGAACACCGGTTTGCCCTGCTTAAAGCGCGTGATGGTATCGGCGATCATCGCCGAGTAGTTGCCCTGATTGTGCTCAACGGTATTGCTTAGCTTGTAGGCTTCAATCTGGTGATTAATAACCGCTTCACAGCCCCAGCCTGGCGTACAGCCGGTCAAATCCGCTTTGCCATCGCCATTGGTATCAAACAGCTTGGCGATTTTTGGATCTTTCAGCTGCTCGATATTGGTGATGTGATACTGCTCGGCGGTTTTCTTATCGATCAGGTAACCCTGCGCAGCGCCACCGACGTAAGTGCCTTGACGATAAAACTTCGCATCGCCGCCCGCTGCTTTATACATATCGTCGTGCAGCGGTTTCCAGTTGGTGGCAATAAAGGTGGCATCACCGGCTGCGATAGTGGTGTACGCCACGTTGTAATCAATCTCGCTTGGCTTCTCAACGGTATAGCCGAGTTTCTCCAGCGCGCGGCTCACCAGCAGCGTCTGGAAGGTCTCTTCAGAGATGGTGCTTTGAGTCGGTTTAACGGTGATGCCTTTACCGGGCAGGTCGGCGGCGGACACGTGCGTCGCGGCGAACGTCGTCAGGACGGCAGCGATGAGAGCTGTCTTGCGCATAGTCATTCCTTATTTTACGTGTTACGTCGGAGACGGGCGGCCGCAGTGGACCGCCCATGGAAATCAGGCTTTTTTACTGAAGGGGCGCAGCAGCAGACCCAGCGGGCCAGTGCTGTACCAGTGGCGGCTGCCACGGCTGCGGCTGTCGCGGCCCATCGACTGGGTCAAACGATCAAGAATAATGGCGAGAATCACGATGCCCACGCCGCCGACGGTGGCGAGGCCCATATCCAGGCGACCAATGCCGCGCAGCACCATCTGGCCAAGACCGCCAACGGCGATCATCGAGGCGATGACTACCATCGACAGCGCCAGCATCAGCGTCTGGTTTACACCAGCCATGATGGTCGGCATCGCCAGTGGCAGCTGCACTTTGAATAGCATCTGACGCGGGCTGGCACCGAAGGATTCACTCGCTTCAATCAGATCGGCCGGCACCTGCTTAATGCCCAGAATGGTGAGGCGCACAATAGGTGGCAGCGCAAAGATAATGGTCACCACCACGCCCGGCACGTTGCCGATACCAAACAGCATCACGATCGGTACCAGATAGACGAAGGCGGGCGTGGTCTGCATCGCATCCAGCAGCGGACGAATAATGCGCGCGGCACGTTCACTGCGCGCCAGCCAGATGCCGAGTGGCAAGCCGATGATGATGCAGAACAGCAGGGCGGTCAGCACCAGCGCCAGCGTAACCATCGCCTGCGACCAGGCACCAATTGCGCCGATGGCAATCAGCGAGACCAGCGTGGCAATGCCCATCGCCGGGCTGGCAATCTGCCAGGCGATCAGCGCAAACACCACAATCGCCACCGGCGCGGGCATGCCGAGCAGTAACTGCTGGAACGCGCTGAGGATGTAATCCACCGGCACGCGAATCCCCTGAAACACCGGACGGAAATGGCTGACCACCCAATCGATGCCTTCAGTCACCCAGCTATCAAGGGGAATCCAGGTTTTATGGAACGGGTCCATGATGTTGAAATGCTCAGGCGCGGGAGCGGGCGCGCTGCTCAGCCAGTCGCTGCTGCTGCTGGCAGCATTGCTGGCGGCATCGTGGCCACCGCTGCTGGCGGCGGAGGGATCGCCCCATGCATCGGCGCTATTATTATCCGCAGGCGCGGCACCGCCGCTCGCCCAGGGATCGCTGCTGCTGGCAGCGGCGCTGGTATCGGTTGTGGCAGGTTGCTGGGTGGTTTGGCTGGCGCTTTCCCACGGATTCGCTGTTTGTTCACTCATGATTAGGCTCCTTCACGGTCTAAAGCACGCAACAACATGCTTTTCGAAATGATACCGACGTACTGATTCTCCTCGCTGACCACCGGCACGGCGCAGGGCGCTTGTGCCACATGCGACAGCAGATCGTTCAGGGAGGTATCGGCAGGAACCGCTAACGGCGTGTCGAGCAGCGCGCTATCCAGCCCTTCACCGGCCGCCAGCGCGGCTTTCAATGAATCGGTGGACACCACGCCAACAAACTTCTGTTTCTCCAGCACATAGCCATATTCGCGATCTTCATCCTGCAGCAGCTTGATGGCGGATCGCGGACCAAAACCGGCGGCTTTGCGGATCAGTGAACCCGCACTGCGACGCGCAATATCTTTGGCGCTAAACACGTGACTGATATCGACGCCACGGAAGAAGGTGCGCACATAATCGTTGGCAGGATTATTGAGGATTTCATCCGGCGTGCCGACCTGCACCACTTCGCCGCCCTGCATAATGGCAATGCGGTCGCCAATGCGCATCGCTTCATCGAGGTCGTGAGAAATAAATACGATGGTACGCTGATGTTTGGCCTGCAGTTTTACCAGTTCATCCTGCATTTCGGTACGAATCAGCGGATCAAGTGCTGAGAAGGCTTCATCCATTAATAAAATATCTGGATTAATCGCCAATGCGCGGGCTAATCCAACGCGTTGACGCATGCCGCCAGAAAGTTCATCGGGATAAGAGTGAGCGTAATTATCCAGGCCAACCTGACGCAATGCTTCCAGCGCTTTTTCCTGACGTTCGGCCAAAGCGATGCCGGCTAATTCCATGCCAAAAGCCGCGTTATTTAGCACCGTCATGTGCGGCATTAATGCGAAGGATTGGAATACCATACTGATCTTATTTCTGCGTACTTCACGCAGTTCCGATTCCGATATTTTGGCAATATCGACACCGTCTATGATTACCTGGCCACGCGTGGGCTCGATCAGACGATTGAGAAGGCGAACCATGGTGGACTTACCTGAACCTGAAAGCCCCATGATGACGAAGATCTCGCCTTCTTCAATGGCCAGACTGGCATTTTTGACGCCAACAGAGAGACCGGTTTTCGCCAGAATACTCTCTTTGCTTTCGCCTTTATCGATCAGCTTAAATGCCTTTTCGGGATTATCCCCAAATACCTTATATAAATTCTTTACTTCGAGTTTAATTGCCATGCAGTAATTAATTTCCCGGTTAAATGTTTAACTATTTCTTGTTGTGGTCCTGATTAAATTTAAGCGCCCTATACCCTAGCATAGTGAAATTATCTGACAACCCTGAATGGCGATATTCGGCGGCACGCGCAGCGGTCAATGGCTAAAATCGCCAGTGCTCACAAGGGATGCGCGTGGATTAAATTTTTATGAAGGATAGTGTGATTTATCACTATTTCACGGCGGAAATGGTGTCAATGGCGTGAAAAAAGATGTTGTGAGTGGAAATAGAAAGGGGCGATTGATGGATATTTAAATGTCAATTATGACGAGGCGAGGGGAATAAATGTGGAATCCAGGTCGCCATAAATGGCGACCCTACGACGTAGGGTGCGCATTAATGCGCACCGGGTATTAATGTTAAAAATTCCAGTCTTCGTCTTCGGTCTCTACTGCTTTACCCATGACATAAGAAGAGCCCGAGCCGGAGAAGAAATCGTGATTTTCATCGGCGTTGGGCGACAGCGCAGACAAGATCGCCGGGTTCACTGCGGTCAATTCCGCCGGGAACAGCGCTTCGTAGCCGAGGTTCATCAGCGCCTTGTTGGCGTTGTAGTGCAGGAAGGTTTTCACCTCTTCCGCCCAGCCGACTTCGCCGTACAACGCTTCGGTATACACCACTTCGTTTTCGTACAGTGCCAGCAGCAAATCAATCGCGAACTGTTGCAACTCTTCACGGCGACCAGCATCAACATTTTCCAGCGCTTTTTGGTACTTATAGCCGATGTAGTAACCGTGAACCGCTTCGTCACGAATGATCAGACGAATCAGGTCAGCGGTGTTGGTCAGCTTGCCACGGCTTGACCAATACATCGGCAACCAGAAACCGGAGTAGAACAGGAACGATTCAAGGAACACGCTGGCGATTTTCTTCTTCAGCGGATCCTCGGCGCGATAGTGCTCCAGCACAATCTTCGCCTTGTTCTGCAGCGCGTCATTCTCTTCACTCCAGCGATACGCCGCATCGACATCTGCGGTGTTACACAGCGTGGAGAAAATCGAACTGTATGAACGCGCATGCACCGCTTCCATAAAGGAGACGTTCGACAGCACGGCTTCTTCATGCGGTGTCATCGCATCCTCCATCAGGCCCGGCGCACCGATCACGTTCTGGATGGTGTCGAGCAGCGTCAAACCGGTAAACACCCGAATGGTCAGCTGCTGTTGCTGGTGGTCCAGCGACTGCCACGCCGGCAAATCGTTGGAGAGCGGCACTTTTTCCGGCAGCCAGAAGTTGCTGGTCAGTCGGTTCCACACTTCGAGGTCTTTCTCGTCCTGAATGCGGTTCCAGTTAATCGCTTGAATCTGTTTTAGTTGCATAGTTTTCATCACAGTGAGCAGGAGACGCAGCCCTGCACCTCGGTGCCTTGAAGCGCCATCTGGCGCAGACGAATGTAATAGAGCGTTTTGATGCCTTTCTTCCACGCGTAAATCTGCGCTTTGTTGATATCGCGCGTGGTGACGTCGTCGCGGAAGAACAGCGTCAGCGACAGGCCTTGATCGACGTGCTGCGTGGCTTCGGCGTAGGTATCAATAATCGCCTCCGGCCCAATCGAGTACGCATCCTGATAGAGGTCGAGATTGTCGTTGGTCATAAACGGTGCCGGATAATAGACGCGGCCAGTTTTGCCCTCTTTACGGATCTCAATGCGCGACACAATCGGATGAATGCTGGAGGTTGCATGGTTGATGTACGAGATCGAACCGGTTGGCGGAATCGCCTGCAGGTTCTGGTTGTACAGTCCATGCTGCATCACCGCTGCACGTAGCGCTTGCCAGTCGGCCTGCGTCGGCAGAGCCAGTCCGGCATCAGCGAACAGTTTTGCCACACGCGCGGTGCGTGGTTGCCACGCTTGTTCGATGTACTTATCGAAATATTGCCCGCTGGCGTATTTCGAGTCGGCGAAACCGTCAAAACTCTTCTGATGCTCCTGCGCCAGCAGATTCGAGGTGCGCACGGCGTGATAGGTGACGCAATAGAAGTAAAGATTGGTGAAATCCAGCGCTTCTTCTGAACCGTACGCCATGCCTTCGCGCGCCAGATAACCGTGCAGGTTCATCTGACCCAAACCAATCGCGTGCGAGCGGCGATTGCCTTCCGCCACCGACGGCACCGAATTGATCTCACTCATTTCGGAAACGGCGGTCAGCGCACGCACGGCGGTTTCCACGGTTTGCGCCAGATTGCGCGAATCCATGGCATGGGCAATGTTGAGCGAGCCGAGGTTGCAGGAGATATCTTTGCCGATGCGACGATAGCTAAGATCGTCATAGAACTCGCTGGCGCTATTAACCTGCAAAATCTCGGAGCAGAGATTACTCATGTTAATGCGACCGGCAATCGGGTTACTGCGGTTCACGCTGTCTTCGAACATGATGTACGGATAGCCCGACTCAAACTGAATCTCCGCCAGCGTTTGGAAGAAATCGCGCGGCTTGATGTAGGTTTTGGTGATGCGATCGTCCGCCAGCATCTCGTCGTAATGCTCGCTGATGCTGATATCACCAAAGGCTTTGCCGTAGATGCGCTCGACATCGTACGGCGAGAACAGCGCCATATCGCGATTCTCTTTCGCCAGCTGGAAGGTGATATCCGGGATCACCACGCCGAGCGACAGCGTTTTGATGCGGATCTTCTCGTCGGCGTTTTCACGTTTGGTATCGAGAAAGCGGAAAATATCCGGGTGATGCGCATTCAGCCACACCGCACCTGCGCCCTGACGTGCACCCAGCTGGTTAGCGTAGGAGAACGCATCTTCCAGCATCTTCATCACCGGAATCACGCCCGATGACTGGTTCTCAATGCGCTTAATCGGCGCACCCGATTCACGCAGGTTGGAGAGCAGGAACGCCACGCCGCCGCCGCGTTTCGACAGCTGCAACGCCGAATTCACCGCGCGACCAATCGATTCCATATTGTCTTCGATGCGCAGCAGGAAACAGGAAACCAGCTCGCCGCGCTGCTGCTTACCGCAGTTAAGGAAGGTTGGCGTAGCGGGCTGGAAGCGACCGCTCAGCATTTCCGCCAGCAGCTCGCGCGCTAAGGTTTCATTGCCGCGTGCCAGCGTCAGCGCCACCATGCAGGCGCGCTGTTCAAACGTTTCCAGATAGCGTTTGCCGTCGAAGGTTTTCAGCGTATAGCTGGTGTAAAACTTCCACGCACCGAGGAAGGTGTGAAAAGCGAAACCCGCCGCATCGGCTTCATCGTGCAGCTGGCACAGGAAAGCGAAATCGTACTGATTCAGCACTTCGGCTTCGTAGTAGCCTTCGGCCACCAGATAGCGCAGGCGTTCACCCGCAGAGGCAAACTGCACGGTATGGGGTTGCACATGCTGCAGGAAGAACTGGCGCGTCGCTTCGTGATCTTTGCTGAACTGGATGCGGCCGTCGGCGTCATACAGGTTCAGCATCGCGTTAAGCGCGTGGTAATCCGTTAGCGAGCTGTTTAGGGTGTCTGTCGTTGCCAAAATTGGGTCACTCCCGCTTTTACATTAGCGATATCGTCGGGGGTTCCCATCAGCTCAAAGCGGTAGAGATAGGGAACCTGACATTTCTGCGCAATGATGTCGCCCGCCAGGCAATAGCCTTCACCGAAGTTGCGGTTACCGGCAGCGATCACCCCGCGAATCCCGCGTCGGTTGGCATCATCATTGAGGAATTGAATCACTTGTCTCGGCACCGCACCGCGCGAACTGCCGCCGCCGTAGCTCGGCACCACTAAAATGTAGGGCTGTTCGATATAAAGGCGCTGCTTGCCGTCAACCGGAATGCGGCGGGCAGGCAGCCCCAGACGAGTGATGAATCGGTGCGTGTTTTCCGACTGGCTAGAGAAATAGACCAGTGGAAACATGGCTTATCCCCCGACGGCCGCGAGCTGGCGCAGGCTGGCAATTTTGTCGGGACGGAAGCCACTCCAGTGATCGTCTTGCGTCATCACCACCGGCACCTGGCGATAGCCGAGAGATTTGAGGTTGTCGATGGCTTCGGGTTGGGTATCAAGGTTGATCAGCTGATAGTCGATACCTTTGCGGTCCATGGCATTTTTTGTCGCATTGCACTGGACACAGTTATCTTTAGTGTAAATAATAATGCGCATGATTCGTATTTCCCTTTGATTGCGGTCAGATTGCGAGATACGAAGCAAATTCCTGTTTGCATCGAACTTCGTCCTTGACGACATCTGGTAGCTGGTTGATGGGTTGAATACTAGATGTAGTGTTCGTGGCGGTCAAGCCCACCAGATATAGGGTTTTTTGATTTTGATCTTCGGATATTCGCTAAGGCCAGAGATCCTGCGCCTTCCAGGCCGGAAAAGTTTTTTGTAAAGGGAATGGAGTGGGAAGGTTGGTTGGATTTTGTGCGATTTGGCCCTCATCCCAGCCTTCTCCCGCAAGCGGGAGAAGGAGCCGATCCAGCTAATTATTCCCTCTCCCGCCTGCGGGAGAGGGTTAGGGTGAGGGAAAGCGCGCACTATCTCGCGCCCACAAAAAAGCCCCGCATCAGCGAGGCTTATTGAGTCTACTTTCAGGCTTATCGGCGTGAAGACACCAGCAGCGCACCTAGCACTAAACCGATTGCCGCACCAACGCCCACGCCGTGCCACGGCTTGTCGTGGACATAGGCATCAACCTGCGTACCGGCGTCACGCGCCGCTTGCGATACGCGACTCTGTCCGCCGCTCAGTTTGGCACGCGTCTGCTTCAGCAGCGCCTGCGCCTGGCTGCGTGCATTATCAACCTCATCTTTAGCTTCACTGCCATAAGATTTAAGTAACGCCTCTAGCGAATCGGCCAGTTCGTTTACATCCTGATTAATATCAATGTCATCGTTTTTTGCGCTTCGATTAAACATTTTTTAGCTCCCTTTGATTTAAAACGTAATACTCAGTGTAGACGAAGCGTGATTAAACGCAGGGATGTGCCAGGCTTTAGGGAAAATTCCGAATGCCCATGCCATCCTGCTGCTGTAAGGTTGCGGGGCTGTGAGAAGAGAGGAGCAAGCATGTATTTACGACCAGATGAGGTAGCGCGCGTACTTGAGAAAGTAGGCTTCGAAATGGATACCCAAACGCCAAAAATTTACGGTTATCGTCGCGGCGAAAACTATGTGTATGTTAATCGCGAAGCGCGAATGGGACGGACCGCCTTAATCATTCACCCGACGCTGAAAGAGAAAAGCCAGAGCTTTGCTGAACCGGCCTCAGAGATGAAAACCTGCGATCACTACACGCAATTCCCACTCTATTTAATGGGCGATTCGCAGGAGCATTACGGTATTCCGCACGGCTTCAGCTCGCGCGTTGCGCTTGAGCGTTATCTGCAAGGCGTATTCGGCGCCTGATCTTGCGCCCCGTCAACGCGGGGCCGCAAACCCTCACTGAATCCTCTCCTTCTGCCCCGTTGCAAATCCGCACGCTGACGCGTATAACCTTGTGTCCATATAGATGTTCAGACGTCCATACGGATAAATATGATGCAAACTCAGGCTACGCCTCCGCAGGAAAATTTTAAGCGCACCATGAAAGTACGGCATCTGGTGATGCTGTCGCTTGGCGGTGTGATCGGAACCGGACTGTTCTTCAATACCGGCTATATCATCTCAACCACCGGCGCAGCCGGAACCTTGCTGGCCTATCTGATTGGTGCGCTGGTGGTGTGGCTGGTAATGGTCTGTCTCGGCGAGTTGGCCGTGGCGATGCCGGAAACTGGCGCATTCCACGTCTATGCCGCACGCTATCTCAGCCCGGCCACCGGTTATACCGTCGCCTGGCTGTACTGGCTCACCTGGACGGTGGCGCTGGGTTCCAGCCTGACTGCCGCCGGATTCTGTATGCAGTATTGGTTCCCAAGCGTGCCGGTATGGACGTGGTGTCTGGTGTTCTGCATCGCCATCTATCTGCTGAATATCGTCTCAACGCGCTTCTTTGCCGAAGGTGAATTCTGGTTCTCCATCATCAAAGTGATCACCATCATCGCTTTTATCCTTCTCGGCGCAGGCGCGATCTTTGGTTTTATCCCGATGAAAGACGGCAGCGCCGCGCCGGGATTGCTCAATCTCACCGCGTCCGGCTGGCTGCCGCACGGCACGCTGCCGATTCTGATGACCATGGTGGCGGTCAACTTCGCGTTCTCGGGCACAGAATTGATCGGTATCGCCGCCGGTGAAACCGAGCAGCCGCAAAAAGCGCTGCCACTGGCGATCCGCACCACCGTGGCACGGTTGATCATCTTCTTTATCGGCACGGTATTCGTGCTGGCGGCGCTGATCCCAATGGATCAGGCGGGGATCGTCAAAAGCCCGTTTGTGCTGGTGTTTGAAAAGATCGGCATCCCGTACGCAGCGGATATCTTCAACTTCGTGATCCTGACCGCCATCCTCTCCGCCGCTAACTCCGGCCTGTATGCTTCTGGCCGCATGTTGTGGTCGCTGGCCAATGAGAACACGCTGCCGCGCTGTTTTGCGCGCGTTAATCGCCGCGGCATTCCGGTGCTGGCGCTGACCGTGAGCATGATTGGCGGCCTACTGGCGCTGTTCTCCAGCGTAATTGCGCCGGACACGGTGTTTGTGGCGCTGTCGGCGATTTCCGGTTTTGCCGTGGTAGCGGTGTGGCTCAGCATCTGCGCCTCGCACTATGTGTTCCGTCGTCGCCATCTGCAAGCGGGTGGCAGCTTACTACAGCTGGCGTATCGCGCGCCGCTCTATCCGCTGACGCCGATTCTCGGCTTCCTGCTTTGCCTGCTGGCGTGCGTCGGACTGGCGTTCGATCCGTCGCAGCGTATTGCGTTGTGGTGCGGCATTCCGTTTGTGCTGTTCTGCTATGCCGCATACCATGTCACGCAACGACGTAAGTCATCCCTTAAGGCTGAGGAGGCCAACGATGTCGCGTAATCCCATCGCGCAGGCACTAACCCAAACTGACACGCTGATTCTCGATGGTGCGCTGGCGACCGAGCTGGAAGCGCGCGGCTGCAATCTGGCCGATGCGTTGTGGTCGGCCAAAGTGCTGGTAGAAAATCCTGAGCTGATTTATCAGGTGCATCACGATTACTTTGCCGCTGGCGCGCATGTGGCGATCACCGCCAGCTATCAGGCCACACCGCAGGGTTTTGCTGCACGTGGATTAGATGAAGCGCAGGCGCTGGCACTGATTACCCAGAGCGTACAGCTGGCGCAGCGCGCGCGTGACGACTATCGCGCATCTTCGGCCAGCACCGCGCCATTGCTGGTGGCCGGATCCGTCGGGCCGTATGGCGCGTTTCTGGCCAATGGCGCGGAGTATCGGGGTGATTACGCGCTGCCGGAAGAGGAGATGAAAGCGTTCCACCGTCCGCGCGTGAAGGCGTTGCTGGAAGCGGGTGTCGATCTGCTGGCCTGCGAAACGCTGCCGTCCTTCGCTGAGGCGCAGGCGCTGGTGAGTTTACTGGCCGAATTCCCTGACAGCAGCGCGTGGTTCTCCTTTACCCTGCGCGATGCCGAACACCTCAGCGACGGCACGCCGCTGAGCAAAGTGGCGCAGCTGGTGAATGCGGCACCGCAAGTGGTGGCGATTGGCATCAACTGCGTGGCGCTGGAGAGCGTGACGCCCGCTCTGCGCAGCTTACAGGCGCTGTGTGACAAACCGCTGCTGGTCTATCCGAACTCCGGCGAGCAGTACGATGCCAGCAGCAAAACCTGGCACTCCGCGCCGTCGGGCTGCACGCTGCATGACAAATTCGCTGAATGGCAGCAGGCGGGCGCACGTCTGATTGGCGGCTGCTGCCGTACCACGCCGCAGGATATCGCGGCGATTGCTGCCTGTTGTCAACCGCAATAAAGCGCAGAAAATCATCAGTGATAGCGCGATTAAGCACAGAAGGGCAGTTTACACTGTCCTATCTGATGCTGAAGCGGACCTGCTATGAACCTGCGACCTCTTTTTCCTGCCTGTGCGCTGCTGCTGAGCGGCTGCGCCACCATTGTTGGCACTGAAACGCAACCGGTAAAAATCGACTCCCTGCCGCAAGGCGCGCGTTTCACCGTGCAGGATGAGACCGGCCGCGCGGTGGCGCAGGGCTATACGCCGCAAACCGTTGAGCTGGCGAAATCGACCGGGAATTACTTTGGTAAGAAGCACTATCAGGTGATGCTGGAAAGTCCGGGCTACGTGCCGCTAACCTTGCCGATCGAGGCCAGTGCCAATCTGTGGTATGTGCTGGGCAATATTCCGCTGTTGGGCTTCCCCGGCTGGTTGCTGGTCGATCCTTTCTATGGCGGCATGTACGATCTCAAACCTGAACATCCGCAGCCGAAGCTGAACGTCGTCGGCGCACGCGGTTAATCACGCAGCCATTTATGGCGTAATGCCGCTCAGTTAAGCGCAGAGCGACTTTCGTTCGCCATGTACTGAGGCAGTTGCAGTATCCTGGTGCGGCGACCGAGCAGAGAGCGCCTGGCCGCGCCCTCTGCACTCCCGGGCCTTGCGCCAGCCCAATCCGCCGCTTCGCGGTACCTTCACTCATTCACGATTCCTGACGGACCGGTGGCGATTCGCTCCTGCTCAGCGCCACCTCTCGCCGCATCCATGCGGCTCGCCCTGGAATCCCTTATTCGCTCAGCGGTTTGGGATGTCGCCTCAACACCGTCGCTGCAGCGACAATGCGTTTTTCTGACTCACCATCGCCACAAACCCCGTAGGGTCGCCATTCATGGCGACCTGGTGCGCATGAATGCATAGACAATGATTACTGCGCGGTTGGCTTCACCATGGCATTGGCGCTTTTATGCTGCGCCAGATGTTGCTGCTGGAAAATGCACATGCGAATGGTGTTGCGGTATTCGCCGTTGATGAAAAATTCGTGCTTTAGTACGCCTTCCACCTCAAAACCCAGCTTGGTGTAGATATGCACCGCCTTCTTATTCTCTTCATCGACAATCAGATAGAGTTTGTAGAGATTCAGCACTGAAAAGCCGTAATCCATCGCTAACTTTGCCGCTTTCGTGGCTAAGCCTTTGCCCTGATGTGAAGGATCGATAATGATCTGAAACTCAGCGCGGCGATGCACGTGATTAATCTCGACCAACTCCACCAAACCGGCTTTGTGTCCATCATGCTCCACCACAAAGCGACGCTCGGTTTGATCGTGGATGTGTTTGTCATACAGATCAGAAAGCTCGACGAAGGCTTCGTACGGCTCCTCAAACCAGTAACGCATCACGCTGGCGTTGTTATCGAGTTGATGCACAAAGCGTAAATCTTCCCGCTCCAGCGGACGTAACTTAACCGTCATACGGTGTTCCTTGTTGTTGAATGTTGTTCCACGATGCGGCCTTGCGCCATGCGCGCTGCGCGATCGCACATGTGATCGATCACATCCGGATCGTGGCTGACCAGCACCATGGTTAAACCATCTTTTTGCTTTAGATCGTTGAGCAAGTTGAGGATCTCGGCCTGCACCGACATGTCCAGCGCCGAGGTCGGCTCATCCAGCAGCAGGATCTTCGGTTCCAGCAGCAAGGCGCGCACAATCGCCACGCGCTGACGCTGACCGCCCGAAAGCTGATGCGGATAGCGATCCGCCAGCGCCGGATCGAGCCCGACATGGCGGAACCCGGCATTAATGCGGTCGTCGATGTTATCACGCTTAAGCATTTTCAGCGGTTCCGCCAGCGTGCGACGCAGGCGATGACGCGGATGCAGCGAAGCGTAGGGATCCTGAAACACCATCTGCACATCGCGGCGCAGCTGGCCGGTAAACGCTTTGCCGGGCTGCACGGCGGTGCCCGCCAGCGACATGCTGCCGCTCCAGTGCGGATTCAATCCCGCCAGCACCCACAGCAGCGACGACTTGCCGCAGCCGGATGGGCCAACCAGACCAAAACACTCACCGGCCGCAACCTGCAGCGACACATCGTGCACCACGGTGCGCAGCTCGTAACCTTGCTTGTGCGAAACGCTGAGGTTCGATAACTCAATCATAATTTTTCTCCAGCGCGGCACGATCCAGCACCGGCAAGCGCTCGCCGTGTGTGGCTTTACTCGGACGACAGGCCCACAAGGTGCTGGTGTAAGGATGGCTGGCGTTGGAGAGCTCGGACGCCGGCAAGGTATCCAGCACGCGGCCTTGATACATCACCATCACGCGTTCGCAGTGTTCGGAAACCTGTTGCAGATCGTGGCTGATCAGCAGCAAACCCATGTTGCGCTGCTCCACCAGACGACGAATCAGTGCCAGCACCTGATCGCGCATCGCGTGATCGAGTGCCGACGTGGGTTCATCGGCGATCAGCAATTCAGGATCGGTGATCAAGGCGATCGCCAGCATCACGCGTTGGCCCATGCCGCCAGAGAGTTGATGCGGATAGCGTTTCATCAACTGACGCGGATTGGGCAGACCCACCGCATCCAGCATCTCGCACACTTTCTCTTTACGCTCGGCGCGGCTCAGTTTGTGGTGCAGCACCAGCGGTTCTTCCACCTGCCAGCCAATAGTGCGCGTGGGATTGAGCGCATATTTCGGATCCTGCATCACCATCGCCACCTTGCTACCGCGCAGCTGGATCCAGTCGCGTTCGCGCAGGCTCAGCGCATCGGTGCCAACAATCTGCAAACGCTCAGCCTGCAAATGCAGCGAAGGCGACAGCAAGCCCATCAGCGTGCGCGCGGTGAGTGATTTACCGGAACCGGATTCCCCTACCAACGCCACGCGCTCGCGGCCAATTTGAAAGCCGATGTTATCGACCAGTAGCGCATCATCGCTGCGAATCGTCAGGCCTTGTACATCAATTAACAGATCATTTGGCATGGCGAGTATCCAGTCGGTCACGCAGGCCATCGCCTGTCAGGTTAAACGCCAGGCTGGCGAACAGAATCGCGCCGCCGGGTGCGGCGGCTACCCACCATTGGTCGAAGATCACTTTACTGCCTTCTGCCACCATCGAACCCCATTCAGCGGTAGGCGGTTGCACGCCCATGCCAAGGAAGCCGAGGCCAGCGGCTGAAAGAATAATGCCGCCGAGGCTCAGCGCGGCGCGTACCACCGCCGTTGGCATACACAGCGGCAGAATATGACCAAACATCAATCGCAAGCCGGTGATGCCCTGCATGCGCGCGGCGGCGAGGTAATCACTGCGGCGCAGCGCCAGCGTTTCCGCACGCGCCTGACGGGCAAACGGCGGCCAGCTAGTAAGCGCCAACGCCAGAGCGCCATTCATCAAACCGGGGCCGAGCATGGCGACCAGCGCCAGCGCAATCACCAGATTCGGCAGCGACAGGAAGATATCGGTAATGCGCATCAACACGCGCTCGGTCCAGCCGCCCAGGTAACCGGCGGTAATGCCGACCAGCAGGCCAACCGGAATGGTCAGCACCAGAATCAGTGACACCAGCAGCAGCGTTGGGCGCGCGCCGTAAATCACGCGTGACAGCAGATCGCGGCCAAAGCCATCGGTGCCGAACCAGTGCAGCGCCGACGGCGCCTGCAAACGCTGGGAGATGATCTGCGCATTGGGATCGAAAGGCGCCAGCAACGGCGCGAACAACGCCATCGCCACCACAATCAGCACCAGCGTCAGGCCGATGGTGAGTGAGGTCACGCGCGCGCGGCGGCGACGCGGACGCAGCGTTTCCAGTTCAGAGAGTTGTTGAGTCATCGGGTTCTCGGATCGGTTAACCAGGTCAGGGCATCGGCCAGCGCATTGAGCAGAATAAAGCAGCTGCCAATCAGCAAGGTCGAGCCGAGAATCGCCGGTACATCAGAGGAAAACAGCGCGTTGGTCATGTAGCGACCGACGCCCGGCCAGGCAAATACCGTTTCGGTCAAGACCGAACCTTCCAGCAGCGTGGCGTAGGAGAGGGCGATAACGGTAATCAGCGTGCCCAGCACGTTGGGGAAAATATGTCGCAGCAAAATGCGGCCACGGCTGGCACCTTTGGCGCGCGCCAGCACCACGTACTCTTTGCTGCTTTCTTCCAGCAGCGCCGCGCGCAGCAGGCGCGTAATACCCGCCATCGCCAGCAGGCCGAGAATCACCACCGGCAGCCACAAATGGGCAATCGCATTGCGGAACATCTCGGGATCGCCGGACATCCAGCTATCAATCAGCACAAAGCCGGTTTTCGGCTCCAGCGTGTAGATCCAGATGTCATCGAGCTGGCCCGGTCCGGCAGACCAGTGCAGCACGGCGTAAAACAGCAGCAAACCCAGCAGGCCGAGCCAGAACACCGGCACCGAGTAGCCAAGCAGCGACACAAAACGCGCCACGTTATCGATAATGCTGCCCGGTTTCCACGCCGCCAGCAGCGCTAAGGCAATGCCAAACACTGCGGCAAAAATCATCGCGCAGGTGGCCAGCTCAATGGTGGCGGGGAAGGTACGCATCAGGTCGGCGCTGACCGGTTGATTGGTCAGGTGCGATAAGCCGAGATCGCCGCGCGCCAGATGGCTGATATAGCGCCAGAACTGCACCAGCACCGGCTGATCGAGGCCGAGATCGTGGCGCACCTGCGCGTAAGTGGCTTCACTGGCGTGATCGCCGGCGATCTGTTGCACCGGATCGACAGGCGACAGGTGCGACAGCATAAAAGTGAACGCTAACAAACCGACCAACGTTACCAGCAGCGAAAGCAGGCTGGTAACGAGGTGGCTAACGCGTTGCCAGAGTGGCCGGGCGAACCCGGCCTGTGAAGCTGACACTGCCATTACTTAGAAACCTGCGAGTAATAGACCATGTCCGGGTTGATGCCCTGCACATAGCCTTGCAGATTGTCGCGCAGCGCAATCAGGTTTTTCGCCTGCAAGCCAATCACGTACGGCGAGTTTTTCAGCACTTCACGCTGCATCGCCTGATAAAGTTCAACGCGCTTGTTGTTATCGCTCTCGGCGGTGGCGGCCAGCGTTTGCTTGTTCAGCTCTGGGATATGCCAGTCAGAACGGTAAGCCACGGTTTTGCTGCCATCTTCCGGGTTGTAAGCGAAGGACGCGGCGTTGGTGTTTGGATCGAAATAGTCTGCGCCCCAGGCGTTCAGGGTGGCTTCGTATTTGTGCGCCTTCACGCGGGTAGAGACTTCAGAGCTCAAGCCAGGCTGCACTTCAACCTTCACGCCGCCTTTAGCAAAGCTGCCCTGCAGCGCCTGCGCGATGTCGAGGTAAGGCGGCTGATTGCTGGTGGAGAGCTTGAAGCTGACGTTGGTCAGACCGGCTTTCTTCAAAATCGCTTTGGCTTTCTCAGGATCGTAAGTGTATGGCGTGTCGTTGATTGCGCCGAGGAAACCTTTCGGCAGGAAAGTCTGATGCACGTCGAACTGGCCTTTCAGCAGGTCATTAGCGATACCTTTATAGTCGAACAGGTAACGAGCCGCTTCCCACAGCGCCGGGTTCTTCAGTACCGGATTCTCACCAATGTTGAACTGGATGTAATAGAGCGATGCCATCGGGATCGCTTCGGTCTTCACGCCCGCTTTGCCTTTCAGCGAGGCAATCTGATCCGCGCCGAGGTTACGCGCGATATCCACATCGCCCTGTTCCAGCAGCAGACGACGCGCAGCCGGTTCTGGAACGTTTTTGATCAGGATGTTTTTCAGCTTCGGTGCGCCCGCCGGAGAGGTTGGGTTGGCGCTCAGCAGAATCGCTTCATGCAGCACCACTTTACGAATCTGATACGGGCCGCTACCGGCAGAGTGGGTGCCGAGCCACGCGTGGCCGAAGTCACCGTTCTTCGCGTTGGCCTGCGCGGTTTTCTCATCAACAATCGAAGAGACCGGCGCGGAGAGCAGGCTGAGGACATACGCCGGGCTGACGTTGGCGCTCCAGCTGATCTGTACGTGGTTGTCATCAACCTTCTTCAGGAAGGTATCGACGTTGTCTTTATTCCAGCCAAGTTGGGTAAGAATAAAGGAGGGATCGAGGTTGAGTTTCACCACGCGGCCCAGCGAGAAGATCACATCTTCCGGACGCAACGGATTGCCGCTGGCGAACTGAGCGCCTTTGCGCAGTTCAAAGGTCAGGCTGCGATTATCACTGCCCGCTTGCCAGGAGGTCGCCAGCGTTGGCTGCAAATCGGTTGGATTGGTGGGATCGGACTGAACCAGGCGCTGATAAATGTTAGTGAACGCTTGCACCGTGGTGAGCTCAAAGCCCTGCGCGGGATCGAAACTGTCGGCATCATCGGTGGACTGGGCAATAACCAGCGTATCTTTCGGCGTCGCTGCCTGAACAGAGAAGGCGGCTACCAGCGATAACGCCAGCAGTGAGGGAATAATTTTTTTCATGTTGTTTCCTTGCCTAAAAAAAGTAACGCGAGTTTACGAGAGCGCAGCAGTGAAGAATAGTCAATTTCAGGCTATGCATATGCATTAATGATCTAAGTCGGGTGGTTCAGTTATAAGGAAGGTAGGCTGCATGGCCGTCGTAGGGTCGCCATTTATGGCGACCGAAATGGGATATATCAACTCAACTGCAACGAAATATAAATGTTCTGTGATTAACCGATAATTAACTTTACTTCGTTCCTTCCGGGAATATAATGGCCGCAATTTCAAAGCAGGAGAGTTCAGTTGGACAGTCACCCTTTTAGTTGGCATCACAAGGCAAGCTGACGCGCGAACTTTTTTGTCGCTGCTTGCCATCCTGGCGGGCAGCAATCCTCCCTTTTCTGATGATTGTTCCCTTAAAACGACACTGTAACGGGCCAAAACCCGTGGGAAGATCATCATGCACATGATTTTTAACACACTTTTCCCTCCGCCTCGATACGCGCGCTGAACCTCAGCGTGCTGATTTGCGCTGCGCATTAGACAGCTTTTCGCTGTTCGATTGCGTGGTGTTTACCTTCGTCTTTATTTATTACTCGTTATTTTTCGAGCGACTCTTTTCGTCTTTAATTTCCGGGAGGTGATATGGAAATTCCCGACAGGTTATTTTTAATTTAAAAAAGCATTGCCGTTAATTTAATTTGTGTGCCACGCACGCAGGGATTTTTATTGCCGTAATAAAGAGGAATGTCACCATGACTGACATGAAACTCAACCAGGAAAAAAAAGCCTGGAATACCACGCGCCAGCCGCGTCAAAAAACACCGCGTTACCTGATTGAAGATGAAGCCGGCTTCACTGCCGACGAAACGCTGGTGCGTCTGCGCAGCGATGCGCTTGGCCTGAGTGAACGTGAAGCCGAGGCACGTTTAGACGTGTATGGCCGCAATCAGGTTGAACACGACAAAGCGCCACCGGCGTTATTGCAGTTGCTGCAGGCGTTCAACAATCCGTTTATCTATGTCCTGATGGCGCTGGCGTTGGTGAGCTTTTTCACTGATTTCTGGCTGCCGCTGCGCAACGGCGAGGAGACCGATCTGACCGGTGTCATCATCATTGTGACGATGGTAACGCTCAGCGGTTTGCTGCGCTTCTGGCAGGAGTTCCGCACCAACAAAGCGGCGCAGGCGCTGAAATCAATGGTGCGCACCACCGCAACGGTGCTGCGTCGTGAGTCAGCGCAGCAAGCGCCGCTCAAACAGGAAGTGGATATCGCCACGCTGGTGCCGGGTGACATCATCTATCTGTCGGCGGGGGATTTGGTGCCTGCCGATGTGCGGCTGCTGGATTCACGCGACCTATTTATCAGCCAGGCGATTTTGACCGGCGAATCGTTACCGGTTGAAAAATATGACGTCACCGGCCACGTCACCAGTAAAAGCAGCGGTGCCAGCGAGCAGGGCACATCGCTGCTGGAACTCGGCAGCGTCTGCCTGATGGGCACTAACGTGTCCAGCGGTAGCGCCAAAGCGGTGGTGGTGGCAACCGGCAGTGAAACCTACTTCGGTAGCCTGGCGAAATCGATTGTGGGTAACCGCTCACAAACCGCCTTTGACCGCGGCGTCAACAGCGTGAGCTGGCTGTTAATCCGCTTCATGCTGGTGATGGTGCCGGTGGTGTTGCTGATTAATGGTTTGACCAAAGGCGACTGGCTGGATGCTTCGCTGTTTGCGCTGGCGGTGGCGGTAGGTTTGACGCCTGAAATGTTGCCGATGATCGTCAGCTCGAATCTGGCGAAAGGCGCCATCGCCATGTCGCGGCGTAAAGTGATCGTCAAACGCCTGAACGCGATTCAAAACCTCGGCGCGATGGATATTCTCTGCACCGATAAAACCGGCACGCTGACGCAGGACAACATCATTCTGGAGCATCATCTGGATTGTGCTGGCGTGGAGAATTCTCGCGTGCTGATGTTGAGCTGGCTCAACAGCCACTATCAAAGTGGCACGTTGAATCTGATGGATCGCGCCATTTTGCAGTACGGCAAAAACCGCGTCAGCGAGGCGGTGGGCGACACCTATATTAAAGTGGATGAACTGCCGTTTGATTTTATTCGCCGTCGCGTTTCGGTGGTGGTGCGCGATCGTCGTCTCAATCAACAGATGTTGATCTGCAAAGGCGCGGTGGAAGAGATGCTGAGCATCGCGACTGCCGAGCGTGAAGGCAAACTGGTACAGCCGCTGAACGAAACGCGTCGCGCAGAACTGCTGGCGCTGGCACATCAATATAATGAGCAGGGTTTCCGCGTGCTGCTGGTGGCAAGTCGCGTGCTGGCGGAGCCGGGTTTGCAGCAGCCGCTGAGCGTGGCCGATGAGCAAGGGTTAACGGTTGAAGGGCTGCTGACTTTCCTCGATCCACCGAAAGAGAGCGCCGCCAAAGCCATCAGCGCGCTGCGCGACAATGGCGTCAGCGTCAAAGTGCTGACCGGCGATAATCCGGTGGTCACCGCGCGCATTTGCCAGCAGGTTGGCATCGACAGCGGCGCCATCATCACCGGCGACCAGATTGCCCTGATGAGCGACGAGCAGCTGACCGATGCCGCCGCGCAGAGTTCGGTATTCGCTAAACTCACGCCGCTGCAAAAATCACGCATTCTGCGCGCGCTGCAACAGCAAGGGCATACCGTGGGCTTCCTCGGCGACGGGATTAATGATGCCCCGGCGCTGCGCGATGCCGATGTTGGGATTTCCGTGGATAGCGCGGCGGATATCGCCAAAGAGTCCTCCGATATCATCCTGCTGGAAAAAGATTTGATGGTGCTGGAAGAGGGTGTCATGAAGGGACGCGAAACCTTCGGCAATATCATCAAGTACCTGAACATGACCGCCAGCTCCAACTTCGGCAACGTGTTCTCGGTATTGGTGGCGAGCGCCTTTATTCCGTTCCTGCCGATGCTGGCGATTCATCTGCTGATTCAGAACCTGATGTACGATCTGTCCCAGCTGGCGCTGCCGTGGGACAAAATGGACCGCGAGTTCCTGCGCAAACCGCGTAAATGGGACGCGCGTAATATCAAACGCTTTATGCTGTGGATTGGGCCAACGTCGTCAATTTTCGATATCACCACCTTCGCGCTGATGTGGTACGTGTTCGCGGCGAATACGCCAGAAATGCAGTCGCTGTTCCAGTCCGGCTGGTTTATTGAAGGCCTGCTGTCGCAGACGCTGGTGGTGCACATGCTGCGCACGCAAAAGATTCCGTTTATCCAGAGCCGTGCAGCGCTGCCGGTGCTGCTGACCACTGCGTGTGTGATGATCGCCGGTATTCTGCTGCCGTTCTCACCGCTGGGCGCGATGGTGGGATTGGTGCCGCTGCCGTGGTCTTACTTCCCATGGCTGGTCGCAACGCTGCTCGGTTATTGCGTGGTCGCGCAGGGCATGAAAATGCTCTACATCAAGCGTTTTGGTCAGTGGTTTTAAACACATGGAGGCGAAATGCGTAACCGCAATCTCAATAAGGTGGTGTTTCACCTGATACTGATGATGATCGTCATCGTGGTGTTAACGCTGGTGTTTCGTTAACGAAAAAGGGCAGGATTTCCTGCCCTTTTCTTTACTCTTCGTCTGGCTGGTAATACTGCACGCCGATTTCAATGCGCTCGCGGCCGCTGGCTACGCGATGGCGATTGCTGTCGCGCAGCGAATATATGCAGCCGCAATACTCTTGCTGATAGAAGCGTTCGCGCTTGCTGATCTCAATCATGCGTGACGAGCCGCCACCTTTACGCCAGTTAAATTCCCAATAAAGCATATCCGGATAGTGCGCCGCCGCACGCACGCCGCAGTCGTTGATCTGCTGCATATTCTTCCAGCGCGAAATACCGAGTGAACTGGTGATCACCGGGAAGCCGTTTTCATGTGCATACAGCGCGGTGCGTTCAAAGCGCATGTCGAAACACATGGTGCAGCGCACGCCACGTTCCGGTTCCCACTCCATGCCGCGCGCCCGCTCAAACCAATTGTCTTTATCGTAATCGGCATCAACAAAGGGCACACCAAACTGCTCGGCAAAGCGGATATTCTCCTCTTTACGCAGCTCGTACTCTTTCAGCGGGTGAATATTTGGGTTGTAGAAGAAGATGGTGTAATCGATGCCGGAAGCCAGCATCGCTTCCATCACTTCGCCCGAACAGGGCGCACAGCAGGAGTGCAGCAGCACTTTGTTGTGACCGTTGGGTAAAGGCAGCGGCTGGCGGGTAAAGGTGTCAGACATAAGAATTATTGGTTAATGGAGTGTTGCGTAAAGTCTAAGGGGATAGCGCGGAAGATGCAAAGTTGAGGAAATACTGGCATTAAAAAAGGCCGCAAACGCGGCCTCTTGGTTCAGCAAAGAGAGTTATTCAGTCACTTTCTTTTTCAAATCGCTGGCACCTTCTTTGGTTTTATTCCAGCCTTTCTGCGTGCCTTCTTTGGTAGCATCCCAACCTTTCTCAGAACCTTCTTTGGTTTTGTTCCAGGCCTTCTGCGTCCCTTCGCTGGCTTTGCTGGTCATGCTGTCGCTTTTACCTTCAGCAGCATGCTTGGCTTTGAGCTGCTGCTCTTTACCTTCGTTCTGCGCCTGATGCAGTTTTTCTTTAGCGGTGTTAGCACCGGCCTGCGCATTAGCGACAGTCTCATCAGTTGCATGTGTGGTCGCGGCAAAAGCCGAAGAAGCCATCAGAATGGCTGACAGTGCAATAATGGTCTTTTTCATAATTCCCTCTTTCATGAAATATGTCGTCTCAGGTATTCATCCTGGCATAGGCCGGGATGGAAAGATTTAAGAATAAACCAGGAATGAAAAAGGTCTAGTTTCGTTGGTTAAATCGACACCAGATAGCATTTTAGGTTGTTACAGAGAGTGAAGGGAGCCACCTTAACAGTGGCCCCGCAGCGTTAATCTGCCAGCTGCTGCGCAATTGCGCTGAACATAAGCGCGGCTTCAAGTGGCTGAGCATTCATCTTTGGTTCAGCTTCAGGCCAGGTTGACCATTGCACGATCACCAGGTTTTCAGCACGGTTCACCATAATCACCTGACCATAAATACCCAGCGCCCACAGTGAATTTTTCAACGATTTATCGGCGGTGGGAGCGACATGTTGCGCATTGGCGGCAACCGCGTTGTTCCACCATTGATAGCCATAAGTGCCTTCAGGATGAGCGGCGGATAGCGAGTTGCGCGCCTGCGTCCAGTTGGATGCATCATCCAGCCAGTGATCGGGCAACATCTGCTGACCATTTGGCAAACGACCCTCATTCATGATGAACAAGCCGAAGCGGCCCCAATCTTCCAGCGTGGCGTTAAAGCCATGTGCGCCAACGTCGTGCTGGCCTTTGGCATAAGCATGCCATACGCCATCGCTGGCCATGCCGTAAGGCTTCCAGATGGATTGCTCCAGCCAGGAGGCGATTGACATGCCGGTGGCTTTCTCCAGTACATCGCCGAGCAACCACGCACCGCCGGATGAGTACGACCAGGATTCTCCCGCCGGATGTGCGCGATGCAGTTGCCTGATGATATTGCGCACGCAATCGTAGGTGCCAGGGCGCGCTTCACACTGCGTCAGATGCGCAAAGTCAGAGTTAGGATTGGTGTAATCCTCGTTCCAGGCGACACCGGAAGTGTGCTGGATCAATTGCTTCAGCGTGACGCCATCCCAGGCGGTGCCTTTGAGATCCGGCTCGTAATCCGTTACCCGATCGTCAAGCGAATGGATTTTACCTTGCTTGATGGCGATACCTACCAGCGTGGAAACCACCGATTTACCCACTGAACGAGACGTCCATAATGTCTGGTCGGTATTGCCTGCGCCGAGATACTTATAGGCAATTTTCCCGTTCTTCAGCACCAGCATGCCGCTGACATTTTCCCTTTTCAGGTAGTCGGACAACGAATAGCGTTTGCCGTTGAAGGTGTAAGAGGCGTCGGTCAGCGGCTTACTGGCGGCTTTCAAAGCCGTTGAATCGCCATGATGAAATACATCGCCCGCATAGTTGCGATAATCATTGCGGAATCCCACCACACGCTCGGCCTGGCTCCAGCTCAGCATCTGATGCGGATCCGGCAGCTTCTTATCAAAAGGCTGCGGACAAGATTGCAGCATTACGCCACCGCAATTCTGTGTTTCCGCCGCGAAGGAGTGTGAGGTGAAGGAAAGGGCGATCGCGCTCAGCGATGCGGCCATCAGGATCGGTTGTAAAAGACGTTTATGCATTTTTTTCTCTGCGCTTGAGGAGTGATTACGCAGCAGTATATGAACGGTTAATCCCCTGATAAAATCACTTAATGGGGGAAAATCCCTCTCAATTCTGGAGTCTGCTATGACCGCGTTGCGCTACTCTTTTTCGCAGATTGAAGCCTTTGCCACGATTGCTGAAACCGGCAGCATTTCGAAAGCTGCCCTGTTGCTGGGGAAGGATCGTACCACGGTGCGTGACCTTCTGGATTATCTTGAAGATGCGTTGGGTTACACGCTGTTCTTACGGGAAGGGCGCAGGTTACTGCTAACGGAAAAAGGCCAACAGCTGCATCGTCAGGCGCATCTTTTTCTGCGTCAGGCGCAGGCATTTGAATCCTACGCGCGTGCATTGCCTGTTGCCGTCGAGCAGGAACTGGTGCTGGTTTACGATCCTTTTATTCCGCACGCTTTTCTTCACGCTGTGATTGAATATATGGCTGAGAAGAACATCCGTTTTAACGCATGGAGTTGTACGCGTGATGAGGCTGAAGCGGCGCTCAAAAATGGGACGGCGCATGTTGCTATCTGCCAGGCGCAGCATCGTACGTTGGGAAATGAGATGGAATGGCAGGCGCTCGGAACCATCGAACTTAATTTTTTCGCCGCCCACACGCTGTTCCGCGAACAGCAGCAACCGGTGACGCTGCTCGATCTGTCACTGATTCCGCAGTTGCTAATGCATCCCCACCACGATGAACAGATTAGCCGACGCCTGCAAATTTCTGGCAAGTGCCTGTTCGTTAACGATCGCGCCATCCTGCAGCATTTGCTGGAAAGTGGTGCGGGTTGGGGATTCCTGCCGATGCATTTTCAGGCTCAGCAGTGGCGCAATGTGCAGCTATTGCCCACCGAAGTCGGCAATCAGGGATTGAATGTTACGCTGGTAACGTTATGGAATCCCGGGGGCAATAAACATGCGATAGCCGAGGCGTTTATTGCCAGCCTGCCCGAGCTGTGGAGCCGCATTTATTCCTCGTCGCGTTCTTTAGCCGCGCGCTGACGATCGTAGAACTCATCCTCGGCGGCGATGATCTCATCCATCAGCGAATTCATATCCACTTCATGCAACTCTTCTACGAAGAGACCGGTAAGCGGCGTTTCTGGCGTTAGCTTTCCGTCTTCATATAACTGCCAGATCTCTTTCGCATAGCGCGTTTGCAAAATTTGAGGAGCGTATTGCCCGTAATAGGCGGTGATGTTATTCACATCGCGCTCAAACATCGATTCTGCGTGATTATTTGCGGCGGCATCGACAGCTTGTGGCAAGTCGATAATGACCGGTCCGTTGGCGTCCTGCAGCACGTTGAATTCCGACAGATCGCCATGAACAATACCGGCGCACAGCATGCGCACGATATTGCGGATCATGGTATCGAAATCCTTCATGGCATTCTCTTTGGAGAGGAACACATCACTCAGGCGTGGCGCAACCAGGCCTTCTGCATCTGTGACCAGCTCCATCAACAATACGCCATCGATGCAAATGTAGGGCTGTGGGACGCGTACGCCGGCATTCGCCAGACGGAATAACGCATCCACTTCGGCACTTTGCCAGGTCTCTTCTTGCTGCTTACGCCCGAATTTCGACCCTTTTTGCATCGCACGTGAATTGCGGCTGTTACGGACTTTACGTCCTTCCTGATAATGCACGGCCTGCTTAAAACTTCGTTGCGTGGCGTCCTTGTACACTTTGGCACATTGGATTTTGCCGCCCGTTAACACGGTATAAACGTCAGCTTCTTTGCCGCTTCTTAGTCTCTGTAGTACTTCATCTACCAGGCCATCATCGACGAGAGGCTGGAGTCGGTTTGGGATTTTCATGCGAGTCGCCTTGAAAGAGTCCAGATACAAAAAAGCCCGTAAGGCTTGCGCCATACGGGCTCTTAGGACTTCATCGAATGACTCTGGTAATCATCGATGGAGAATTTTGGTGCTGGCGGAGTCTGAAAAAGCAATATAACCCTATGAAAACAAAATGTTTTATTCAATTCAAGTTTCCATCGTATACCTAAACGTATACCAATTCAGGAAAGTAACAGGTCAAAACTCGAAATTGGGCCATCTTATCTCATCAGCGAAATAGCTGATTTAATATACTCTTCATGAGGTTTAAACCTCGACATATGCCGCACACACACAACCGGAACCCGGTGGGTGTGGAATTTAGCATAAAAGGCGTATGTGGTGTAATACCCTTTAGGATGGGAATACTTCAACGTACCAGCCTCGCCAAAATATTTGAGCAACAAACTGGCGGCGGACAGTGAAGTCAGCCCATTGCTGTAAGCGATAATCACCTCTGGGTTGCAAAGCTGTAGCGTTACATTCTCAAAGAAACCCATTGAGTTTTTCACCAGTTGCTCAACGGTTAGATTCTGCTTCAATGCTTCCTTTTGTATGGATGCTGCATTTTGGGAACACATCATAAGAGCGTTGGTGTAAACGACATCCTGCCAATCATAACCAAGCCCAACAGGGATTTGTTGCAACCTCTTCGCGAGGTGAGTTATTCCCCAGGCACCTTCGATTCCGTTCTGAACATTTGAGATGGTAGGGGACTCGAAATCTTTCTCAATGGATTGCGCGTTGGTAATGTGAGCATCTACGAGGGAACCATTGAATCCCATCATTATTACGCGCTTTCGATCTGGAGGAGATGCTAAAAGTTCAAAGGCACTGTCGTAAGGCCTTCCTGGTAGATCGCTTAAGCCAAATTCAGCTAAACCATCTAAGATGAATTTTTTTGTGGCTTTCATTTGAATCCCTTCTATAAAAATCATCATTTCATAATACGTGAAAAAAGTTTTTTTTGGATTTATCCTTCACAATGTTCACCTTTTGTTTTTTGTAAATAAAAACAAGGTTTTGAGTGATTATTTATCTATGAATGATGAGAGATATCATTCATCGCTGGTGAAGCATGGCCGTAAAAAACAGGCTTTCGCCGGTTCTGGTAAGTCATATTGCTATTGGATCGTCACATCTTGGCAGCCACTCGCTGCTGCTTTTTTCAGTCATTTCAATATTGGTTTGCATCTTCAGCTTAGTACGACACTTCAGGTAGTGATTCCTTGCTCCCGCATGATGCTCTTAAGCGAAAAACCAAACATCTTGATGCTAATCGGACTCTCATAGCTGTTGGCCTCTATGGAGGCCAGATATGCTGGTAGAAGTAGCGCTTAGGCTGGCGTTGCCTAATGAATCGCCAGGAGTAATCCAGCCACTTGCGAGTCGGGGATAGGGGGCACTACAGCTTCCGAGGCTAGATCATGGGTACCTTTTGTGCCTAACTTGCTAATTGCTTGCGCCAATAGCGCACTTCGCTTGCAGCTTAGCATCATAGTTTTAGGGGCTCAGTTCATAATTATTTCAGCCGAACATTTGGTTTACACATCAGGTGTTTTTGATGCCAATGTTGGCTCCCAGCTTTCATTTAGTTTATTCAGGTCGTTGCGCGATTATTTTATAACCAAACGTCTCAAATTTTGTAATCAGTCGTTGTATGGAGCCGATACTCCATTGGTTGGTAATCAGTACCGTCTCGCCGGATGCAAGCTCAACAGAAGCCTCGTGGAAACGCTTTAGCCGTGACTGAGTTACGTCGGGTTCCGATTTTATAAGACTGCGATGAATATCCTTTCCAAAGATCGATACTATAGAAGTTATATTCTCAGGCTCATTCTCCGATATCCAGTCGCTCATTAGCTCAAAAGCCAGGTTACGCTTATTATATATAGCGCCTTTAAAGACAAATTTAGAGTAATCCTTCTCCGATTTTTCATTTGCCTTCATGGCTTCTATTTCTTTGCGCTTTTGTCGGACAAGGAAATCTTTTGCCTCTGGCAACGGGATTATTTGTTCGAAATTCACCAGCAGCTTGTTTAGATGAAGATATGGACTTAGCCTGAAACAGCTGATATTAAGGCCATTGTTGTTAAGCCACAGGACTGTGTTGGTGATCTCTTTAGAGAAATCAGCTGATATTAATACAATCCGTACTTGGGTATTAAAGTCAGCGATTTCGTTTTCTTCTCTCTCACAGAAATTGAGGATTTCATTCTCTGCATTTTTCTCGACACCTTCTTTATCGAGATATTTTTGGTAGCACTCAGCAGTTTCATGAAAAGTCATTTGCGAAACCATAGCAGCATACCTTAATGCCTGAAGCTCCATATGGGCGCCCTGTTCATCACGTTTAAGCTCAACAACGACCAGGTTGAAGTTTTTATCGATGCAGAGCAAATCGATCCTGCGATGACTGTCCTCCCAGTTATTAAACTCTTCTTGAATGACCATGCAGTCAGGAACAAAATGGCCGATCTTTCTGGCTAAGGCCGACTGGATATCTCTGCGTTCAAGAATTGATTCGCGCACAAATGTCGTTTTCGAAACTTCCCGAAATTCCTGCTCTTCTAAGGTGAACAACCCCATACATTCTCCATGTTAGAAATATACAACTTAAAAAAATAAGCCCTACGCCATCTTCAAAGTATCATTTGAAAACGTATCCGGGCAAAGCAACTTGATGAGCGTTGAGCCGGTGCCACACTGTTATTCATCCGTTGCCTATTAAACCCTAACGAAAAATATGCCGGGGTTTCCTCAGGCCACAGTGGTCAGCGGTGCTCACGCTCAAAGTTATCCAGTAACGTCATCCGCTTTGCCAGATCCGAAAGCAACTCAGATTTAAGTGTTTCCTGCGAGGCATGGCAGGAAAAGAAACCTAAAATTCTTCCGTTGGCTTCTTCCTCATACTCTTCCTCACTCCCCTCAACGTTGAGCATCGCGATTGCTTGTTCACGCATCTGCTCATTTTCAAGATCGCAGGCGTAAGTGATCACTTCAAACCACTCATCCACCGTTCCGTTCAGATAAAGAACCACATCTGAGGGTGAGAGCCAGTGGGAACATTTAAATCGCAGCACCGGAAAGCCATACCAGTTAGTCAGACGGGCTTTGATCTCATAGCCCCTGTCGCTGAAATGTTCAGTAAGATAACGCTGGCATTCTCCTGACAACGTTTTAATGACGGTTTTCTTAAGCTCTTCTATTTCTGCAATGCGGTGGAGATTCGTCAGAACAAACGCTTCGGTTTCAGTTGTAACAGCAGGGTGGCTCACAAGTGACTCCAGATGCAGAACATACTCGCGCAGTATGACCAGCCATTTGTTTAATGATGAAGCCATGTAGGCTTCCCCGATCCGCGAAGACAATGCATCGGTAAGCTGCCGGTAACTGGCCCCAACCCATCCCTCAGGCGCAGAACCGTTGGGTGATAACACCACGCAAAGGGGCGTTTTGCCCTGATATGCCCCCTGTTGCAGGCAGGTGAGGTAATCGCCAAAGGGGTTATTCTGCAGGTGCCAGACCTTGTTTTCGATGATCATCACCCAGTCATCACCCTCAAGCAGGATGTCGATCCGGTTCCCTCTTTCAGTGCTGACCTCACGCTGAGGCGGTGCGGACAGTTCGGCGTTGAACGTATCTGCCAGCCCCAAGCAGCTGAACAGCGCCTCTGCCGCCAGCGGCCCCAGCCCATGACCACCATCGGGATCGAGAAAGAAGGCCAGCAAATCGCTGACCGGATTTTCATAGTGCCCGCGGGCACCTGAGGAAAAAATGTTCGCTTCCGTTTTACGTGGCTGGGGAAGGTTTTTCATCTGGTTCAGCAACGCTTCCAGCGCTAATATGTCCATTTCTTCTCCCGGGACTTAATCGTTCAAACGCGTGTATTCCGCGTCAATCGCTTCCGCATCCGCACGCCAGCGGGCAAAGAGAGACTGCTGCTCCTGGATCGCCAGCATTGCGCGTTCAAGGCTCGCCATTTCATCCTGCATCAGTGCGAAACCAGTAAAATAATCGCGTGCGAAATCACTTCCTCCCAGCACACTGATCACCCCATCGCGTTGCTGCTTAAAGTTCGAAATCATGGCGTCGATCATTTTTTTGAACTGCGCCTCACGCTTTGCCTGGTTGTAGGTATCCCACACTTCCAGCGCCACGCCGGCAAACACCAGCGCCCCGTTCAAGCCTTTAGCAAATTTAATGGCCCCCCAGGGTTTAAACTTCAGTAGTTTTCCCAGCTCTAACCCGGCCATTCTGCCAACGGACACCACCCCATCACGAGCGGCAATCACTGTTGCACTGTTAATGAAATTACTCTTAACGACATAATTCAGTCCCTGCTTCCCCATGGCCGCCATATTGCCGTTGTAGTGATTGATTTCAGCGTTGTAGCCCAGATGTATCTTCTGGATGGCATTGTTAACGGACTGCACGCGGCGGGCGAACTCGTTGTCCAACCGGGTATCAATGATGATGCCTTGCTCACCGATTTCACTCTCGAAAAACTCCATATAGGTTTCGAGGCTCAGGCCCTGGGCGCGAAGTATCAAATCTTTAAAGTAGTCGAGTACAAAGTTATTGAGACTGACACGCGCTTCCGCGATATCGCGCTGCATGATTAGCAGTTCTTTGCTGAGCCGGACATGAATGGATGAGAGATCTTCAACTTCCTGTCGGATACGCACATCATTTGCGATGGCTTCCGGCAGCTTCCGTGTCAGGATATCCCTGATAACACTTTTTTTCGTTTCTTCACTCAGCGCCAGTGCTCCCCCGCTTTTTTCAATCTTGCCGCTCGTCGCGTCTTGCAGTTCACTGATATGAGACAGCGCACGGAATTTCTCCGGATTATCTAGCCAGTATTCGGTCCCCATATCAAAAGGGTTAGCCGCGACGGCAACGATATTGAGCGCATCATGTTCCGACTGGGTGAGCGCGATCAGGTCGTCCAAGCGCGCGTGCACGTTCTGGCGCTTCACCTCTACGTTGGCGGCGTAATCGTCCTCATCCTCAACGTCCGCGACTTCATCGAAGCGGCTTAGAACGAACACCGTACGGTCAAGCAGGTTTAGGGTGCGGAACAGCCATTCAAGATCGGCCTTATGGCTCTCTTTTATCGGGTTGGTGGAGTTCATGACATAGAGGATCAAATGCGCCTCACTGATGTATTTTTTGGTCATGTCCTTGTATTTTTCGACCGCCCGGGTGTCTTCGTTGAACTGCTCTTTGAAGCCAAACAACCCGGGCGTGTCAATCAGGACAAAGTCCGATCCCACGTCGTATACTTTGACTTCGTTGGAGGATTCCTGATGGCTGATATTCATGCTGGCTTTATCTAGACGCCCCATCCAGGCGGCAGCTATTGAGGTTTTCCCTTCAGAGAATCCTCCAATCAGCGCGATTTTTAATTTCCCGTTCGTAGCATTCTCTTTGGCAGCCTCAATTTTATTGATGAGCTGCACATCGACCGGGACGCCGACCTTTTCACCCTGCTCAAGAAAGGCGGTGAGTTCATCCAGAATGTGAACATTGCGGAACTGCTGCGCTTTAAAAATATCCAGCGTTTTTTCCATTATTTCGCTCCAGAAAAATCAATTTCAGTGGATAAAAGGCGTAATCCGGCCGCGGCCTGGATCAGGATCTTATTGATGCCCGATACCTGTTTCACAGGCTCCTCCAGCATGTCTTTAATCTCAGCGATCTTCTCCTGCAGCTCCGGGAAGGCTTTCTGAATGCCGTCGACAATGGCATCGTTCATGTGGGCCGCCACGTTGCTGAGATTTTTGTCAGCGGACTGCTTCTGCTGCGACATTTTGTAACTGGAGCTGATCATGCTGCGCAGGGCTTTGTAGGCCGCAAATGCCAGGTTCGCCAGCGCCGGGCCAAGGACAAGCCATCCGGCGGGATTCCAGAAAAGCAGCGCGCCGCCCGCGAGTGTCGCCAGAAGGCCCGTGACATTGATGCCGTTATCGATATCAATCGTGAGGGGAATATTGCTGCTGAATTTGTGCGTCAGGAGGCGTGAGAAAGTTTTGAGGATCCCGCGGGCGTGCTGCTGAAATTGCGCAACAATGTCACTGATCTCTAATTGAAAGCGCTCAAGTTCGGCTTTCAGTACTCCTGGAAGCAACTTTTCAAGCGAACCGTGCTCCAGGCTGATCGATGCCTCCAGCTCACTTTTGAAGCGATCATTACTGATATCACCGTCAATCACTTTATAGATACGTTCGCGCGCCTGGTTGCGGAACCGGCTAACGCTCTCCTCCGCGCGGTCAATCAGACGCTGCCGCAGTGATTTCAGTGCGTGATCAAGCTGCTTGTGTGCGCTGTTTTTGTCCTCATTAAGCTGTCGGGCAATTTTTGCGTAGGTGTCCGACTGCAGCGCACTTACCTGTGCAGCAATATCATCCAGCACAACGCTGGTTTTCTGTGTGTTCGATCGAGTAATTTTTGCCTTGCTGTCGGCGACAAGCTGTTGGGTCAGAACGCGCGCAAGCGCTGAAATGCCCGTTTTTTCGAGCAATTCTTCCGGGGTAAAGGCTTTCAGGAACTTATCGCGACTCTTCGCGTTGGACCCGCAGGGGACCAAATGTTCGGCCAGACTGAGAAACGCAGGCATGGCGCTGACAACCAGCGTTTGACGATAGTTGTCACCCAACTGCTCGCGCATTTTCTCGTCCAGATCCTGAAGACTCTGCGCTTCATCCTCGTTAACCAGGGAACTTCCGAGGGCCATAGCATTCGTTACACGCTTATTAAACAGCGTCCAGACTTCAGTCTGCGCATTGAGATGTGTCCTGATTTTCTCCAGTGTCCCGGGATTGGCTTCATCACCTTTCTGTGGCGCCGTGGCTTTACTAGTGACGTAAAAAACGGCGTGCGCTTTCTCGACCGCCCGCTGTATTTGCTCGCGCACCTTGCTCTCCTTACCTTCAATACCGGGTACGTCCAGCAGGGCAAAGCGATGACCGCATGACTCAAAAGGATAGAGAGTGGCGTCTAAGGTGAAATCGGACATACCCGTACCGATGATTTCACCGTCCGCCAGCGCGTTCAGTTCGGCAAACTTTTCATCCAACCGCGCGCGCTGCTTCAACATCGTTTGCCGTTGTGCATCACAGTCCGCTTGCTGCACGGCAAGCGATTGTGTCTCCTGACGAATTTCTGCCTCTAATGCCTGCTGCTGTTTCTTCACCTGTAGCTGCTGCTTTTGCTCTGGTGATGATATCCACAGAGCCAGCAGCCGGCGTATCACGGACCAGCGCTTCTTCTGATCCTCAATCAACACGCTCAGCTGCGACAACTCTTTCCCGAGTTCAGCTTCGCGATCTAAATATCGCCCTCGCACCTCCGCCAGAGCCTGACTGAGAGAGATTGCCAATGCTTCGTTTTCTTTTAAAGCCCGGTCAGCATTTTCAAGCGCCTCAGGTGAGAGATCGTGCTGCTGCTGAAACTGACGAAAATCTGCCTGCCTGGCGAGTTTGGTTTCCTCTTTAAGCAGGATGCGCAGCGCCTCGATGACCGTTGATTTCCCCGCATTTGTTTCCCCGTAAAAGGCGATGGTGAAAGTTTCCCACTCGGCGTTAGAACTCAGGCTGTCGATTGCCTCGTCCAGCCGCGTCTGGAAACACCCCAGTTGAAGGCGGGCATTGCTATTAGCTTTTTTTAGGGAAGGGTCATTTACAGGCAGAGTCAGGTTGTCGATAATCCGTTCTACTTCCTGCGAGATTTTTTTATAGACCTGTGCGGAGGTCTCACTGGCAACAGACATTCAGCATCCTTTTCAAATCAATCCGTCTGGCGTGGCTGTAACATGCGGCGTGGGTGGTTAAGGCCAAGATAAACCCCTTCACCATCGGCATCCGCGTCTCCCGGCGCCCACCAGTTGTTAACTGGTTCCGGCGCTCCGATTAATTACATAGCTCTCATCGTTGAATCGGCAGAATGAGCAATACCTTTAATGAAATGCATGCAAAAAAGTGATTCAATCAGGCAGGATAGATAATCCAACGCGCTCATGTGCCATCGTCTGAGATAACTATTCAAGGGAGTGACCCATGTTAAATCCGTCAACATCGTCAGTTTCAAATAGAGGCGGTAAAAGGTGTTAAATCATAGAATATGAAGTAGCCTGCTCCGTGTTAGCAAATCCGCGGCTTCATTAGCTGATTCTCCATCTATTTAGAATAACTGCGGACAGTAGCTGTTCGCTCATAGCTCTTCTAACTTACGCGTCCGCTTCATGCCTAAAGCCGAAGTTTCTGGAGTAGCTTGTTTTAGCCAAAGCATATTGATCCACAATTCTGGGTTTGGCTAGGCCGCCAATGTTTTGACCGGCTCGACATTGCACTTAACCTTCCGATACCGACTTGGGAGTTGAACAATAAATTTACGAAGAATGCGTTGCAGAAACCATCGAACGAAGATGGCTCAGTATTGAATGGGGATACCTCAATAGCGATTTGCGTGATTCTTAAAGGCAGAATGAGTTTGATTTGGCGGCTGTAAGGCACGTGTTTAAGTCTATTATGGTATTCTTTGGCGTATTGACTGTCATGAAGAAAATGCGTTATTAGTACAATAAGCCTAGTTTAAGCATGCATGACATCAGACCGTAACCGCATCGACACGATATCCCTTTTTATGCGGTGCGATTATGTATATTTAATGTTTTCTAACGCAGTTTGACAACATCTGGAAATTGTGGATGGTTGATTGCGTTAGGTCTCTCTTTAAGCTTTTAATGGATTGGTTGGGCAGTTATTAACTTAAACAGAGCTTGGCAATTTTGACCCTGTCAACACATAATGAATTTGAACAGTTGCTTTTCGTTCTGGTTTTTCATTATCTATTTTATAACTCATCTCTAAAAAGGAATTTTTTACTTATGAAAAAAATGCCACTACAAACAGAACATCTCATTTCTGATGATGACGAATCATCAGTCAACCCACCAGATGTTAAATATGAACTGTCATCTACGATCGGAAAGTTAATTCAAAAGGCCACATACATTGACTTAATTATAGGTGCTATAATTGCTATATTGCTGGCTTCGACTTTAATCACGCTTTTTGGAAAGTTAAATAATTCCGATGGCTTTATCGATTCGATTTATTACAGTTTTGTGACATTTACAACGCTAGGTTATGGGGATCTTACTCCTGTCGGGTTTGCTCGTTTTATATCAGTATTACTTACATTAAGTGGATTGCTTTTCACATCATTATTGATAGGTAAATTTGCATCTGAACGGCAGCAAGCCATGCTGCTTTTAATACACACAAGCGACTGCCAGAGACGCATTGATGCCTTTTGTATTGAGCTTTATAAGCTCAATGATGAGCTCATAAGTGCATTTAGTGCACAGAATGTCCCGCTAACACAATCTACATTGAAAACAATAACATCACGATTTGAAGCTAGCTCTAATTATATTATTTTTCATGCTAATCAGTCTGACTTGACGGGATTTGGCAATGATTCTGTACTTATGAAATTTTACCATGTACTTAATCTGATTCAGGAAAGTTGCCACACAATTCAAACACATAAACAGTCTTTTCCTGACGAGTTGATATTTAATCGTAGTTTAGCACTTGCAAAAAGAAGTTGTTCATTAATTAGTATTATGTATAAATTGCATGTGCGCTCAATGAAAAGTTATGGTTACACCGATGCACTCCTCATCAAAGTTAAAAATAAATTACCCTCAAAAGAAGTCAATCCTAGATCACTTTCTTCCTTAGTTACTGTTTATAATCTCGTAAGATTATTTATATATAATAAGCTGGAAAACATCACAGCCACAAAAGAATATAATGACAATGACAGTTTGTTGGTGGGGATAAGAAAAATAAAAAGACTGATGCAGGAACGGTTGAGTGAAATTATTGTATCACATAAAACTATCATAAACCCTAAGCTACTTAATGAAGTTTATGATTTAATGCCTGAAGGAAATAAAACTAACTGGGGAAAAGGCATACATAGAAGCATAGCTGCTAATCTGACAATCTCAAATAGGCTCGCCCAGTCCGCAATAGATACTTTAATCGCGCAAAAAAAATTGCCTCGCTATCCACGCAGATGATCTAAAAAATATAAGTTGATAGTATAAGCTTTAGGTTGGCATATCTGACTACGCCGGCCTAAATTTATCTTCTGATTTTTAAATTGGACAACTCCGCTTTGATTAACTTTAAAGCATGTCGGCAACTCCTCAATTTACTTATAGGGCAATTAAGAACGGCAGCTCTTCGCTCATTGCCGCACTCTTGATATTGCCTGCGACATCTGAGTGCCAAAAGCAGTAGTTGCAGATATCTTTGTAGGTTTGCACTAACCTAAAGTGAGGTTACACTTTTTATATATTTCTGACCTGCTTTGCTAAACTCCTCCATCTTGAATTTTTGTGGGTCATCATGTCCATCTTTGTAGTGCTGATCTAGTTCTGCATGAAAGGCAGGGATCAACCATTGACCACGGCGTGAACTCGCAACTATATATATCAATGCTAGCCGTTCATATTGCGGATTCGTAAATCCTAGGTTTGGTGATTCAAAATCATTCACTTTCGCTCCCGAGTCGGGAATTTTGGGATCACCTACACGAGGTTGAATATTTTTCACGCTTACTAAAAGATTTAGTTTTTCTGACACATCAACACATGATTCAAATTTCGTCGTTGCTATATGTTCAGCTAAATTCACCTCGGTAATTGAAGAGCCAATATGATTCGTAAATACATGATCCACTCGATTCGGATACTTTTTAGGATGACCACCATTATTAATATTGTAGTTCCAATTGGCATTACCTCTATCTGATGGGAACTCACCGCGTATTTCGCAAGAAGCTAACTTTCCCATGTCTGAGCAATTAGGAGCACTGGTGTCGTGGATTATAAAGTAGTTAGCTGAAATGGGCCTATTGAGGTCTCCGCCAACATCTTCTGCTTTGATTTGCTGAGAATCAAGCAGAGCTTGCATCCTCGAAATTGAAGGCACTGACCCGCTAAATAGCTCTTTGAGAAACGGGATATAGTTTCGTTACCTATAATGCCCAGTCGCTTCACTTCTCTAGTCAGGCAAGCTGCCTGTTGGGTTGGTGTTACCTTAAAAGATCTGTTTTTGACGTTAAAATTACAAAGTCCAGAATGTTCAAGCGAAGTACTTATGCCCTCCTAAAGGTCACACTTAGCTGCCCAAGAACATAAGCTCCCCGTAAAAGCAGCGTAAATGTCAAAATTTTCAAGTGAAAATACTTATTGAGAGCCATGATAAATCCCAGTAATGTATTTTAAAAATGAAGAAAACTGCTAAGTAAAGTTTAGTTTCCTTCAAAGTTCTTTTTGGTTTTTACTTTGCCGCAACTTATGAATTATTAATTTTTTTGCATGTGTCAATGCTCTGGAAACCACATCAACCTTTAATCATAGGATAATTTTATTAATAAAGAGAACTCCTTGTTTTTCTTTGATGTAAAATCAATAAAAAGCAACTTATTTTATTTCGTTAGGAATGAATAAATTATTGAAAAAACCTAAAGAAAACTTACTAGTTAACTATAGCCATACACATCCAAAAGAAATACTATTCACTCACTTTTGGGATGTTCGACGGCATTTGTAACCTGACAAGATTGTTCAACACCCAGTTGAAGAGATTTAATTATCGAAAGCAAGATGGGTAAGTAGGGCACGAGCTTTAAAATAACAGGGCTAAGTGGCCCATCAACTATAGCGACTGCTTCATCGACTTTATTTTTCCATTTGTAATTATACTCTCCACAAAAACCATTTAAATCAGCTGGCCTTGTTGATTTAGCTAATATTTCAAGGTCATCTATTGCTTTTAGTGCTGATTCGATTTTATTCACATTTTCAATGTTACTCATATAAATCTCGCTTTTGAAATTACAATAATAAAATTAAATTATTAAAAATCCAGTAACAATGGAACGTTTGTTTTAAAGAAATCCATCTGGATGGCATTTTAACTTTAAGTGAGAAGTAAATCAGGGGCGAGATTTAACCAGATATAAACACCACATGTAACTAATATTTACTCATCAATTTTTTCCACTGCGTGTATACACCTTAATGAAATTAAGCGCTTTATTGAAGTTGTATTTAGCATTACAACAAAACCTAAACTGAATGAGAAAAAATGTAACACTGTAATTTAATAGTATGTTTTGATTTTAATTTTAGTAAGTTCATCTAATGAATTTTAACATAACATTGTTTATAAAAAGACTATTTAATTTATTCACAAACATTAGCTTGCTAATCATTTTTAGGAGGCTGATTTTATTGGTCATTTTTTATTTCGAAATGCAAAGATGATTATTTCGGCTATGGGCTAAAAATAAAAATACCACGACTGGTAATCATAAAAGATTGTGAAAATAAATCGTTAGACCCAATTATTATCGAGCTTACAATTTTTCTTAATATTAAGGGTTTTGCATGGCACTTCCGCTCTTAGCTCATTGCGTACCCTTTAGCTAGCAGGTCCGCTCAGTGCTAGAAGCGGACCATTAATGGCGAATATCACCAGCAGATAAAAGTTATATAGCGATGAACAAGCTGCTCGACGCGTGTCACTTTCACCTGCCGCGCCTTCGTAGGTATTCCCTTAATCTATGGTAACGGGCATCTTGCCCAAGCTGGATTGCAGCTTGCTCGATTTGATCTAAGCACTGTCCCAATTCCTGGGGACTCCACTGTTGGTCGGCAATCACTGTATTCAGCAGGTCCAGTGCGTCGGCAGGATACCGGCTGCATATCCCAGACTCATGCAAAAGGTGAACGACGTAATCCGAGTGTGCGATCGGATGCAGCCAGTCCTGCACCGCCTTCAAAGCCGCCGGGAATTCACCACGGGCTGAAATGACCATACGAGTTAATGACTCGGAGATGCGTGGGGTAGCCAGGTCACGGGATTTTGGCCAGATCTGTTGCCAGAATGGCTGGGCACGATTTTTCCAATAGTCCTCACTCTGATTGGCAGTACCTTCAAGCGCTTGGTAGAGCGCTTGCGCGCATACCTCCAGACCTTCTTGTGGAAGCGCGCCAATCGCTGCTCGGAACTCTTCCACGGTGTAACCCTTGGTCGGGCCCAGTGCAGCGTAAGTTAGTAAGGTTGCGAATTGCTGGCGGTGCTCGCCAAGATCATCATAGTGGTTTGCGCTCTCCAGGAACTGCAACTTGAAGGCTGTCAACAAAGGCTGATACAGGCGCGGCGACCAGAGGAAACCTTCCCACACGGCTTTTGCTTCGACGGGATTGCTCCAGCTAAACAAGGGCAACAGGTGCTGTTCGGTCCACGGGCGATCCACGCGGAAAAATGCGATAAGCCGTGAACCCAGCAGCACCCGGGCATGGCGGAATTGATCTATCTGTAAATCGCACAGCTTTGTGAATATGGTCTTCAATTCAATAGGAAGCAGATCATTGTCATTCGGGTTCTGCTTAAACCACAGGCTGAACAATGCTTGCGTTATATGCCCAATAGGATGGTTGATCGCCGACCCTACTGGGTGATAAGTCTCGATTTCGTAAGATCCAGATCCTGTTTCCAGCTCCAGAACACGGCGACAAAGGCTCAGCAGAATCTCCTCGTGGCGACTGATGGAATTGGAGGCCGCCTTCATCCACCAAGTAACAGAGTGCTCAATCTCCTGAAGTACTTCATCGGGCATCGACTGTACCAGCGGTGCGGCATACCGCCAAGAACGCAACACCATCCCTTCTTCGGCCCAAGTCTGTAAAGCTACACGCCATCGGCCCGCTGGCCACAGACCATCTTGTGATAACTTATGTAACGCGGAAATACTGTGAAAAAAGCGCGTGCGGCAAACGTCACACCACGTGTCTTCGTATAAAGGATGATGATGTGGCATCGGTTTTGCTAGCCATTGCACCAGTTCCTGCCGCTTACGGGGCGCAATGTCGACATCTTTACTGTCCTCGAAGTCTGGGTCACCGGTTCCGCTCATCCAGTGAGAGAACTCGTCACGCTCATTAGTTGCCATCTGCCATTGTGGGTAGGCGGTGGATATTTCCGCCAAACGTGCCGCGGCAGATGCACCCAAATCAAGGCCCGATGTGCTTAGCTTGGCCAGGTGCAACCAAACGGAATGTGTCACCAAGTCTTGCCAACGTTCTGCATCCAGGTCATCCCGGTACATTTCGTGTGGAGGTCCTGCCAAGATGGCTGCTTCTAGATTGTCTTGTGCAGTTCCTGTCAAATGCTGAGCCTGTAAAACAAACAGCCTGAATACCTCCCGTTTGGTTTCTATGGACCACAGCCACCACGCGCCTTCCGCCAGCAACCAATTGACCCACTGCTCGGGTGGTATTGAGTTATCTTGGCTCGCGGCAAACAGAGCCAAACGTTTGAAGGTGGGATATGGTAATTCAAACCAATTCAGAGCGATGCGTGTAGCGATAGCGCTGTCATTGGATCGAACTACCAGCCATGCATCGCGCAGCAATTCAATCAGGCTCACCCAGTCTCGGAAACCTCGATTCTGCCAGTGCTCAGTGATGGATGGCAGATCCCAATGCGAGCGGTCGCTACGATCGTCGGCATCGCCCATCTCCCGCAGCAGGTCCAGTGCATCACGCAACAACAGCTGGAAATCTTCAACTAAGTACGGCAAAGCCAATTTCCACGACTCGTCGGCAAGGTCAATCAGGACTGAATGCACGTGATCGGCGGCTAGCACTAGCTGCCAGTCCACCAATTGCCTAATTCGCATGGGTCCATAGAGGCTGTTCTGGTCGTCCCCGCTCAAGCGAAACGGCTTTTTCAACGCCACCATAGGAGAAAGTAACTCGCGTAACTCCAGGCGCAATGTTGTGGTCAAGCCCTCGCGCTTCAGACGACGTTGCCAGCGATACAGGTCGTGGTCACGCCATGACGATTTCAAACGACCACTGAGCAGAAGCCGCCATAAGGTGGACATCAGGGAGCCGGGAATAGCCTTGGGGGCATGCAAAAGAATTTCATCCCGCTCGGAGGTCTTGCGATCCTGCTCCAGCGCTGAGAAGCGATCCAGCTCGTGCTCGATTAAAAACGGCCAACGGTCGTGCATTTGCCCGCCACGTTCTGCAATCCAGATGATCAATCTTGGATCGTCCAGATAACGAACCAGCCAACGGGCTATATGAAACATCACGTCATCCCACTGACTATTAATTGCGCCTCCAGAAGCAAGCAGAATCTGCGGCGCACGGTCATAGGATGCAGGCCGCCGAATCAGGCTGAATCGAAGTTTGGTGTCTACCTCTATGTGCGGAGGCACTTGGAAGCGTGGCAAATCGCTGTACTGAAAGCGTTCGTCCGAGAAAGCTTCCAGCAGCCAGTCCAGCGGTGGGGCTGGATTATGATCCGCAAAGCGTTTTGCCGGTAAACCTGATTTATCTGACAAAGCCCATAGCATCCTGCCAACGAAATCGTCCTGCCGAGTGCTATCCTGTGGATGGGCCAGTGCATGTTTGACAACGATGGCTTCTTTGCCCTGCACACCATCGCGATAAGTATCTGCCCAAGCGTGCAACGTTTGGTGTAGCGCTGAATGATCGTATGTGCCAGCCGGTACGGTGTAAAGGATGGGTGTGACGCCTTTAGCCTCCCACTCAATGGTTTTCCGGTGCTCCTGCCCGGGCTCACAATCACCTAGTGACCATGCTTGCGGCGTGACTTCACCAAGCATCCGATCGGCTGCCAGCGCATCCATCATATAGCGCAGTACCGGGTCGTTTATGCTGTAGCCCACGAAGCAGACTATGTAGTTACGGAACAATTCGCTTACGAAGCGCGCTGCCCAGCGCTCAGTGAGATAGGCCAAGCCAAAGTCGCCGCTAGTGATCACAAGGCGATTCAGGGCGGTATCATCAGACTTTTCAGGAAGCAGGCCATGCAGATAGACCAACCCGTCCCAGCGGCTGTTTTTTGGAATTGGCAGCATTGGCGCTGCATAAGCGCTGAACGTTAGGCCTGTACGTTTTGCTGCCACATGAAAGGTGCGATCAAAGTTGGTAGTGACCAACCGAACTGCGCCTTCGCGGTTATGCGCCAGGCGCAACAGCGCCGCTTGTGTATCAATAGCACCTCTGCGACGTAGCTTTGGCTTCAGGGCTTTTGCCAGCGCGCGGCGAACGGCCATACGCTGACCCGGTAAGCGCCGTTCTAGCAAATCAAGTGTGGCATCGAACTGCCCTCGCTCGAAGACCTCCCGCTCGATTTCCGAAAGTGTTGTTCCGGTCAGCCGATAGATCTGTTCCACCAACCCCTTAAAACCCGGCAAACCGGCAGGGTAGGAAATTCCTGCTCCGCAGAAGAACACCACGCGGCCTTCCTCGTGCGCCTGTAAAAGTGCATCCGGAATGTCAGGGCCGTTGATGATAAATTGCATTCCTTTTCTTCCTATCCAATGTGTATTTTCATTCGAGCAAATGAGGATGCAATGGGTCTAACAACTTACTATACCGATCGTGCAGGGTCGGCTTCCTTGCATGCCACTCTACCTCGTAAGGTCGCGAATTCAAACGTCCGAAATTCGCTCAGAGCGGACATCGCTCTACGAATCAGTCCGCCCAGATCTAAGAGAAGAAGTAGCGCATGAACTGTTATGGTAATTTGAACATCCGGCATGATTACTGGAGGATAAGTTGGATGCTTCTGGATAAGCTCATTTTGCTCGAATGGAGCATTCACGGTGATAGGCGCAATGATGTGGAGTGGCTTGAGCAGCTTCTCCATCCTGATTTTAGGGAGATCACTCGTTCACGCGTGATGGTTGAACTTTCAGAAACGATCTCGTCACTATTAAGCGATAAAACGTCATCGTCTATTATCAGCAGTAATTTCCGACTCACCGGAGTGGGGGAGGCTGCGCCACGCTTCATTACCGTACGTCTTATGCTGACGGCAATCGTCCTGCATTACGTTCTTCCTGCTGGCTGTATTCGAATAATGGACAATGGACTCTGATTTTTCACCAGAGAACGCTAGCTGAAGGCACTGCTTAGGCTTGCTGCTTAGATGTTCTGTTCAATTTGCCTGTATAACGGTTCAGATACAAAAAAGGCCGCCTGCGTGCGACCTTCATTGGCACTTCCTTTTGTGACCATCCGTTATTTGTACAGCTCAGCAGTCATATGAACGACGTTGCCGTTGCTGGCTTCAATGATTTTGTACTGCGCGCTCTGCTGCTGGGCCTGCGCTGCGATTTTGGCCTCGGTACCGTCCTTAGTCAGAGATCTTACGGTCACGCTCTTCGCGATGCTGGCTGCTGACATCATTGAAAGAGCGGCAACGGCGGCGATAGACATAGCTTTAATGGTTTTAATAATCTTTATTCCTTAGTTTTTATGGTTGAAAGCGTGTTTGCTTGCGATGAGATCATAATAATTAAGGTTACGATTAGATTTTTCACAATAAGTTATGGCATTGTGATCATGCTAACTATCGTGGCAGTAAGTGTAATCGCTTATCGGTTCGGCATTGGGTTATTATGTTTAATGTGGAGAACATTCCTGTAGCTATCATTTTGACGTGCGCTTTTTACTCACAGCGGACCTTTAGTTCAGCCAGTTTGGCCCCGTCGTGCCAAGGATGGGCATGTCATCTAGGAAAGTTACAGCTTTGATATATAATGGCTTTTAAAAATTAATTTTTAGAATTTAATAAATCGTGAAGATATTAATGAAACGTGAAAATATAAACACTATAATAGCTACGTTGGGGCTAGTTCTTGCTGCATGTAGCTACTACAATCAATTTAAACCTGAAACAGATAAGCTTGATGTAGCCGTTAATACAGGTTTTGTAGCTAGTTCCGAATTAGAACTAAACAAAGATATTGCTGTGCCTAGAGCACTATATGGAGATAGCACTAGATTTGCTGGCCCCGCCTCGATAATCCTTGAGGTGTCAAATAACATGAGCAGGCCTGTTACGATAAAAAAAATCCAAGTCGAATTAGTCAAGGACGGTACTGCTGTGAGTTACGCTAGTATGTTCAACCCTTTAGACCAAAAAACAACAGACAATTTACTTACCCCAACTACTATCGCAGAGCACTCAGTAAAAAAAATAGAGCTACGAATAAACATTCCAATTTATTATGGTGAGGAGGTTTCCTCCTGCTTCAAAAGAATTAAATCCGCTAATCTTAAAAATGAAGGATTTGGCAATGTAAGATTTTGCTATTATAAAAACGGCATCGATTTATTAGGGAATAAAGTTCAGCTCAAGCAGTTTGAAGGCGGCGGATACTTGGTGGAATCTTCTAAGGGAAATAGCTTAAATTACAGGGTAACGGCCATAACTGGTGACAATTCCAAAATTGTTAGTCTAGCCACCTTTTATTGATGTTTTTTTGAATGACTCATCTATAACACAGGACAATAAAACATGTATTTTGAATGTCTTTTGAGCGCTCATAGTAGCCTTATATCATATTAATAAAATCTGATTGTCCTAGCACTTTTACAAAGGATGAGAATAGATCTATTGGTGGCCTACTAAATTTAACGGCCACCTTTAGCGCAAAAAAACCGGCTTTCGCCGGTTCTAAATATTATGAATTTCAGGTGGCATCACACTTAGGCAGCCAGTCGCTGCTGCTTTCCTCAGTCAGATCGAGATTGGTCTGCATCCCCAGCTTCGTGCGCCGCTTCAGATAATGATGCCCGTACTCGCGCATAATGCTCTCCAGCGAAAGACTGAACATCTTCATGCTGAGTGGATTCCTGTAGCCGTTCGCCTCCATATAAGCCAGATAGGCGTGATAAAGATAGCGTCTCGGCTGTAAGGGCCTGATGCTGGCGTTCCCCATATAAAGCGAAGTAGGCTCCGGCGTGGTGAACAGATAGCCGCAGAAGTCCACCATCGGATCCGCGTCGCGCTTGATGCGCATCGCCTCATCGGAGTTCTGCTGCGACTGAAGCAGCACCCTTGCGTCCTGCGGCTGGCTGAACTGCTGCATCAGCTGGCGCACGATAACGGCCAGCTCGCCGCTGATTTTTTCCTTCAGCTGCGGGTCCCGCTCGTTTGCCGGGATGATTTCCGGGAAGTGCAGGATGACCCGGCGGCGTGATACGCCGCCGCTGCGGTCAGTAAAGCGCATCGGATTGTTGTTTACCGCCAGGATTACCGCCGGAATGTGCGTTGAGTAGGCATCGCGGTATTTCGGGTCCACGGAAACCGCGTCGCCGCCGGTAATCGCCTTGATGCCCGCACCGTCGCCACTCCACTTCTCCTGGTCGGGCAGAATTATCAGCGAGTAGCCAATCACCGCCGCGCGCTCGCGCGATGACTCCAGCGTCTCGATGGTCGCGGAGGCGGTATTGTCCGTTCCGGCCAGCATGGTGGCAATTTCGGCCATGATGCTTTTACCGCTGCCGCCGGGACCCGTGACCTCCAGAAACAGCTGCCAGTCGTAGCGGTTCGCCAGCACCATAAACAGCGCGGCGAGAATAATATCGCGCTTTGCCGCGTCGCGTCCGGCGGCGCGGTCCAGCCACTGCCAGAAGTGCGGCGCGTGGGCTGCCAGCGTCTCGCCCTTAACCGGCGGAGTAAAGTCCACCTCGCTGACCGTGCGCAGCCAGAAGCGTTTGCTGTGCGGGCTGAAGCTGCCGGTGCGCGTGTCCAGTACGCCGTTGCGAAAGCCTATCAGGCGGCGCGCCGGGTCGGACTGCTGCGGCAGCATCAGCTTCAGCGTATCCACCACGCCTGAAATTTTGCCCGCCGAGAACGGCGCGCGCAGCCGCTGGAACAGCTTCGCCACGTCGCGCTCAAACTGCTTACCCGAAATGACCTTCCACGCGCCCGCCCTGTAGCGTGACAGGATTTCGCCGCTGGCATCCACCGCAAGCGCATTGCGGAAATGCTCAGCAACGCGCTCCGCCTTTTCGCTGGCGCTCATCGCCGAAAACTCCGCTTCGCTCATCACGTCAAACGGGCTGGCGGTGGCGGGCGCGGCGGCCTCAGCAAGCGCCTGCTTCGTCGGGACGTCGCCGAGCTGCAAAAAGGCGTCGTTCCAGTCGCCGAACACGGGCGGCAGCGCGACGACGGCGTTACTGACATCGGCGGCCTTCTTCGCCTTGTCCTGACCGTTGCCGTTAAGGTCGCGGTCGGCGGCAATCATCAGCTGCAGCGTGGCGTGCTTTTCACGGGCAAGGCCAGCCAGAGAAAGGAGGTTGCCCGATGAGAGCGCAACCCACACCTCATCACCGGTCAGGTTGTGCACCGTCAGGCCGGTCGCGTAGCCCTCGGCAAGCCAGATGCGCTTTGCCGGCTTAGCGCTGCTGAGAACGTGGCAGGCGCCTTTCACCTGGCCGCCCTTGAGCGTGCGCTTCTCTCCGCTGGCATTGATAAGCTGCACGTTAACCAGCTGGCCGCTCATGTCGTGCAGGGGCACAACCACATCGCCGGTGCGGTAGGTCGTTAACGCCACCTTATGCGCCTTCGAAAGCGTAAGGCACGTCTGCTCTGGCAGGCCTTTGCGCGACAGGTAGGCGTTACCCGCCGCTTCCTTTGCCGTGCTGACCAGCTGCTGCGCCAGTGCAGCAGCTGCGGCGCGGGAGGCCTCGTCCGTTTCGGGACCGGCTGCCGTACTGTTGCCGGCAGCCACCGGCGGCAGGTTGCCGGTCAGGTCGTTTACGCGCGCGGCGGCCTCTATGAACGTAATGCTGAGCGCCTTTTTCACCAGGTCCATGCCGTCACCGGCTCCGCACTGATTACAAATCCACGTGCCGCGCCCGTCTATATCGTCGAAGCGAAAGCGGTCCGTTCCCTGACAGACCGGGCACGGCATGTGGCGGTTTTTGATTACTTTCACGCCCAGCGCGGGGAGTATGCGGGGCCAGTGGCCCCGGGCTGCGGTGGCCGCCTCTGATACGGTCATTTTCATCGTTCTGTTCTCCCTCAGTGCAGCACCGGCGCGTCTGTCATGCGCCCGCAGAGTTCATCCATCATCACCTGACCGAGAAAGCTCAGGCGCGGGGCCGACTTCAGCGGCCCGCTGGACAGCAGGTCATCCAGCAGCGCGCAGGCAATTTCCTGACCGCGCAGGCGTCCGTGCTGGCGCAGGTAAAAGCCCTCCAGCTCGGTTTCGATGACGTGCTCAAGGCGTGCCAGCGTCAGGCCGGGGTAGCGCTGCTGCTCGCGGCAGACGGTCAGCCACGCGCAGGCGACGGCGCGGCGAGAAAGCGCGGCGCGCAGTTCAGGCGAAAGGGTGCGGTCTTTCATGATTCATCCTCCGCGTTCATCCAGTTGTTCTGGCAGCGCGTCACCACGTCATCCAGCTGCTCGGTGATGAGAAAGACCAGCGAAGCCAGCTGCGCGCGCTGAGCGGGCTGCGGCAGTTCGTGGCACTCCTGAAAGGCGGTCATGTCGCTGACGAAGCGCCCGGCGTTACGCAGGTGCTCAAGGCGTACCAGGTCGGCGTGAGAAATCGTGGCGTGAGTCATGCGCGCACCTCCCGGACCGGCAGGCGGGCGGCAAAGGACAGCACGTAGTCGCGGGCCAGCAAAAGGCGGGCGGCGCGCTCATCGGCGGCAACGGTGCGGAGCATATGAATATGCTGCTGGCGCTCGCAGCGGCGCACGGCGGCAAAGACGAAAACAAACTGAGGGTATGGGGAATTAAGGACCGTAGCCATGATGGCAGTCTCCAAAGAGTAGCGGTTATCGCTACCACCGGAGTTCCTACACTCATGGGTGGTAGCCCGAACGGGGGTAGGAATACCGGCCTCAATGGATACCGGCCAGCCCGAAGGCTGCCCCGCCCGGGCCACCATTACGCAGACGGCGCAACGGATACAGAACCGTTGCCCGAAAAATGGGTGCACTGAGGCTTGGACACAAAAAAAGACGCATGGCGCGTCTGGTGTCGCCATTGAGTAACTCGGGTTCCTACGCCCGGCTGCCGATTTTGCGACAGCGGATTTACTGTACCAGGGAATGGCCCCGGCGCGCAAGCCGGAGGCAGCAGTTAAAAATGACATCAGTCAACCTCAGCAGCTGGCGGGATGAATCTCGCCACGGGAAAAAGTCCGGATACCGGAGGGTGGGACGCCTGTGCTTTGCAGGCTTAAGGCTGGCTGCGTTGTGCCGGAACGCTGCGTCTGTAGCGGTTTACCCTTCCCGGCGCCAGTCGCATGCACAGGCGGCACTGTATGCGCGACAAAGGGTTGGCGTGATTTACCGGCACGGTTCAAAAACCTCATGCGGTGCGCTCCTGACCGCGTGCTGCAATGCGATCGTTCATCCAGACGCTGATTTCGCTGGCGAGCCATGCCACGTTCTTGCCGCCAAGCGACACCTGCGCCGGGAAGGCGTTACGGCTGATAAGGTCGTAAATGGTGGAGCGGGACAGGCCGCAGACGTGCATGACTTCCGGTAGTCGCAGGAAGCGATCGTTCAGCGCCGGGTTTACGGGTAAAGCCGGAGCCGCAGGAGCGGAAGAGTTTGCGGATAATACGGTGTGCATGAGCTACCTCTTATTGAGTCCGTGGTGATACGGACAGATACGTCCGGAGTCGGGTAGCTCTTTATTCTCAGCATATTTACTGCCAAAGCAACAAGGCAAAATGGTGCTGCGGCTGGCACAAGCGCGTAAAAATTAGCCGGCTGTTTTTTGCACAGGTAAATATAGGGCAATATAGACCAATAGTGCTGAGATGAATTAAGCAAATCGTTTTTAATGATTGATTTTCATTAAAACAATCGAAATAAACACTCGATAAAGTTTATCTGCATAAAAACCCAGGTGAAGCATGGTGAACACTGGGTGAAGGGATAACCATTAATAGTTCATCCTTTAATGTATTGTATTTACTCTCTTTTTTATTAAGGTGAAGAATGGTGAAGGATATATATAAATCTAAAAGTTGAGCAGATAGCCAATATGTCACCTTGCTGCCAGCCAGAAGAAGGTCACTTTGTCTGGGCCATCACACAACGCCATCCGATAGCTCGCCTGTGCCAGCAACGGCACAATGCATTCACCGGAGCCGCCATTGGCTCTCCCCAACAAAGAAAGCTAACGATAACGGCTTTAATAAACCGTTAACTCCACCCTGAACGGGGAACTGGCGCTAAACAGAAGGATAAAACGTGATGGCAATGAAATGCCCTGAATGCAGCATGACCGCACACACGCGTACCAGCGAATATCAGACAGGTACGTTAAAAAAGACGTGGTATCAGTGTCGTAATATCGACTGCTCCTGCACGTTCACAACGCTGGAGAGTCTGGACACCATTATCATGAAACCACAGAAGGTAGCTGAAGACGTCCCAGAAAAAGAATTACCGCCACCACGGCAGACGCTAAACCGTTATGGATCAGCCAGCAGGCTTTCGAACCGTCAGAACGCCTCATGCTGAGTTTTATCAGCCACACTTTACCGGCCATCGAGCCGGTTTTTTTACATCCCTTTTCTCTGGCCAGCCTGAAGCGCATGAGTGCATGCCTATGCTGCATGAAAGCGCATGAATAAATGCTGCTGAGTTTATGCTATTGAGGCCAGCAGTGGCGCGGCCTGAAGGGACTCATGCAGCCGCATGAAAACTGCTACATAAAGCGGGCAGGCGTGGCGGGGGTACGAGCGCGCGCAACGTATATGAATAGAGCTAGCCCACAAAAAGGAAATTATCTTCGTGGTCCTTCCAGAGTAAATTTTCGGGAGCCTGTAAATTACGTTTAAAATGAGGCAAATGCTCTTCCATCAAGTGTGACTCTGCATAGATTTTCCAAAGTTTGGGGTAAAAAGATCTCAATATGAATGCGGTGAAAGCTAAAGGTGTTAATATTTTTTTTGTTGCAATTCTTCCATCATTGTCTGACCCAAAATGTAAGTGGCAATATGGGTGAGAGTGCTCACAATAATGGATGTCGTCAATATCAAATCTTACAGGCATGGCTGGATGGTTTTTAGTATGTGTGATTATATAATTATCATATTCCTGAGAGATCATGACTCTGTACTCTTCTGAATCACTCCATTCATCCTCTGGATAAAACGCTTTAATATACTCATCATAATCTAAAGTTTTCAAAGGTGTCATTAGGTAAGAATAGCTTCCGTATTTAAAAATGAGCAATGAACCGTCTTCAAGTTGTATGTTGAACCATTGTTGAACAGTGCATTTCTCCCAAGCCTTCTCATAACTTAATGGACGAAGCTCTGATGGCATATTGTCTGGGTATACAATTTGATTATTGAAATTGCCCAAAAGATTTGCATTTCTAACTAACTTAACTGCTTCTTGTTTAGATATAGTAAAATTAGCTGTCGAAATCATGATTTTTTAGTCCTTTTAGCTTCATGCTCTCGAATCATAGCTTTAAGCGCATCAATACCATGCGCCTCCAGAACCTTTTTGAAGTCATCAGGCTCTTCATTGTTTTCAAATCGCTGAAGATCAACCTCAATTTTATTTAATAACTCACCTGATGGATAGGTTAACTTAAGATGAGGAACATTGTTCTTTGCATCTTGGATTTCGTCGAATAACTCTAATGCAACTACTCCAATACCCGTCATAGTTAGCCATCCTTTAGTCCTTGTCATCGCTGTAAACAACAAGTTTCTATTTTTTACATTTGGATTGTTATATAGTGATTCACTTCCAATTATATAAACACTATAACCTTCATTACCTTTTGCTTTGTGGATTGTAGAATAAGTTACTTTGTTATCAATCGAGAAATCACTTATGTTAAATTTATCTGCATTGACATTATTAACATCAATTTCATTTTGTGAGAGGAAATATGAAATCTGGTTGTAATAGTTCTTATAGTGTTTATCATCTGCGCATATTATAAGTATGTCAGAGGCATTTAATCCTTCGGACTTAATGTCATTATTTATTCTATTAGCCACCCAGCTACATTCATCAATTATGTTTTCTAAGGCTTGCGTTATAATAATCTTGTCTTTATCTGCATGATAAAGAGTTGGTGACGTTTCTTCAGTTCTTAAAACTGAAATAACCTCTCCAGATCTGAAGCGCTCGGCATGTTGCCCTTCCACTTGATACCCAAGATTTTTCCAGTCTTCAGTCGTCTTAATTGCTTGTACCGGCGTTCGATAAATTCCTAAGCCTATTGCATGTGCGCAAACCAAAGTTGCGCATGGTGTTCTATAACAACTATTCAGAAACTTATCTAAGCTTAATGATTTACCTTCACCCAATATATCTTCGATTGAAGGGGCGGTGGTTTGGAATATGTTTTGGAATACATCCAAGCCAAAAACCATTTTGTCTTCTATAGCCAGCTTTAGACAAAGCTGAAGAAATGGACTATCGAAGTCCTGGGCCTCATCAACAAAAACATAATCATACTGTTTAATGATTTCACTTTTCTCTAGGAGAGACTTACATGCATATGAAAAAGGATCTTTCGGCGAAATTCTATTCGCCTCAGCAAAGTTTAGGTAATTTGCTGAATTGTTCAGGCATGCATTATAATAAACTCCGGGCGTATTCCCACCGCCCCATGCATGTAAGATGTCTATCGAGTTTTCAAAGTCAGGATCTAAATCGTCGAACTGGCGATAAAATCTAGTAATAAGCCTTTTAACATGTTGGTATAAAGCTTTGGTACTGAAGGTGTATAATATTTTCTTATTAGGATGGCGTAAGTGAGTTATGGCGACCTTCATAGCTAATACTACAGTTTTTCCAGAACCAGCTAATCCCCTTATGCGTTCAATACCTTCTACTTCATTGACGCAGCTACCCAGTTGATTACTATCAAATCGGGCTATAGCCGATTCAAGTTTACTAATAACTTGAACCTTTGATTCATCAGGAAAACCATCGATATCACGTGGCTTTAGCCTTATAAGGCCTTTTCCACCTTCAATTGTTGATGCTGCTTCGCTATAAATATCTTCATCGATAGGTTCTTCCAATTCTTCTATGAAGCTTTCTAATGAAGCTTTTGAGACAATTACCTTACTCTCAGTTTGATACTCAACAGATGGGTCAGCATAGGGTGCAAAAATTGCTGATTCGACATTAAGCTTCAAATCCTTACGATTTTTCCTTAAGTTTTTTTGCTTTAACAGTCGTGAATAAATTTGGCTGTAAACGTTTTCTAAGGAAGAGTCATTTTTTGCTAAAGTTGCGTGTGCATCTCTCTCATGAGTATCTGATAGGTAAAATATAATTATTCCATACATGCGTGAAACTAGCATTAATGGTGATATTACTAACCTATCTTCATCATCCTTATAAAGAGGGAAATCATAATATAATTCTGATTCATATAAATGTATTTTTTGTTCTTGATCCAGTTCGTTGAGCCAATTGAAAAGTCTTCCAGCTTCAACGTTCTTAGAAAGCTTATCTCTGTCTGCATTTAGCTTCATATAACTTGACCTCAATTAGATATTTTTTTGGCGGAAGCAACAAAATTTCCCCACCATGCCATCATTTTTATTCTTTGTTCAAGGTAAATTGAGCGATTGTATGCTCTTCTAACTTCATTTTTATCACAATGAGCTAGCGCTGATTCAATTATGTCTGAATTAAAATCTGCTTCATTTAATGCAGTGCTAGCGATAGAACGTAGTCCATGAGCAACGAGTTTCCCCCCATAACCAATCCTTTTTAAAGCAGCATTAGCAGTTTGACTATTCATTGGGCTTTTAGGATCGTTTCTACTTGGGAAAATATGTTTACGGTGACCACTTATAGGTCTCATCATCTCAAGTAGCTCTGAAGATTGAGGCGATATAGGGACGATATGTTCGCGTTTTGATTTCATTCGTTCGGCTGGAATCGTCCAGAGCTTTAAATCAAGATTAATTTCTTCCCATCGCGCACCAGAAGCTTCAGAGGGGCGCACAAGAGTCAGAAGCTGCCATTCAATTAAACAGCGAGTTGGAACGGATAGATTGGAATTTGCTAAAGAGTGTATAAGATTTGGCAGTTCCTCCGGCCTCAGCGACGGCATATGCTGTTTTTTAGGTTTCTCAAATGCCATACCAATACCTGAAGCTGGGTTAGCATCGATCAGTCCTGTATTAACCGCATAAGTCATGATCTCGTTAATGCGTTGCACCAGACGGCGAACGGTTTCAAGAGCACCACGGGCCTTAATTGGCTCCAGTGCCTCAACGAGCTTGCGAGCTTTGATTTCCTGAACGGGGATCTCACCAATGGCAGGAAAAACATCTTTCTCAATAGAGCGCCAGATATCCTTTGCGTAATCCGGTGTAACGCTGGCTTGCTTCAAAGTAAACCAGTTAGCTGCCACAGTTGAGAAAATGCTGTCTAACTCGATCTGCTGCTGCTCTGAGGCTTTTTCGGCCAGTGTCTGTGGATCAATGCCGTTAGCAAGTAATGAGAGGTATTCTGCGCGCATACGTCTCGCGTCTGCAAGTGAAAGGGCGGGGAAGCCCCCCAACCCAACCATTGTACGGTTTTTTGTGGACGGACGTTGGTAGCGAAAGCGCCAAAGTTTTTTTCCGGTAGTTTTAACCACTAAAAAAAGCCCTTCACCATCATGCAAGGTAATGTCTTTATTTGTTGCCTTAGCGCGCAGAACTTCTGTGTTAGTTAACGGGCGTGTAGTCCTTGCCATGTCTGCATTTCCTCCCTGAATTGGTATACGTAATTGGCATACATTCTAGCGTATACCAATTCGTATACCAATTATCTCTGGATTCAGGCGTATCGTCTCGGAAGGTTACAGACACAAAAAAGCCCGCAGGGCTTGTGCCGTGCGGGCTTTCAGGACTTCTACGGATGACTCTGGAATCATCTTCGAAGGATTTTGGTGGAGCTGGCGGGAGTTGAACCCGCGTCCGAAATTACTACACCGTCGGCACTACATGCTTAGTCAGTCTTTACATTCGCCGGCCAGCTGCGGACAGACACGCCACTGACAAACTAGCCTGATTAGATTTAGTGCTTCAACCCCAGGCAAGGCATCCACACGATCTCTTTTGGGTTTGACCTCTCTTGATCCCCGTCTTAAGAGCGGAAGCTAGGGAGAGAGGGCTTCAAAGCAGGTTATTAAGCTGCTAAAGCGTAGTTTTCGTCGTTTGCGACTATTTTTTTTGCGGCTTTTTACGAGGCAAACCGCCCCTCGGCATGCTCCTAAGGCTTCACAATCCCGTCGAGTCCAGAATCAGCCCCAAGAAATTTCAATACTACAGACAAGTGACGGCAAAATCCAGCGCTTAACGCTTTGAATTCTTCATAATACGCGCTTTATCCATCTTCCATTCGCGCTCTTTAACGTCGTCACGCTTGTCGTGCTCTTTCTTACCGCGCGCCACACCGATCTTCAGTTTGGCCCAGGCATTTTTCCAGTACATCGACAGCGCAACCACGGTAAAGCCTTCGCGGTTGACGCGGCCATACAGCGAATCGAGTTCGCGTTGCTTTAGCAGCAGCTTGCGGCTTCGGGTGGGATCACACACCACATGCGTTGAAGCCACCGCTAGCGGCTGGAAAGTGGAGCCGAAAAGGTAAGCTTCACCATCACGCAGCAGAATGTAGCTATCGCTGATGTTTGCCTTACCGGCACGCAGTGATTTGACTTCCCATCCTTGTAACGACATACCCGCTTCGAACTCTTCTTCAATGAAGTATTCATGACGTGCGCGTTTATTGAGGGCAATAGTGGCTGAACCGGGTTTGTTAACTTTTTTCTTTGTCATAGTGCGGCGTAGTCTACATCACTCAGTTTATGGGCGCATCCCCTGTCCTGCAGGGCGGTAAAAAACACTCCATTTTAGCACAGCAAGCAAAGTCGTGAATTTTTGTTTGGTGACCGAAAATGGTATTATTCAATGGTTTTGTGATGAACAGGAACCATTATGGCCCAGATTAGTCGTTCAGCGCTGGTCCCTTATAGCGCTGAGCAGATGTACCGTCTTGTAAATGACGTGGATGCTTATCCTCAATTTCTGCCGGGCTGCACCGGCAGTCGCGTGCTGGATAACAGCGGAGATCAAATGACCGCGGCCGTTGATGTCTCGAAAGCCGGCATCAGTAAAACTTTCACCACGCGCAATACGCTGATCAGCAACCAAAGCATATTGATGCAGTTGGTTGATGGCCCGTTTCGTAAATTGACAGGCGGCTGGCATTTCACCTCATTGGGTGATGATGCCTGCAAAGTTGAGTTGAACCTCGATTTTGAGTTCACCAATATGCTGGTAGAAATGGCGTTCGGCCGCATCTTTAAAGAGCTGGCGAACAGCATGGTGCAGGCATTCAGCCAGCGCGCGAAAGAGGTTTATCGTGCCTGATATTAGCGTGGAAGTGGTTTACGCACTGCCGGATAAGCAGTATTTGCGAGCCGTCACGCTTGAGGAAGGCGCAACCGTTGAGCAAGCTATCAAGGCGTCGGGTTTGTTGTCACTGCGTAAAGATATTGACCTGAATTCGAACAAGGTCGGGATTTATAGCCGCCCGGTAAAATTGGCTGATGTCGTGCAGGATGGTGATCGCATTGAGATTTATCGTCCGCTGATTGCCGATCCGAAAGAGTTGCGGCGTCAACGCGCAGAGCGTTCAGCTGAAAAGAAATAGTCAGAAAGTAAAAACTAAAAAAGGCGCTTAAGCGCCTTTTTTATTGCCGTTCACTTAGCCTTCTTTGCCAGTGAGCTTCGGCTTGTTGTCGATGTTGGTCAGCGTTCCATTGCTGTCAAAGGTTAGCGTCAGAGTTTGCTGTTTCACACTTTCATGACCTGGTTCCTGGCGGAACACGTAATACCAAACATTGCTGCCAAATGGATCGCGCATCATCGGCGTACCGAGCGTGTAGGCAACCTGCTGCTGCGTCATGCCGTTATGAATCTTCGACACATCGTTGGCGACCAGGTAATTCCCCTGATTGATATCCGGACGATACACAACGCGCTCAAGGGTGGAACATCCAGCGGTCATCATCAACATTACTACTGCCGCGGCAGTCAGCGTTTTACAGCGCATCTATACATTCCTTTTCTGGGGCCAAACGCCTTTCAGCAGGCTATTTTTTTGCCATCAAATTCTGAACTCTGCCTGCGGCAGGCTTTATTACTCAGACGACATAACTGCCGATGATAATAAACCTTTTCGCTATTTGAAACCTCTACAGAGCAAGCATATGACCACCAGCCGGGAAAAAAGTGCGGTATCAGGCGGCTAAAAGTTCTTTAGCGTTGGCCAGCGTGTTGCGCGTCACCTCGCTGCCGCCCAGTAAACGCGCCAACTCTTGCAGACGCGCGCGTTTATCCAGCGGCTGCATATGGGTTTCTGTCATCGCGCCATCCGTCTCTTTGCTGACGTAGAAGTGCTGATGACCGCAGCCAGCAACCTGCGGCAGGTGCGTCACACACATCACCTGGGTTGACTCACCCAGCTGACGCAGCATTTGGCCTACAACTGCGGCGGTTGGGCCGCTGATACCGACATCCACTTCATCGAAGATCATCGCTGGCGTTTCCATTTTCTGTGCGGTGATCACCTGAATCGCCAGCGCAATACGCGACAGCTCACCGCCGGATGCCACTTTACCCAGCGGCTGGAGCGGTTGGCCTGGGTTAGTCGTGACACGGAAATCAATACGCGTTGCGCCATCTGCGGTAAGTTGATCGGCATTGAACTCCAGCACAATTGCAAACTGGCCGTGCGGCATCGCCAGCGTGCGCATGCTTTGCGTAATCAGCTGGCTCAACTCTTGAGCAGAGTGTTCACGCAATTGATGCAGATTTTCAGCACTTGCTAGCGCGGCTTTATGGTGCGCGACGACTTCAGATTGCAGGGTTTCCTGATCGCTCTCTTGCTGCGAAAGCAGTTCTGCTTCATCCAGCAGCTGCTGATAAAGCACCGGCAAGGTTTCAGGTGAGACATGATGCTTACGCGCCAGCGCGATCTGCCGTGACAGACGTTGCTCCAGCTCATGCAGGCGATTGGGATCGAGATCCAGACGTTCACAGTAGTGACGCAATTCATCGCTGGCTTCGCTGAGCTGAATTGCGGCTTCTTCCAGCAGATTGAACACGCCGCTGACTTTATTATCCAACGTCACCAGTTCACCCAGCATGTGACGGGCGCTATACAGCAGGCTCTGCAGGTTGGTGTCATCACCATCGGCGAGAATTTGCAATGCTTGCTGGCTGGTGGACAGCAACTGGCCGCTGTTCGCCAAACGTTTGTACTCTTCATCAATCTGTTCAAATTCGCCCAGCTGCGGGGCAAATTCATTGAGTTCTTTCAGCTGATATTGCAGCAGCTCGCGACGGGACTCACGCTCTTGCGAGAGCTGCTGATGCTGCGCCAGCGCGCGACAACTCTGATGCCAGCGCTGATAGTGCTGGCGCATTTCAGACAGCAAATCATCGTGGGCTGCATAAGCATCCAGCAGATGTTTTTGGTGATCGGATTTGAGCAACAGCTGATGGGCATGCTGGCCGTGAATCTGAATCAATAATTGACCGAGTTCACGCAGCTGCGACAGCGGCACCGACGTGCCGTTGATAAAGCCACGCGAACGACCATCCGCGCTAATAACACGACGCAGAAGACACTCATTGCCTTCATCCAGCTGATTCTCGACCAGCCAGCGCTGTGCGGAAGGCGAAGCTTTGAGTTGGAAGCGGGCGCAGATATCCGCGCGACTGGCACCCTGACGCACCATATCTGCTTCAGCGCGTCCGCCTAAACACAGGCCTAGCGCATCGATGGCGATAGATTTACCTGCGCCGGTTTCACCCGTGATCGCGGTCATACCACGATGAAAGTCGATCTCCAGTTCACGAACGATAGCAAAGTTACTGATGGTCAGTTGTGCCAGCATAGAATCACCTGTATGTAAAAACAGATATGGTTTTACATACAGTATATCCTGGTTTTTTATACAGTAAAGTAGTCAGTGCTGATTTTCAGAACAATTTTTTAGACCAACCCAACTTTGAACTTAAGGTATTAAAATAGTTGTAATTTTTTGGATGGATAAGATTGAGGTGATTAGCGCTGCGGCGAATCAGAACGTCTTCACCTTCCTGAATTGGCAAGGCAATCTGGCTGTCACAGCTGATCTCCAGATCGCTGCGCAGGGAAGAAAAACGCAGGCGGATGGTGCTGCTGCTGTTAATCACCAGCGGGCGCGCAGAGAGCGTGTGCGGGAACATCGGGACCAGCGTAATGGCATCCAGTGACGGCGTCAGAATGGGACCGCCCGCCGAGAGCGAGTAGGCGGTTGAACCGGTTGGCGTGGAGATAATCAAACCATCGGAGCGCTGTGAAAAGGCAAACACCTCATCAATATAGACTTCGAATTCAATCATGTGCGCGACTTTACCGGGATGCAGCACCACTTCATTGATAGCACTTCCAATACGCGGCGAGCAATCTTCTTTGCACACCTGTGCCTCCAGCAGGAAGCGGCTTTCAACGAAGTAATCGCCCTGCAGCACATCGTCCAGCTGCTGCTGCGCGTTGTCCGGATCGAGATCGGTAAGAAAACCGAGGTTGCCACGGTTAATGCCAATGACTTTGATGTCATAGCGCGCCAGCACGCGGGCAGCACCAAGCATGTTGCCATCGCCACCTACTACAACCGCTAAATCAGCGCGTTGACCAATATCCGCAAGGCTGCCGGTTTCGGCATTTTTCAAATCCAGTTCGCGCGCAATCTGCTGCTCGACAATCACCTCATAACCCTTTGCCGTTAGCCAGCGCCAGAGCATTTCATGGGTGGTTAACGCAGTAGGATGGCGCGGATGGCCGACAATCCCGATGCAGTTAAAGTGTTTGTTCATTTAGCGCGAGTTCCTTATAAGCCAAAACGGCCAGGCAATGTGATGGGTTTACTTGAAACCGTCAAACTGATCCCCATAATAAGCCAACCAGCGAGATGAATGTGCAAAACGCGGAGAAATTCATGAGTAGTAAAGAACAGAACACCCCAAACGAGCAAGTCTCAGACGAAATTCAACAGGATCAGCAGCACGTGGACGCAGAGACAACCGCTGAGGTGGATCCGCGTGATGAGCGTATCGCGCAACTGGAAGCCGAGCTAGCCGTGTCGCAAACCGGCGTGCGTGATGCACAACTGCGTGCGCAGGCGGAAATCGAGAATATCCGTCGTCGTACTGAAATGGATGTGGAAAAGGCGCATAAATTTGCGCTGGAAAAATTTGCCAACGAGCTGCTGCCAGTGATCGATAGCCTGGAGCGCGCGCTGGAAGTCGCAAACAAAGATAACGCTGAATTGGCTTCGATGATTGAAGGTATCGAGCTGACGCTGAAGTCGCTGCTGGGCGCGGTGCGCAAGTTTGGCGTGGAAGTGGTTGGCGAAACCAATGTGCCATTCAATCCAGAGATTCATCAGGCGATGTCGATGATGGAATCAGAAGAGATGGCACCCAATCACGTGCTGATGGTGATGCAGCGCGGTTACACCCTCAACGGTCGCCTGCTGCGTCCGGCGATGGTGGCAGTGACCAAAGCCAAAGGCTAATCCGTCGCTATCATAACAACGGCCGCTTAATGCGGCCGTTTGTTTTTAAGGCAGCACCGGCATCCAATCGATCGGTGACTGGCCTGATTGGTTCAGCAGCGCATTCGCCTGCGAGAAGTGTTTGCTGCCAAAAAAGCCGCGATGCGCGGAGAGCGGGGAAGGGTGCGGCGCTTTCAATACATGATGGCGTTGCGTATCAATGATGCTGCCTTTCTTCTGCGCATGCGAACCCCACAGCAAGAAAATCACCCCTTCGCGATGCTGATTGATGGCGCTAATGACGTTATCAGTGAAAGTTTCCCAGCCGAAGCGCGCGTGCGAATGGGCCTTGCTGGCTTCCACCGTTAACACGGTGTTCAACAGCATCACGCCTTGCGTTGCCCAGCTTTCAAGAAAACCGTGCGTAGGGCGCACAAAGCCGGGTATATCCTGCTCCAGCTCTTTGTACATATTCAGTAATGACGGCGGGATCGCCACGCCGGGCAGCACAGAAAAGGCCAGACCATGCGCCTGATTTGGGCCGTGATAAGGATCCTGGCCCAAAATCACTACTTTGATATCGCCCAGTTCGGTCAGCCGGAAGGCATTAAACACATCCTTCTGCGGCGGATACACCGTTACGCCAGCAGCGCGTTCATTGGCCACCGCTTTCAGCGTTTCCACGAAGTAAGGTTTCTCTTTCTCTTCAGCCAGCACGTCGTGCCAGGTCAGCTTCTCAGCCATCATTGACTCCCTGCAAAATAGTGCGCCTAGCTTAACGTGTCGCACTCAACAGCAGAAGGGTAAAAATAATTTGAATATTTACGTAAAAAGTTAGCGAATGAAGTTGTTATGAATCAAGTTGTTAGGTTTTCAGCTTGCAATAGTAACTGGACGAAATTGATACAGGTCAAAACGGCGGGTTTCTTGTAGTGATATACCACAGCATTCCATAACCTTATGAACCTCGCTGTCCGGTTGCGACAGCGTAAAGCCCTGGAGACCTACTATGATTACCGGTATTCAAATTACTCAGGCAAATAATCCACAGCTGTTGAACTCATTCTGGCTGCTGGACGATGATAAAGCCGAAGCGCGCTGCCTGTGCGCCAAAGGCGATTTCTCAGAAGATCAGGTTGTTGCTATCAGCGACCTCGGCGAAATCGCTTACCGTGAAATTCCACTTGAGCAGAAGCCGCAGGTGCGCATCGAAGGTGGTCAGCATCTCAACGTCAACGTGCTGCGTCGCGAAACGCTGGAAGATGCCGTCAATCATCCGGAAAAATATCCGCAGTTGACCATTCGCGTATCGGGCTATGCCGTGCGCTTTAACGCGCTGACGCCAGAGCAGCAGCGTGACGTGATTACACGTACATTCACCGAAAGCCTGTAATTGCAGCGCTGACGAAAAGACACACAGCAATACAAGCCGCGCCAATGTTGATTGGCGCGGCTTTTTTTATAGGCCGAGTTTAAAAGAAAGCTGCTTGAGGGCGTTTGATAGCGAAAGTGCTTTTTCGCTACGCTTAAAACAAAAAAATCGCCTCAAAAGAGGCGATTAATTACAGCGAGTGCTGTTTTATTCCGCACCAGACTCGGGTGTATCGCTACCGCTTGGCTTGCGGCGTTTACCCACATTTTTGGTATCGCGATGGCGTTGTTTGACGCGCGGTTTCTCTTGTTCTTTCTCTTTACGCTCTTGACGCTTCGCAAGGGCTTTTTTCGACGGTTTTCCCGTCACTTTAGCACTTGGCGCACGGCTTTCCGGACGCAGCTCATCAATCACACGCGCTTTCAACGGCTCGTTGATGTAACGGGTGATTTTGCCCAGCAGCACGTGATCGTGCGCTTCAACCAGCGAGATGGCGGTACCTTTACGGCCTGCACGCGCGGTACGGCCGATGCGGTGCAGATAGGTATCGGCGGTGCGCGGCAAATCGTAGTTAATCACGTGCGAGATATCGTCAATGTCGATACCGCGCGCAGCAACGTCAGTGGCAATCATCACCGTAACGCGGCCATCATTCATACGTTTGATCGCTTCGTTACGATTAACCTGCACCATTTCGCCTTCGAGATAGCTGGTGCGAATGCCGGCTTCATGAAGCCAGGTGACCAGCTCATGCAGACGCTCACGTTTACGCACAAACACGATGACGCGCGTGGCGTCTGGCTGTTTCAACAGGTGAATCAGCAGCTTGTTTTTATGCTGCAGATCGTCGGCGCGGTAATACCATTGCTGAATCTTTTTACGTTCGCTTTTGCTTGGGTCGGCTTCAATAAACACCGGCTCGTTGAGCAAGCGCTCGGCGAAGTCTTTAATGTGATCGCCTTCCAACGTCGCTGAGAACAGCAGCGTCTGTTTGCGCCAGCGGGTTTCTGCGGCGATGGTTTCGATGTCCTGCGCAAAGCCCATATCGAGCATGCGGTCAGCTTCATCAAGAATCAACGTTTCTACTGCGCGGCAGTCAAAGTTCTCTTCTTTGATGTACTGCAGCAAACGGCCAGTAGTCGCGACAACGATGTCCTGGTTTTCGCTGAACACTTCGGCATGGTTCATATACGCCACACCACCGGTGATGGTGGCGATATCCAGATGCGTGTGTTTAGCCAGTTCGCGCGCGTGATCGGCAACCTGCATCGCTAGTTCGCGCGTTGGGGTGATGATTAGAATGCGTGGTGGGCCTGATTTCTTGCGCGGGAAATCGAGCAAATGCTGTAAAGCGGGCAGCAAAAACGCTGCAGTTTTCCCCGTCCCGGTTGGAGCCGAACCCAGAACGTCACGGCCTTCCAGCGCGGCAGGAATGGTCTCGGCCTGAATAACAGTAGGGCGAGTAAAGCCTTTTTCCTGCAAAGCTTGTAGCAGGCTTTCGTCGAGTTCGAGTTCGGAGAATGTGGTTACGGTCATGGTCTACCTCAGTTTGGGGCGCTGATTATAGACAGAACGAATATAATCTTCATCTGTTTGTGTAGGTATTACAGGCGCAGGTGAATTCCCATCGCCACCACGTTACACTTCCGGCAGTAAAAAATTCAATGGTAGTGAAGTATGTCTCAGGACCAGCCGCAGGTGCGGCCGACGTTAAGAAAAGATGGTTTTACCTTTAAGCAATTTTTCGTGGCGCACGATCGCTGTGCGATGAAAGTCGGCACCGATGGCGTGTTAATCGGGGCCTGGGCGCCAGTGGCAGGTGCGCGTCGTATCCTCGATATTGGCTGCGGCAGCGGGTTGATAGCGCTGATGCTGGCGCAACGCACGCCCGATTCGGTAGAGATTGATGCGGTCGAACTGGAAGCCAGTGCGGCGCAACAGGCGCAGGAAAATATGCAGGCCTCGCCGTGGGCAAATCGCATTCATGTGCACCATCAGGATATTGTCAGCTGGAGCGAGCAGTGTGAAAAACGCTTTTCGCTCATCGTTAGCAACCCGCCGTTTTTTGCGCCCGGCATGGCAACAGGCAGTGTCGCGCGTGATACCGCACGCAGCACCGCCACACTCGACCATCTCACGCTGCTGCGCTGTGCCGCCCAGTTGATTGAAGAGGAAGGGCTATTTTGTGTGGTGCTGCCGGCTGAAGCGGGCGAAGCATTGATTTCACTGGCGCTGGCGGATGGCTGGCATCTGCGTTATCGCTACGATGTCGCCGCCTATGCGCAGCGCCCGCCGAATCGCGTGGTATTGGGCTTTTCGCCCTCCGCCGGCGAAACGTTGCTGGAACGTCTCGCCATTCGTGATGAAGATAAAAGCTATTCAGCCGACTGGCTCAGCCTCGTGAAAGACTTTTACCTATTCCGCTAACTTCGGGCTGCAGGATGGTTGGTAACGCTTCATCCAGCAAATCGGGATTGTCGAGGGTAAAGTGCAGCCCTCGGCTCTCCTTACGCTCCAGCGCACAGCGCACCATCAGTTCGGCGACCTGCACCAGATTGCGCAGCTCGAGCAAATTGTTAGAGAGACGGAAGTGCGCGTAGTACTCGTCGATCTCCTGTTGCAGCAAATTAATGCGCCGCAGTGCGCGCTCCAGACGCTTAGTGGTGCGCACAATGCCCACGTAATCCCACATGAATAGCCGCAGTTCATGCCAGTTATGCTGGATCACTACGCGTTCATCGGCATCATCAACGCGGCTTTCGTCCCACGCGGGCAGATGTTCTACCGCCGCGACGTCTGGCAAGCGTGCGATCATATCTTCAGCCGCTGACCAACCGTAAACAAGGCACTCGAGCAAGGAGTTAGACGCCATACGGTTTGCGCCATGTAAGCCGGTGTAGCTCACTTCGCCTATCGCATACAGCCCTTCTACGTCAGTGCGGCCTTGCCGATCGACCATCACGCCGCCGCAGGTGTAATGCGCGGCTGGCACAATTGGGATCGGCTGTTTGGTGAGATCGAGGCCGAAGGTCAGCAACTTTTCGTAAATCATCGGGAAGTGCGCGCGCACAAAGCTTTCCGGCTGGTGGCTAATGTCGAGATACATACAATCGACGCCCAGCCGTTTCATCTCATGATCGATGGCGCGCGCCACAATATCGCGCGGCGCCAGCTCGGCACGCTCATCAAAGTCAGGCATAAAGCGCGTACCGTCAGGACGCAACAGCCAGGCGCCTTCACCGCGCAGTGCTTCGGTCAGCAGGAAGTTTTGCGCCTGCGGATGAAATAAACAGGTGGGATGGAATTGATTGAATTCGAGGTTCGCCACGCGGCAACCGGCGCGCCATGCCATGGCAATGCCATCGCCAGACGCTACGTCCGGATTGGTGGTGTACTGATAGACTTTCGCTGCGCCGCCAGTGGCTAACACTACGGCGCGCGCGCGACAGGTTTCCACCTGTTCACGCTTGCGATTCCAGATCCACGCGCCAACCACGCGACGCTTGCCGGGCAGGCCAAGCTTATCGGAGAGAATTAAATCCACCGCATTGGTACGCTCGATAATGCGGATATTCGGATGGCTCAACGCCTGGCTTACCAGCGTGGTTTCTACCGCGCGGCCGGTGGCATCGGCGCTGTGCAGAATGCGGCGATGACTGTGTCCACCTTCGCGCGTAAGGTGATAACGCGCTTCGCCATCAGCCTGCGGCTCTTTGTCGAAGGCGACGCCGTTATCAATCAGCCACTGTACGCAGTGACGCGCGTTGCTGGCGATAAAGCTCACCGTATCGCGGTCGCATAAGCCTGCGCCAGCAACCAGCGTGTCTTCAACGTGTGATTCGATGCTGTCTGTTTCGTCAAACACCGCCGCAATCCCGCCCTGCGCATACAGCGTTGAGCCCTCATTCACCTGCGCTTTACTCAGCACGGTAACCTGATAATGCGGCGCTAAGCGCAGCGCTAACGATAAACCTGCCGCACCGCTGCCGACGATGAGGACATCACACTGATATTCCGGGAGAGAAGTCATGGTGTTTAATTTACTAAACAAAAGGTGGCTTGAGCATAAGCCCGGATGGGGATGCTGTGAAGTATTTTGAACAAATTGCGCGGAAAAATTATTCAGCAAAGGAAGATAATAACGTGAATTCAGTAAGTTAACTCTGAAATTGCGCACAATGTGTTTTTTATATCAAACACTCTGAAAATTCAGGTAATAAAGGTGAAAATGACGGCGTCATAAGGTACTCTGCCAGCGATTATCGGTGCCGCAAAAGACACCACCAGCGTGGCAAGTCGCTACACTGAAAGACAATCAACAACAATGATGTCGTGGTTCCGATACGGAAAAATTCTGGTCGTAGTGAACTTCAGACCATTAGGTCACTCTAAGCGCATGCTTGCTCAGAACAATGAGATGTGCTGGCAGTTCACTTACGCATAAAAAAGTTTTGGGGAGATATTACCTCGGATGAGCGAGCAGTTAACGGATCAGGTTCTCGTTGAGCGGGTTCAGAAGGGAGATCAAAAGTCCTTTAATTTACTGGTGATTCGATACCAGCATAAAGTGGCGAGCCTGGTTTCACGCTATGTTCCGTCAGGCGATGTGCCTGATGTGGTTCAGGAATCCTTTATTAAAGCGTATCGCGCACTGGAATCGTTCCGTGGCGACAGCGCCTTTTATACATGGCTGTACCGCATCGCGGTCAATACAGCGAAAAATTATCTGGTTGCTCAGGGGCGACGTCCGCCATCCAGTGACGTGGATGCAATTGATGCGGAAAATTTCGAAAGTGCAGGTGCACTGAAAGAAATTTCGAACCCTGAGAACTTAATGTTGTCTGAGGAACTGAAACAAATCGTCTTTCGTACCATTGAGGCGCTTCCCGAAGATCTTCGCATGGCCATTACCCTCAGGGAATTGGATGGCCTGAGTTACGAAGAGATTGCCGTCATCATGGATTGTCCGGTCGGTACCGTACGTTCGCGTATCTTCCGTGCACGAGAGGCTATTGATAATAAAGTTCAACCGCTTATCCAACGTCAGTGATAACGGCTACTGGAAGGGTACCAAGGCATGCAGAAAGAAAAACTTTCCGCTTTAATGGATGGTGAAACATTAGATAACGAGCTGTTGGCGTCGTTATCTAAGGATGCGGATCTTCAGCAAAGCTGGGAAAGCTACCATCTCATCCGCGACACCTTACGAGGTGATATCGGAGAAGTGCTGCATTTTGATATCTCCGCACGTGTGGCTGCGGCCATCGAAAACGAGCCGGCACGCAAAGTCACTCCGCTGATCCCTGAAGCGCAGCCTGAGCCGTCACGTTACGAGAAGATGCCGTTCTGGCGTCGCGGTGGCAGTTGGGCGGCACAGCTGACGCAAGTCGGTGTTGCTGCTTGTGTTTCACTGGCGGTGATTGTCGGTGTTCAGCACTACAACAGTTCACCCACCGGCAGCGCGACTGAAGCGTCCGATTCACCGGCATTCAATACCTTGCCGATGATGGGTAAAGCTTCTCCGGTTAGCTTAGGCGTGCCTTCTGAAGCCTTTGACACCAACAGCTCTAATCAGCAGGTGCAGGAGCAGCGTCGTCGCGTCAATGCCATGCTACAGGATTATGAACTGCAACGTCGTCTGCATGCCGATCAGGTTCAGTTTGAGAAAAACGATCCGCAACAGGCTCAGGCTAATGTTCCCGGAAATCAGTCGTTAGGAACTCAGCAGCAGTAATGAAGCAGCTTTGGTGTGCCGTTAGCCTGCTGGCAGGCAGCCTGTTTTGCTCATCTATCGCCTCGGCGCAGACCTCTGCGTCCGGGGTGTTGTTACAACAGATGGAGCAGGCAAGCCAGAACCTCAACTACGAATTTGCCTACATCAATGTCTCGCGTCTCGGCATTGAATCCCTGCGTTATCGCCACGCGGTTATCGACAATCGTATCTTCGCCCAACTGTTGCAGATGGACGGGCCGCGCCGTGAAGTGATCCAGCGTGGAAACGACATCAGCTATTTCGAGCCGGGATTAGATCCCTTCTCGCTGCCGGGCAATCACATCATCGATGCGTTACCCGGTTTGATGTTCGCCGACTTCTCCCGTTTGGGTGAAGCCTATGATTTCATTCCTGTTGGTCGCTCGCGCATGGCCGATCAAATGTGCGAAGTGGTGCGCATCGTGTCACGTGATGGCACGCGCTACAGCTATGTCGTGTGGCTGGATGTGGATACCAAATTGCCGCTGCGCATCGATCTGCTCGATCGTGATGGTGAAACGCTGGAGCAGTTCCGCGTCATCAGCTTTGCCGTCGATGAAGGCGTGCGCAACTTGATGCAAGGGCTGGAGAAGGCCAACTTGCCGCCATCGTTGTCTTTACCGGCGGGCGACAAAGTTGAACTCAGCTGGCAGCCTGGCTGGCTCCCGGCGGGCATGAAACTGATCTCACAAAGTCGCCGCGATATCCCATCGATGAATAAAACTGTCGAATCGCGCCTGTACAGCGATGGTCTGTTTAGCTTCGCCATCAACGTTACGCCAGCCGATAAAAGCAGCAGCGTGCAGGCATTGCGCACTGGGCGTCGTACGGTGCAGACAGAAGTACGCAATAATAACGAAATCACGGTGGTGGGCGAGTTACCGCCAGCCACTGCTAAACGTATTGCGGACAGCATAGATTCGGGTTCACCAAAATGATGAGAGAATGGGCCACCGTGGTGGCGTGGAAAGAAGGCATTGCCACCCTGCACACGGAAGCGAAAACGTCTTGTAACAGCTGCTCAGCGCGTAAAGGCTGCGGCAGCCACGCGCTTAATCAGCTGGGGCCGAAAAATGCCCACGTGATGACTATCGCCAGTGCGGAGCCGTTGCAACCCGGCCAGCGCATCGAGTTAGGCATCCGCGAAAGCAGCTTGTTGGGTTCCGCTTTGCTGGTTTACATGACGCCGCTGTTTGGCCTGTTTTTAGTGGCGGGCATCTTTCAGATGCTGTTTGCCAGCGATCTGGCTGCGGCCTGTGGCGCGCTCTTAGGCGGCATTGGCGGCTTTATCGTAGCTAAAGGTGTATCCAAACTCTTCGGCGATCGCGAGGCTTTCCAGCCGGTGATTCTTAGCGTTGCGTTACCGCCTGATGCGTTGCGCGTGGAAAGCGAAGCGTGATCCCCGTCCAGGCCGCATTTGATGCGGCCTTTCTCAATCGGCTTAACCGCTGAAATCTGTTGCGATTCCCCACAGTTCCATTCTTTAACGCGCGGCGTTAACAGTGTAATATGCGTCGTCATTAATGAGGCCGACAGGGTTCCGGGTAAAGCTCACTTTCCTGAATGTGTCCGTGCTCAAGTTTCCCACTGATTTTCTACGTGAAGATATTCATATAAATGAAGCACATACGAAATTTCTCCATCATCGCTCACATTGACCACGGCAAATCAACGCTCTCTGACCGTTTGATTCAAATTTGTGGTGGCCTGAGCGATCGTGAGATGGCGGCGCAGGTTCTGGACTCCATGGATCTGGAACGTGAGCGCGGCATTACCATTAAAGCGCAGAGCGTGACGCTCGATTACAAAGCGCTGAACGGTGAAACTTACCAGCTCAATTTTATCGATACTCCCGGTCACGTTGACTTCTCCTATGAAGTTTCCCGCTCGCTGGCGGCGTGTGAAGGAGCATTGCTGGTGGTCGATGCAGGGCAGGGCGTTGAAGCGCAGACGCTGGCAAACTGCTACACCGCAATGGAAATGGATCTGGAAGTGGTACCGGTACTGAACAAAATCGACCTGCCTGCCGCCGATCCAGAGCGCGTAGCGGAAGAGATTGAAGATATCGTCGGCATTGACGCGACCGATGCGGTGCGTTGCTCGGCGAAAACCGGCGTCGGCGTGCCCGACGTGCTGGAACGTCTGGTGCGTGACATCCCGCCGCCAGAAGGTGATCCGGAAGGTCCGCTGCAGGCGCTGATCATCGATTCCTGGTTCGATAACTACCTGGGTGTGGTATCGCTGATTCGTATTAAGAACGGCACGCTGCGCAAAGGCGACAAAGTTAAAGTCATGAGCTCCGGTCAAAGCTACAACGCTGACCGTCTCGGCATCTTCACGCCGAAGCGTGTTGATCGCAATGAACTGAACTGCGGTGAAGTAGGCTGGCTGGTGTGTGCGATTAAAGACATCCTCGGCGCGCCAGTGGGCGATACCCTGACCTTGCAGCGCAATCCGGCGGAGAACGTGTTGCCAGGCTTCAAGAAAGTGAAGCCACAAGTTTACGCCGGTCTGTTCCCGATCAGCTCTGACGACTATGAAGCGTTCCGTGATGCGCTTGGCAAATTGAGCCTCAACGATGCGTCACTGTTCTACGAACCAGAGAGCTCAACGGCGCTGGGCTTCGGTTTCCGCATCGGCTTCCTCGGTCTGCTGCACATGGAGATCATTCAGGAGCGTCTGGAGCGTGAATACGATCTGGATCTGATCACCACCGCGCCAACCGTCGTGTATGAAGTGGAAACCACCGACGGCGAAACTATCTACGTTGATAGCCCGTCGAAGCTGCCACCGCTGAACAATATTGCTGAGCTGCGTGAGCCGATTGCGGAGTGTCACATGCTGCTGCCGCAGGAGTTCCTCGGCAACGTCATTACGCTGTGTATCGAAAAACGTGGCGTGCAAACCAACATGGTTTACCACGGCAAGCAGGTTGCGCTGACGTATGAGATTCCGATGGCAGAAGTGGTTCTCGACTTCTTTGACCGTCTGAAATCAACCTCGCGCGGTTATGCCTCGCTGGATTATAACTTCAAACGTTTCCAGACCTCTGACATGGTGCGTGTCGACGTGATGATTAACTCAGAACGTGTTGATGCGCTGGCGCTGATTACTCACCGTGATAACTCACAATATCGTGGCCGCGATCTGGTGGAGAAGATGAAAGATCTGATCCCACGTCAGCAGTTTGATATTGCGATTCAGGCGGCAATCGGCAACCACATTATCGCTCGCTCAACGGTAAAACAGCTGCGTAAAAACGTCCTGGCGAAATGCTATGGCGGTGACGTGAGCCGTAAGAAGAAACTGTTGCAGAAGCAGAAAGACGGTAAGAAGCGAATGAAGCAGGTCGGCAACGTTGAGCTGCCGCAGGAAGCATTCCTTGCCATTCTGCATGTCGGTAAAGACAGCAAATAAGGATTTTTAATGGCTAACATGTTCGCCCTGGTTTTAGTGATCGCCACACTGATCACTGGCGTTATCTGGTGTATCGATCGCTTTAAATGGGCACCGGCGCGTCGTGCGAAGCAGGCTGCTGCGCAAGCGCAGGCTGGCAACGCACTCGACAGTAAAACGCTGGCGAAAGTAGCGGCGCAGCCGGGTTGGGTAGAAACCACCGCATCGGTGTTCCCGGTGCTGGCGGTGGTATTGATCGTACGTTCGTTTATTTTTGAGCCGTTCCAGATTCCATCGGGCTCAATGATGCCAACGCTGCTGATTGGCGACTTCATCCTCGTGGAGAAGTTTGCTTACGGCATTAAAGATCCGATTACCCAAACCACGCTGATCCCAACTGGCCATCCGCAGCGCGGTGATGTCGCGGTATTCAAATACCCGAAAGATCCCAGCGTGGATTACATCAAGCGCGTGATTGGCTTGCCGGGCGACAAAGTGGTGTTTGATCCTTACAGCAAAACCCTGACCATCAATCCGGGTTGCAGCAGCGGCAATTGCGACACGGCGCTGCCGGTGACTTACACTAACGTTGAGCCAAGCAACTTCATTCAGACCTTCAGCGGCTTTGATGGCAATGAAACCGGCAACGGCTTCTTCCAGGCGCCGCAGGGCGAAACCATGAAGGGCGGCCTGCGTCTCGGCACCCGTAAAGAGACATTGGGCAACGTAACGCACGATATCTTGCTGGTAAACGAAGCGCAAAGTCAGGCAAGCATGTATTATCAGCAGCCGGGCCAGCCGCAATCGACCTGGATTGTGCCGCAAGGGCAGTATTTCATGATGGGCGATAACCGCGATAACAGCGCCGACAGCCGCTACTGGGGCTTTGTGCCCGAGAAGAATCTGGTCGGCAAAGCGGTGGCTATCTGGATGAGCTTCGAAAAACAAGAAGGACAGTGGCCGACCGGCGTGCGCTTTAGCCGCATTGGTGGGATTCACTAATTAGCTTCAAAAAAGGTTGGCCTCTCTTTCGGGAGGCCAGTGCACACCAAACAGAACAGGTTGGAACCTCAGCCCTGTTTCGTATGCAGTGATAGACGCACAGAACAACTGGAATAGCATGAACCCCATCGTCATTAACAAGCTGCAGCGCAAACTGGGCTACACTTTTACTCATCCGGATTTATTGCAGCAGGCACTGACGCACCGTAGCGCCAGCAGCAAACACAATGAACGTCTTGAATTTCTTGGCGATTCTATTCTCAGCTACGTGATCGCCAATGCGCTCTATCACCGCTTCCCGCGCGTGGACGAAGGCGACATGAGCCGCATGCGTGCCACCTTGGTGCGCGGCAATACGCTGGCGGAGATGGCGCGCGAGTTCGACCTTGGCGAATGTTTACGCCTCGGTCCGGGCGAGCTGAAAAGCGGCGGTTTCCGTCGCGAATCGATCCTCGCGGATACCGTTGAAGCCTTGATCGGCGGCATTTTCCTCGACAGCAGCATTCAAACCGTCGAAAAGTTAATTCTCGACTGGTATCACTCGCGACTGGAACAGATCAGTCCGGGCGATAAACAAAAAGATCCGAAAACGCGCCTGCAGGAGTATTTGCAGGGACGTCATCTGCCACTGCCATCGTATTTGGTGGTGCAGGTGCGTGGCGAAGCCCACGATCAGGAATTCACCATTCACTGTCAGGTGAGTGGCATGGCAGAACCGGTGGTGGGCATTGGCTCCAGCCGCCGTAAAGCCGAGCAAGCAGCCGCCGAACAGGCGTTAATTAAGCTTGGCCTCGAATAAATAGTCACATCGCAGCGTCGACAGCGACGCTGCCCAAGTCAGGACTCGAATGAGCGAACTCGAAACATATAGCGGCTTTATCGCGATTGTAGGCCGACCAAACGTCGGTAAATCCACTTTGCTGAACCAGTTGCTGGGGCAGAAAGTGTCGATCACTTCACGCAAGCCGCAAACCACGCGTCACCGCATCATGGGCATCCACACCGAAGGCGCTTATCAGGCGATCTACGTAGATACGCCAGGGCTGCACATGGAAGAGAAGCGGGCGATCAACCGCCTGATGAACCGTGCCGCCAGTAGCTCCATCGGTGACGTTGAGCTGGTGATTTTTGTAGTTGAAGGCACGCGCTGGACACCAGACGACGAGATGGTGCTCAACAAGCTGCGTGATAACAAAGTTCCTGTGGTATTGGCGATCAATAAAGTCGACAACATTCAGGACAAGAGCATTCTGTTGCCGCATCTTCAGTTCCTCAGCCAGCAGATGAACTTCCTCGAAATCGTACCGATCTCTGCGGAAAGCGGCAAAAACGTTGATGCTATTGCAGCAATTGCGCGCAAATGCCTGCCAAAATCTGAGCACCATTTCCCGGAAGATTATGTCACTGACCGCTCACAGCGCTTTATGGCGTCTGAGATCATCCGTGAAAAATTGATGCGCTTCCTTGGTGCTGAGCTGCCTTACTCCGTTACTGTAGAAATTGAGCAGTTTGTGTCTAACGATCGCGGCGGTTACGACATCAATGGCTTGATCCTCGTTGAGCGCGAAGGCCAGAAGAAGATGGTCATCGGCAATAAAGGCGCCAAGATCAAAACCATCGGCATTGAATCGCGTAAAGACATGGAAGAGATGTTTGAAGCGAAAGTGCATCTCGAACTGTGGGTTAAAGTGAAATCTGGCTGGGCGGACGATGAACGTGCGCTGCGCAGCTTAGGTTACTCTGACGAAGGTTAATTGATGGAAGGCTGGCAACGCGCCTTTGTGCTGCACAGTCGCCCTTACAGCGAAACCAGCCTGCTCCTCGATCTGTTCAGCGAAAGTGAAGGGCGCGTCCGCGTCCTTGCCAAAGGCGCCCGCTCGCGCCGCTCTCAATTAAAAGGTGCACTGCAACCCTTTACGCCATTGCTGGTGCGCTGGGGTGGACGCGGTGACGTCAAAACGCTGCGCAGTGCCGAAGCCGTTTCGCTGGCATTGCCGCTCAGCGGCATCACGCTCTATTGCGGACTCTACGTCAACGAGCTGCTATCGCGCGTGCTGGAGCAGCAAATTCCCTTCTCTGACATGTTCTTCGATTACCTGAATTGCATCCAAACGCTGGCGGCAGGCAACGGCTCGCCTGAACCGGCACTACGCCGCTTTGAGCTGGCGCTGCTTGGGCATCTCGGCTACGGCGTGGATTTTCTGCATTGTGCCGGCAGTGGCGAAGAGGTCGCTGACGGCATGACCTACAGCTACCGCGAAGAGAAGGGCTTTATCGCCAGTTTGGTGGTCAATCAGCGCAGCTTTACCGGCCGCCAACTGCGGGCGTTGTGGGAACGCGAATTCCCCGATGCCGATACATTGCGCGCCGCCAAACGCTTTACGCGTATGGCGCTGAAGCCCTATCTTGGCGGTAAGCCGCTGAAGAGTCAGGAACTGTTTCGCCAGTTTGTGCCAAAAAAGAAACCCGATGTGGCAAACGGCTAGCGCTGGTCGTACCGCCTGATATATTCAGCGCGGTACACTGCAAACACACTGAACACATTTAAGGATTGTCATGGCTGAGTTGCTGTTAGGCGTCAACATTGACCACATTGCCACCGTACGTAATGCACGTGGCACAAACTATCCCGATCCGGTGCAGGCCGCGTTTGTAGCTGAGCAGGCCGGCGCCGACGGCATTACCGTGCATCTGCGTGAAGATCGCCGCCACATCACCGATCGCGATGTGCGCATTCTGCGTGACACCATCCAGACGCGCATGAATCTGGAGATGGCGGTCACTGACGAGATGATCGACATTGCCTGCGAAATCAAGCCGCACTTTGTTTGTCTGGTGCCGGAAAAGCGTCAGGAAGTGACGACCGAAGGCGGGCTGGATGTGGCGGGCCAGCAGGATAAAATCAATGCTGCGGTGCGCCTGTTGAGCGATGCCGGCATTCTGGTTTCGTTATTTATTGATGCCGATCACCGCCAGATTGAAGCAGCGGTTGCCAGCGGCGCGCCTTACATCGAAATTCATACCGGCGCCTATGCCGAAGCGCCCGAAGGTCTCGCGCGCCAGGCAGAGCTGTCACGCATTCGTAAAGCCGCGACTTTCGCCGCCAGCCTTGGCCTGAAAGTGAATGCCGGCCACGGTTTGACCTACCACAACGTGCAGCCGATTGCTGAACTGCCGGAAATGCACGAGCTGAATATCGGCCATGCGATTATTGGTCGTGCGCTGTTCAGCGGTCTGGCAGATGCGGTCAGCGAAATGAAGCAGCTGATACGGGAAGCGCGTCGCTAATGGCCATTCTCGGACTCGGCAGCGATATCGTAGAGATCGAGCGCATTGCGGGCGTCATTGAGCGCTCCGGCGACCGTCTGGCGCGCCGCGTATTAAGCGAAGCCGAGTGGCAACAATATCAGGCGCACCAGCAACCGGTGCGCTTTCTTGCCAAACGGTTTGCGGTGAAAGAGGCGGCAGCAAAAGCCTTCGGCACCGGCATTCGCGGTGGGCTGGCGTTCAATCAGTTCGAAGTCTACAACGATGCGCTGGGCAAGCCGGGATTACGTTTCTTTGAGCAGGCCAAAGTGATTGCCAGCCAGCTCGGCGTGAAGCACGTGCATGTGACGTTAGCGGATGAACGCCATTACGCCTGCGCAACGGTGATTATCGAGAACTAAGGGTGCAACACCACGAACTTCTCCCACAGCGCCTCGCGGCTTTCCGGGTGCTGTGGATCGAGAATAATGGTGTTATCAATCGGGCAGACGCTTTGGCAGGTCGGCACATCATAATGGCCCACGCACTCGGTGCAGCGGTCGACATCAATCTCATAGATCGCATCGCCTAAGCTGATTGCCTGGTTTGGGCATTCAGGTTCGCACATATCGCAATTGATGCATTTAGTGGTGATGAGCAGGGCCATAGCGGAAGTCCAATAACAGCAGAAAAGGCGCGGGTATTATACGCGCCTGATCTCATCAGACCAGCTTTTTCACCAACTCTTCGCTGTGGCGAATGTGGCTGGAGGCGCGTTCGGGATCGTTTTGTACCAGCGCCATAAACAGCAAATCGGTCAGCGCCAGCTGCGCGCTGGTCGACGAGATCGCCGCGCTACGCGTGCTTTGCTCTTCCGCCACGGTGTAGAGGCAAACCGTGGCGCATTGCTGCAGGGCATTCGGCGTAAAACCGGTGAAAGCCAGCACATCGGCACCGACCTGCGCGGCTTCCTGCGCCGCCAGATTGATTTCGCGGCGTTCGCCTGTATAGGAGATCGCCAGCAGCACATCGCCTGGCGCCATTGCTTGCACGCTGGCGAGCAAGGCGTGCATATCCTGTTCCGCCACCGCATTGATGCCGATCTTCATCAGCTTCCACGAAAAATCTTTCGCCACTAAACCGGACGCACCGATGCCGACCAGCAAAATACGATTAGCGTTTTTCAGCAGCTGCAAGGTTAGCAGCAGCTTCTCTTCGCTGTTGATATCCAGCGTGGCGCGGATCGCCGAGATCTTCTCGGTCAGCAACTTTTCGCCAACCACTTTCAGCGGATCGTCGCTGAGAATATGGTTATGCACGGTAATCGCATCGCGATCGGCCATCGACTCGCTCAGCGCCAGCTTTAGCGCCGGAAAGCCTTTATAGCCGAGCTTCTGGGCGAACTTCACCACGCTGGATTGGCTAACGCCCGATTCCTCGGCAAGTTTTTGTGAACTGAGATGCCGTGCACGATCCGGCTGCGACAGCAAAAAATCCGCCAGCCGACGCTCATTTAGCGCCAGTCGCGGGTAGAGCTGACGAATGCGCAGCAATGAACTCATGGTTCGATCCTTAATTCCTTTATCCGCAAACAGCGCGTAAACGCGAAGAATAAACTATTCAAATGGCATTGTAGTCATTGGAATTAAAAATAGCAGCTTTCGCCTCGAACGCCGAAGCTGGCTACACTGTAGTGCAGAAACCGCGAAGGATAGAGAAGGAGTGCTGTTTGACAAAGGGTACACAACGACGCGTGGTGTTTTTCGATCTCGATGGCACGCTACATCAGCAAGACATGTTTGGCACCTTTATGCGCTATCTGCTGCGACGTCAGCCGATCAATCTGCTGCTGGTGGTGCCGCTGTTGCCGGTGATCGGTCTCGGCATGTTGTTCAAAGGCCGCGCCGCACGCTGGCCGATGAGTTTATTACTGTGGGCGATCACTTTCGGCCACAGCGAAACACGTCTGCGCCAGCGTGAGGCTGAATTCGCCGAGTGGTTCCGCCAGCGTGTTACCGCATTTCCGGTGGTGCAGCAGCGGCTTACCGACTACCTCAGCAGTAACGATGCCGATGTCTGGCTGATTACCGGTTCGCCGCAGTCGCTGGTGGAGCAAGTCTATTTCGATTCGGCCTTCTTACCGCGCGTGCAGTTGATCGCTAGCCAGATGAAACCGGGCCGTGGCGGACGTTTGCTGTCAATGCGCTGCCTCGGCCATGAAAAGGTGGCGCAGCTGGAGGAGAAAATCGGCACGCCGCTGCAACTGTATAGCGGCTACAGCGACAGCAAACAGGACAACCCGCTGCTGTTCTTCTGTCAGCACCGCTGGCGCGTCACGCCAAGCGGTGAGCTGCAACAGCTGGAATAACGCTTCGATTCCGGCAGCAGCATCGCTATAATGCGCCGCCTTAAATGTCCGCAGGAGCTGCCCGGTGAACCCACAAACTGATGAATATTGGATGCGTTATGCGCTGGAACTGGCGAAGCGCGCGTGGGAGCAGGGCGAAGTGCCGGTTGGTGCGGTGCTGGTGCAGGGTGACAAGGTGATTGGCGAAGGCTGGAATCGGCCGATTGGTCAGCACGATCCTACCGCACATGCCGAGATCATGGCGCTGCGCCAGGGCGGCAAAGTACTGGAAAACTATCGTCTGCTGGATACCACGCTGTACGTCACGCTGGAACCCTGCGTGATGTGCGCCGGTGCGATGGTGCACAGCCGCATCACGCGGCTGGTGTATGGCGCTAAAGATGAGAAAACCGGCGCGGCCGGTTCACTGCTGGATGTGATTGGTCATCCCGGCATGAATCATCAAATTCAGATTGATTGCGGCGTGCTGGCGGAAGAGTGTGCCGGGATGCTGAGTGACTTCTTCCGCATGCGTCGCGAGCAGAAGAAGGCGCTGCGTCAGGCGCAGCGCACCGGTTAATTCATCGCAATTTTCGGTTCGACCGCCGGGTAACCGGCGCCTAATTCCGCTTCCAGCGCCGACTGCTGCGCTAAACGCTTCTCCTGCTCCTGCAAATATCCCACCAAACTGATCTGATACTTACGGATGTTCTCAACGTAGTTATAGGCTTCGTGGCCGCGCGCATAGCCGTAAGTGGTTTGCGTGTAGTAGCGCTTCTGACTGAGCATTGGCAGACGCAGCTTCACATCGGCCCAGCTGTCCGGATTGCCGCCCTGTTTTGCCGTCAGCTTGCGCACGTCCAGCATGTGCGCGTAGCCCATGTTATATGCCGCCAGCGCGAACCAGATACGTTCCTCTTCCGGAATGGTCTCCGGCACTTTCTCCATCATGCGCTTGAGATATTCGCTGCCGCCGCGAATGCTCTGTTCGGGATCGAGGCGATCGTCAACGTCGAGGCTATCGGCGGTATTGCGCGTCAACATCATCATGCCGCGTACGCCGGTTGGCGACGTAGCCTGCGGATTCCAGTGCGATTCCTGATAAGAGATCGCCGCCAGTAAACGCCAATCCATGCTGGCAGAATATTTCTCAAACAGCGGTTTGATATCCGGCAGCGTGTTATCAATGGCGCGCAGGAAGGTGCGGGTATCAACGTAGTCAAAGGTGCCAACGTGGCCGAGATACTTCTCTTCCAGCCGCGCCATGGTGCCTTCCTCGCCCATCTGGCTGTAGAAGTCGAGCATCGCAGCGCTCAGGCTGTCGTCATCGTTACGCGGCAAATACCAGGTTACCGGCTCTTCATCGGTCACATCAAATGCCACCGCCAGCTGCGGATGAATGCGCTGTAGCAGGCCGATGGTGACCGAATCGCCCACCGTATAATCGAGTTTGCCGTCGGCAACCGCTTCAAGCAGCGCTTTCTGGCCCTGATCGGTGGAGATAGCCCAGTCGAGATCGGGATAGCTGTCAGCTTTGGCGGAACGTAAAGTTGACAGATATGCCGAACCGGACTGCACAATCAGGCGGCCTTTGAGATCGCCCAGATTCTTCGGCCGGGGCTT